>JAJPHH010000023.1 GCA_021325385.1 Alphaproteobacteria bacterium
CAGTTCGATATTGTTGCGGTGCGGCATGACCTGCCGCATATGCCCTCCTTGGGCGTTTCCTCCCTAGACTTGGGCCGCTTGTGGCGACACAGGCGGCCTCCTTTTTTCCAGGCATTTCAGGCCTCATCGATGCAGCCGCGAACGCTCGCCCAGCGCCGGCGGCTTAGTGTCATTCCGCCGCCATTGGCGGGCGGGCGATCTCGCGCGCGATGCGCAGGATCAGGGTCTCGACGACGGTTTGAAGATGGGCGGCGAGTTCCGGCCAGCACGCCGATTTCGCCACTGTCCGCTCGTCCATGTAAAGGGCGCGGTTGATCTCGATCTGGACCGCGTGCCGCCGGCTGGCCGGGACGCCGTAATGCTCGGTGATGAAGCCGCCGGCGTAAGGCTTGTTGCGCCTGACCGAGTAGCCGAGCCGGCGCAAAGCCTGTTCGAGCGTCTCCACCGCCCAGAGGCCGGCGCTGGCGCCATAGCGGTCGCCGATGACGAAATCCGGCGCGGCGCTGTCGGCGACATTGGAGGGCATCGAATGGCAGTCGAGCAGCACCGCGAGGCCGAAGCGGCTCGCCGCCCGCTCGATCAGGCCGCGCAAGGCGCTGTGATAAGGCGCGTAAAGCTTGGCGATGCGCTCCATGGCCTCGGCGACGGGGATCGAATCGCCATAGATTTCCTGCGCCTCGCCGACGACCCGCGGGATCGTGCCGAGGCCGCCGGCGACGCGCAGCGAGCGCGTATTGACGAAGGGCGGCAGCCGACCCTCGAACATCAGCGGATCGAGCTCGTAGGGCTCGCGATTGACGTCGAGATAGGCGCGCGGAAAATTGGCCGCCATCAGCGGCGCCCCGAGCGCGACGCAGGGCGCGAACAATTCGTCCACGAACGCGTCCTCGGAGCGCCGGAGCGCCAGGCCGTCGAGCCGCGAGCGCGCGAGAAACCGACGCGGATAGCAGCGGCCCGAATGGGGCGAATTGATCACCAAAGGCGTGGTCAGGCGGGACGGCTCGAGGATGACGTAGGGCGCCCCGAATTCAGCGCTGTCGTCATTGCCGCCGGTCATCGCGCCTCGCCTGTGACTCCGCCCTCCATCCGACAGGGTCGGATTGGCGCCGAAAATGCGCCAGAGCGCCGATAAGGACAAGAGGTGGATGAAAACGAGACGGCGGCGGCCACAGATTTGAGGGCGGCGGGGGCGCGACCCGAAACGTCAAGTTTCACTCGATTTTTACTTGGATCAGGGAAGGGTGAATCGGATATGGGGGCAGGAATGAATACGAACGGCGAATTGACCACGAAGATTCTTCTGGCCGAAGACGACAACGATATGCGTCGCTTTCTGGTCAAAGCGCTGCAAAACGCCGGCTACGACGTCGCCTCGTTCGACAACGGCCTTTCCGCCTATAACCGGCTGCGCGAAGAGCCTTTCGAGCTGCTCCTCACCGATATCGTGATGCCGGAAATGGACGGGATCGAGCTCGCCCGCCGGGCGACCGAGCTCGATCCTGACATCAAGGTGATGTTCATCACCGGCTTCGCCGCGGTCGCGCTCAACCCGGACAACAACGCGCCCAAAGACGCGCGGATCCTGTCCAAGCCGTTCCATTTGAAAGACCTGGTCAGCGAGGTGCAGCGGCTGCTGGCGGCGTGAGGCGCCGCTCCGGCTGGGCCAGATCCGACCGCAGCCGCCGCGAGGCGGCGATCGCCCAAGCGTCGATCCGCGAAAATAGGCCGGCGCCGACGAGGCTCAACACGATCGCCGCGGCCATTGCGGCGGCGCGCGCCCAAGAGCTGTCCTCGCCGCCGCCGATCGCCAGGAACAGCGCGGCGCAAACCCCGCACACGATTGGCCAATGGATGAGATAGAGGGAGAAGGACAGGCGCCCGAGCGACACGAACGGACGCCGAGTCAGCATCGCTTCGAGGCCGGAGGCGCCGAGCGCGGCGACGAGCGTCAGCACGGCGCCGACCATCTTGAGCAGATGCGGCGTGCATGGCGTCCACAAGGCTCGCTGCCGCTCGCAAGAGGCGAGCGCGGCGACGGCGCCGTACTCGTCAGCGAGCGATAAGCAAAGTCCGATCATCGCGAGGGCGAAGAGCAGTCCGGCCGGCGTCCGCCGCAACAATGTCCGCGCGTCGAAACGCGCGAGAACATGGCCGATCAGGAAGCAGAGGAAGTACGTGCGGAGGAGGAAGACCAGGCAAAGGGCGAACAAGACCGTCCAAAGCAAGCGGCTGCGGCGCGCCGCGACGACGAGCGTCGCGATCAGCAGCGAGCCCTGCATTTCGACGCTGAGCGTCCAGAGCGGCGGCAAGTAGCTCGCGGTCACCGGCTGGATGACGAGGGGCAAGCCGAGATCGGGCAAGATCGACGTATTCGAGTAGCCGGCCCAGAGCCCTTGAACCAGCGCGTCGAAGAAAAAATAGGTCGGCGCGCGCGGCGGGCTCCAGGCCTTGACGAACCAATCGAGGCCGATCGCCCGCGCCGCTTCGGCCGGCGCCGCGCCGACAAGGAGCTTGATCGCCATCGCGATCGTAACCGCGACCAGGGCCGGAATCGCGAGCCTCAGCCATCGGCTCGTCGCCAGGGCGAACGGTCGATCCGCCCAGCGCGCGAAGGCCGGGGTGAGGACGAAGCCGCTCAGCGTGAAGAACACGTAGACGGCGAACAGACCATCGTAAAAAAGAAAGAGCGGCGAGAAGCGCACCGCGCCGGCGAGACTCGACGGCGCTTCGCTGAAAACGAGAATCGGAGCGAAAGCCGAGAACGTGTGCAGGAGGAGCACTTGGAGCGAGGCCAGGCCGCGAATCGACTCGAGATAGGCGATGCGGCCGGCGGCCTGGACCGAGTCAGGCGCCGCCGTCGCTGCCGATTGGCCGCCGGCGCCTTCGGGAAGGGCGAGCACGATGATCCCCTCTGCTCCGGCCCCGACGCCGTCGCGGGGCGCCTCAGGCTATATCGGTCATTGCTTAAGAAATTTGCCGGGCGAAGCGGCTGGCCTGGCTCGCAATGCGCCGGCTCATTTGAAGAGCCGAACGTCGCCGCGGTCGTCGACCTCCTTCGCGTCCGCTGCGCGCAAAAATTCGAAGACTTGCGTCGCCGCGGCCGGGCGGCGTCAACCAAGCGGAAATAATCCGCCCTCCCCGCTTTCGCCGCCCTTGACGGCCGTCCGGACGGCGCTTATTTGACCGCCAGCTTTAGCACTCGCTTGGCTTGAGTGCTAACAGCCCCAAAATGAAGCCGGCCCGGGCCAACGGGCCTTCGCGCGCAATCGAGATAGGAAGCTCATCATGAAGTTCCGTCCCCTGCACGACCGCGTCGTCGTCCGTCGCCTCGAAGGCGAGGAGAAGACGAAGGGCGGCATCATCATTCCGGACACGGCCAAGGAGAAGCCGCAAGAAGGCGAGATCATCGCCGTGGGGCCAGGCGGCCGCGACGAGACCGGCAAGCTGACGCCGCTCGACGTGAAGAAGGGCGACCGGGTGCTGTTCGGCAAGTGGTCCGGCACCGAAGTCAAGATCGACGGCGAGGAGCTCCTGATCATGAAGGAGTCCGACATTATGGGCGTCGTCGGTTGATTTAGCCTCCTCTCAACATCCAGCCCAATCAGGCCCGTTCGGGTCAGGGAGTTTTCAACAATGGCAGCTAAAGACGTACGGTTTTCCGCTGACGCCCGCGAGCGCATGCTGCGCGGCGTCGACATCCTCGCCAATGCGGTGAAGGTCACGCTCGGCCCGAAGGGCCGCAACGTCGTGCTCGACAAGTCGTTCGGCGCGCCGCGCATCACCAAGGACGGCGTCACCGTCGCCAAGGAGATCGAGCTCGAGGACAAGTTCGAGAATATGGGCGCCCAGATGGTGCGCGA
>JAJPHH010000007.1 GCA_021325385.1 Alphaproteobacteria bacterium
ATCTCGCTCGCGATCTCCTCGAGCGACGGGCCGATCATTCGGCATGGCCCGCACCATTCGGCCCAGAAATCGACCACGACGGGTTCTTTGGACTGCAGGACGTCGCTCTCGAAACTAGCGTCGGTGACCTTGGCGGTAGCGGACATGGCGACCTCGAAAGAAAATACGCGGGAATCCAGCCCGCGCCATGGAAGATAGGTAGGGAGAGGCGAGGGAAGCGTCAAGCCCGGAGCAAGGAGCGCCGACGGCGCTGTCTTAATCGGGGAAGACCAGCAAAATCAGCTGCGTTTCATTTCCGGCGGCTCCGCCGCGCAGTCCTCCAGCGGCTTGATCAAAGCGGATTCCGGCTTTCGCCGGCGCCACTCGAGCCGCAGGCTTGCTCAAATCGAGCATCAGGCGCTCACGAGGCGGGGATTTAATGTAACGCCGTCAGGCGTTGTCGAGGCGCTCCGCGCGCCTAACGCAAGAGCAATCTGCCGGCCTTGGCCCGATCAGCGCGATCTCGCCGTCCCGCCCGGAAAGCCGAGAGTCGGCATTTCGGAGATCCCCATCCGCCGCGGCGGCAGATTGACCACGTCGCCGCCTACCGGCCGAACAGCGCCTGTGGCTGATAGCGCTGGGAACGTCTCGGCTGAAACGATCGCGCCGAAGCGGATGTCGCGATCTTGAGGAAACCGCTGAAGGCGATCAGGGGCGCGGGACCTGCGGCGGCTCCGTGGATTCGCGATCCTTTCTCGACGCCCCGCTGCGGCGCTCATCGGGCGGCTTTGGCGCGGCGTCAAGCTGCGCTCTCTTTTTTACCTCGTACCCTTCGCGCCCACGCCGCCTGCCTCTTTGCCGGAGGCGAATGCCGCGACCAGAGGGTGATCCTTGCACGTCTTATAGCGCGCATTGGCCCCGCCCGGCGAGCCCCAGTCAGTGACAGCCGGCGAAAAGAACTCGGCGTTGACTTCCAGGTACGAACGCTCCTCCGCGGGCAGGTCTTCCTCCGCGAAAATGGCCTCGACCGGGCAGACCGAGAGGCAGAGACCGCAATTGATGCACTCGTCGGGCTGGATATACATCATCCGTCCGCCCTCATAGATGCATTCGACCGGACAGGCGGTCTGGCAGGCGCCGTCCTTCACGTCGATGCAGGCGGAGGCGATGACGTAGGTCATGCGCCCCTCACGCGCCGCGCCAAACCGGCGCGCGCTTTTCCTGGAAGGCGCGGACGCCCTCGTCCTGATCGGCCGATTGGAGCGCCCTGACCAAAGCCGGCAGGCGGAGCATCTGCGCCTCCTTGGCGCTCAGACCCTCGCCGGCGCGGACCATCTGCTTGATGGCGCGGACCGAGAGCGGCGCGCAAGCGAGGAGTTCGGCGATCCAGCGCTCGACCGCTTCGTCTAGGCGAGCGGCCGCGACGACCTCGTTGACGAGGCCGAAGCGCAGCGCCTCCTCGGCGCCGATCCTTCGACCGGTGAGCAACATGCCCATCGCCCAGACGTGAGGGATGCGGCGCGGCAGGATCGCGACGCCGCCGTCCAAAGCGAGGCGGCCGACGCGCGGCTCCGGCAGGCCGAACGTCGCGGTCTCGGCCGCGACGACGATGTCGCAACCGAGCATCATCTCGAACCCGCCGCCGAGCGCATGGCCGTTGACCCGGGCAATTACCGGAACATCGAGCGTGTCGCGCAGCGCGAGGCCGCCAAAGCCGCCCGGCCGCGGCGCGGCCCAATAGTCGAGCCCGGTTGCGCCGCCGCCCGCTTTCATATCGGCGCCGGTGCAAAAGGCGCGCTCGCCGGCGCCGGTCAGCACGACGACGCGAACGTTGTCGTCCTTCTCGATCGTCTCCCAAATGCGGATCAGCTCCGCCTCGGTCGCCTGATCGACTGCGTTCATCCGCTCTGGCCGGTTGATCGTCACTCGCGCGACATGGCTCTCGACGCTGAACAGGACGCTCATTTCAGCACGCCCGCCTCTTTCAGGCCGGCGATGCGCTCGGCCGAATAGCCGATCTCGCTCAGCACTTCCGCGCCATGGGCGCCGAGCTGCGGCGGCGGGCGGCGCAACGCGAAAGCCGATGGCGCCATGGCGAGCGGCGTGCCGACGACTTGCATCGAGCCGCCGTTCAGCGAAATCAGCGAGCCATTGACGCGGCTCTGCTCGTGCGCGAGCGCCTCGGCGAGCGTGAGGACGGGCGCGCAGAGCAAATCCTGCTCCTCCAGCCGCTCAAGCCAGTGAGCCGTCGTACCTTTGGCGAAACGCTCGCGGAAAATCGCCTGCAGCTCCTTCTTATGCGCCATCTGGCCGGCGAAGGTGGCGAAGCGTTGGTCGAGCGACAGATCCTCGATTCCGAGCGCGGCCGAAATGTCGCGCAAAGGATTGGCCTTGAAGGCGCCGACCAGGACCAGAGCGCCGTCCTGAGTTTCGAAAACGCCGGTCAAAGGAAAGGCGCCCCAACTGAAATTCTGGCCGCGCTGCGTCCACATCGCCGCCTCCTGCATCTGCATGGCGAGCGCGGATTCGAACAGCGACACCGCGACCTCCTGGCCCTTGCCGGTCTTCTCGCGCTGCAGCAATGCAAGCAGGATCGCTTGAACCAGATGCATGCCGGCGGCGTAGTCGCAAAGCGCGGTCGGATAGAGCGTCAAAGGATCGTCGGCATTGGCCTTGCGCGCGATTAGACCCGACACCGCCTGAGCGAGAATGTCCTGGCCGCCTTTATGGGCGAGCGGGCCTTTCTTGCCGAAGCCGGAGCCGAAAGCCGAGATGATGCGAGGGTTGATTGTCGCCAGCGTCTCGTAGCCGAAGCCGAGCCGCTCCATCACGCCGGCGCGAAAATTGTTGACGACGACGTCGGCTTCGCGGACGAGATCGTAAATGACCTGCTTGCCTTCCGGCTTGGAAAGGTCCAGTACGGCCGAGCGCTTGTTGCGGTTGAGGCTGCGGAAGACCGGATTGTTCGGCCCGTCGGGATCGTCGGCGAGAGAAGAGCGCGACAGATCGCCGGCCGGCCGTTCGATCTTGATGACGTCGGCGCCGTAATCGGCGAGCATCTGCGTCGCGCAAGGGCCGAGCATCACCTGGCTGAAATCGATCACCTTGACGCCCGAAAGAGGCTGCGTCGCGCTATCCGTCATTATGGTCTCCAAAAAGAAGCTCTCCGTCATTGCGAGAGAAGCGAAGCAATCCATTCATGGATCACAGTCCTATGAATGGATTGCTTCGTCGCTGCGCTCCTCGCAATGACGACCCATGCGCCTAGGCCGCCGCCTCGTCGAACGTCGCGTTCGCTGCGGGGGCGTCGCCCGGATCGGCGCCTCGCCGGCGCAAGATCGCCTGCGCTTTGGCGACGTCGATCGCGTCAACGCCGACGCCCGATTCCAGCGCGAGCGCGGCGGCGACGCCCGCCGCCTCGCCCATCGCCATACAGGGCGGAATTTCGCGCGAGATGCGCTGGGCGGAGGAGGTCGCGGAATAATGGCGACCGGCGACGATCAGGCCGCCGACATTGCGCGGCAGCATCGAACGGTACGGATAATAGTAGTCGCGACCGCGCGCGACCGAATCCGGGAAATGCCGGCGGCGCGTCACGTCCTCTTTGGTGACGACATAGACGCCGTCGAGGAGCCGCGTCTGGCGCACGCCAATCTGCGGCGCGACGTCGACGACGAAGGCTTTTTCGAAGCCAGGCAGATGCTGGCGCGCGTGGGTTAGCACGGCGTCGATCCGATCGCGGCCTTCGAAATCCGCACGGGTCAGGTCCTCGACCTTGATCCCGTCATAGCCGACCATATGCGGGCAGTTGCACCAGACGATTCCCGGCAGCGGCGTGCGCAGCCACCATTTGTCCCAGGAGCCGCCCATCAATTTCTTGATCGCGCGATCAATCGCGTTGAACGCGTCCGGCTCATCGTATTCGAAGCGTTCCGCCGCCTCGACATCGACGCCGCCGAGCCGAAATACGGTCGTGACGATGTAGGACCCGTGGGTGAACGGCGCGCCGGCGGAGGCGGCGACGTCGAGATCGCCGGTCGCGTCGACCACGACGGAGCCCATGATCGCCTGCCGCCCCGACTTGGTGTCGCAGACGACGCCCTTGACCACGCCATCCTCGACGATGGCGCGCGAGAACCAGGAATGGAGCCGCAAGTTTACGCCGGCTTCGGCGATCATCTTATTGGCGACGCGCTTGAACCCATCGGGGTCGAACGCCGCCGCGTAGCAGATCGGCTGCGGTTTTTGATGCGAGTGAAAATCGAACACGCCCCAGCGCGACCATTTGCGCCACAAGGTTTCGTCCGAACGGCGATCCTCCTCGGGGGGCGCAACGCAGAGGCCGATCCTCTCCATGCGCTCGATCAGCTCGGCGCAGAGCCCGCGCACCGTGATCTCGGCGCCGTTGCACATATCGTCGAGGACCAGGACCATGCCGCCCGAGGCAAGGCCGCCGAGGTACGGATAGCGCTCGATCAGCGTCACGGAGAGGCCGTTGCGCGCGGCGGAGATGGCGGCGGCGATTCCTGCCGGGCCGCCGCCGACCACGACGAGGTCGGAGCGCGAGACGATCGGGACCGCGCCGCCCGCTTCGGCGATGAGATCGGTTTGTGTCACGGCTTTTGGTCCTCGAATGCTGTCATTCCCGCGCAAGCGGAAATCCAGCGCGGTCCCTCCTCCAGCCGCCGCCGCTCCTGGATTCCCGCTTGCGCGGGAATGACATCCAAGCGTAATGACGGTGTCCCGTTCATCCCGCTTCGCCGACGTTCCATTTGAGAAAGTACCGCTCGGCCCATGAGATCAGCCCGAAAAACAGCGCCGAAAAGGCGGAGCCGACGACGATGGTGGCGTAGAGCAGCGGCGAATCGAAATTGTACGTCGCCTGGATGATCAACGCGCCGATGCCGGTGGTCGCGCCGATCCATTCGCCGACGATCGCGCCGATCACCGAGGTTGCGGCGGCGATCTTGAGCGCTGAAAAGAGATAGGGCAGCGCATTCTTCAGCCTGAGTTCGAAGAAGACTTCGCGCGGCGAAGCGGAAAGAATCCGCATCAGCTCCATCTGTTGCGGCCTCACGCTGCGCAGGCCGCGCGTCATATTGACCAGCGTGGGGAAGAAGCAGATCATCGCCGCGATGGCGATCTTCGCCTCCACGCCATTGCCGAGCAGAAGAACCAGAATCGGCGCATAGGCCATGACCGGGATCGTATGGACCATCACCGCGATCGGAAAGAACGCCTCCTCGAGGGTGCGCTGATAGACGAAGACCGTGGCGATGACGATCGCGGCGAGATTGCCGAGGATGAAGCCCGAGACGGCTTCGATCGCGGTGGGCGCAAGATTCTGCAGCAAGAGGCCGATTTTCTTGACCAGCAGCATCGCCACGGCGCTCGGCGCCGGCGCAATGAACGGCTTGATATGAAAGAACGCAACGCCCCCCTCCCAGAGCGCGAGAAGCAGGACGACGGCCGCGATCGGCAGCAAGCGACGCCGCCACGCGAGGGCGCGGCGGCGCTGAGCGAAGCGACGCTGGTCTTCGCGGCTCTCGGCGAGACCGGGTACGGCCGGCAGGGCGTCGATGGTCTGGGCCGACATCAGCAGGCCTCCAGGACCCGCCGCAAATGCGCGACGAGATCGACGAAAGCGGGCGTCTCGCGCAAAGCGATATGGCGCGGGTTGGGCAGCGGCACATCGACGATCTCGCGCACTCGGCCCGGCCGCGCGGCGAGCAAAAGGACCTTCTGGCCGAGGAAGGCCGCTTCATAGATCGAATGGGTGACGAAGAGGATGGTCGCCCCGGTCTCCTCCCAGATGCGCAGCAGCTCTTCGTTGAGCCGATCGCGAGTGATCTCGTCCAGGGCGCCGAACGGCTCATCCATCAAGAGAAGCTTTGGGTCGTTGACGAGAGCGCGGGCGATGGCGACGCGCTGACGCATGCCGCCGGAAAGTTCGTGCGGCAGCGCGTTCTCCCAGCCGCCGAGGCCGACCAGCGCCAGGAGTTCGCGCGGCGTGCGCCGGCCCGGCCGCGCCCCGCCGCCGCCGACCGCGAGCGGCAATTCGACGTTTTGCAACGCGCTGCGCCAGGGCAGCAGCGTCGAATCCTGAAAGACGAAGCCGATGTCCCGCCGGCCGCGAGCGACCGCCGGCGGAACGCCGAGCACGCGGACGGCGCCCGCGCTTGGCGGCAGCAAATCCGAAACGACGCGCAGCAAGGTCGACTTGCCGCAGCCGGACGGGCCGAGCAGAGTGAGAAATCCGCCGTCTTCGACGTCGAGATCGATGTCGTGAAGCGCCGTGACCGCGCCGCGCTCGGTGACGAAGCGCACGCTGACGCCGCGCAGACTCACGACCGGGGCGGGCGATGCGTCTTTCCTTAGCGTGGCGACGGACACGCGCATTCTCCTACCCGTCTTTGCGAGCGACGTGAAGCAATCGAGAAGCCACGGCGGCTCCTGGATTGCTTCGTCGCTGCGCTCCTCGCAATGACGGCGTTTGCGTGATTGTCATCCCTATGTCCGTACCTCGCGCTCACCCGAGCTTCGGCCGCGTATCCTTGGTCGCATCGAGGATCGCGGTCGTCATCACCTGCTCGAGCTTCGGCTTTGCTGCGGCGAATTGCTTCAACTCGTCGAAGAGATCGATCTGCTCCTGCCACACCGCCGGATCGAAACTGCCCCAGCCGAACTCCTTGGTGCGGTCGGTGAATTCGTAACTGAGCATGATCGCGGCGGCTTCGCGTTCGTCCGGCGCGACCAGGTTCGGATATTCCTTGACCAAAAGTTCGACCGCTTTTTCCGGATTCTCCTTGGCGTAAGCCCAGCCGCGGCCGGCGGCGCGCAAGAATGCGGCGAGAAGCTCGGCCTTGGATTGCAGCGTTTCGGTCGTCGCATAATAGGGCAGCGCATAAAGGCGTACGCCCTCGTCCCAGAGCGGCATCGCGATGTAATCCGGGCCGAGAACCTTCAGCGCCGTCGTATTGGTCCGCCAGCCGGTCACCGCGTCGACCTGGCCAGAAACGAGCGGCGTCATATCCGAGCCGATGATCACTTTCTCGACCTTGTCGGCAGGAATGTCGTGCTTGCGCAAAAGCGCGCTGAGCAGGATCTGGCCGGTCGCCTGCACGCCGATCTTCTTGCCGACCATGTCCTCGGCCTTGCGGATCGGCGCTCTCGGCAGGGAGAAGAAGCAATAGGGATGCTTCTGGGCGCCGACGGCGAAGCCCGTGACAGGCACGTCTTGCGAAGCCGCCAGCATCAGCGAGGGGCTCGACGAGACTTGGCCGATTTCGTAGCGGCCCGAAGCGACGATGGCGACGCCGTCAATGTTCGGGCCGCCCGGCTGAATGGCGAAGTCGATCTTCTCCTCTTCGAAATAGCCGAGCCGCTTGGCGGCGACTTCGCCGAGCTGATTGCCGCCGACGATCCAGCCGAGCTGCATGTTGACTTTCTGCGTCCCGCCGGCGGCGCGGCCGCGCGACGCGATGAAGGTCGGAAACGCGAGGCTGGAGGCGACCAGCGCGCCGCCTTTCAGAACTGTGCGGCGGGTGGAGAGGCGGATCGCCATTTCGAGGCATCCTTACGCTTGCCGCGACGGCGCGTCTGCCAGGGCGAGCGCCGTCGGAATTCGGCTAAACTAACGATGGTCCGGCGAGCGAAGGAAGCATATATTTTCGCGAAGGCCGCTGCCTTTTCGGCAGCGCTTCAGCGAGGCCAGGATGCACGCCGTCGTGCTGCGCTATCTCGACGCCGTCGCCCGGCTCGGCTCGATCCGGCGGGCGGCGGAATCGCTCAACGTCGCCTCCTCGGCCGTGAACCGGCAGATTTTGAAGCTCGAAGCCGAAATCGGCGCGCCGCTCTTCGAGCGTCGCGGCAATGGCGTGCGGCTGACCGCGGCGGGCGAACATATGCTGCGCCATTCGCGCGCGACGCTCGCCGATTGGAGCAAGACTTGCGCCGAGATCGCCGCGCTTTCCGGCGACATTCGCGGCGAAGTGCGGCTGATCTCGATTCCTTCGTTGCTCGTCAGCGTCGTGCCGCAGGCGATCGCGGCCTTGGCCAAGCGCCACCCGAATATCAGTTTCCGCGTCGTCGACGCCGACCCGGACGTGCATGTCGCCGAAATGCGCGCGGCGCGGCCAGACATCGCGACGTTGTTCATTGATCGACGCCATCGCCACTACGAGATTCTGGCGCGACTCCATCTCCAGCTCGGCGCGATCATGCGGCCGGATCATCCGCTGGCCGGCTCTTCGAGCCTGACGCTGACGCAGTGCGCCGCCCATCCGGTCGTCATGCTCAACGATCCCTGGCTGCTCGACGCCGCTTCCGAGACCGAGTTCATCCGCAGCGGCGCTCAGTTCAACGCGCGGGTCAAATCGAATTCGCTGGTCCTGATGAAACAGGCGATCCGGGACGGGCTCGGAATCGGCTTCTTCACGCCAACCGGCTTTGTCGACGAGTTGGCGCGCGGCGAACTCATCCATGTGCCGCTGGCCGAGCCCGGCCTCGCCAATAGCGAAATCGGCCTGCTCGTCCATCGCGAGCGCCTGTCGACGGCGCCGATCAGCCTCGCCGCCAGCGCGCTCGCCGAAGCGTTCGAGGATTTCGGCGCGCGGCTGGCTGAGAGCGCGCCGTTCCGCACGCGGACAATCGAATCGCGCGCCGTCAACGCCTGAGCGGCTCGTCGCCACCCCTCTTCCGCACGATGGAGCTCATGTTTGGACAGCCCGCTCGACGCCATCGCCTTGAAGACCATCGACGGGCGCGACGAGACGTTCGGCGCCTATGCCGGCAAAGCCCGGCTCGTCGTCAATGTCGCCTCGAAATGCGGCTTCACGCCGCAATATGAAGGGCTCGAGGCGCTCTATCGGAGATACCGAGAGCGCGGCTTGGTCGTCATGGGATTTCCATGCGACCAGTTCGGCCATCAGGAGCCGGGCGATGAAGCCGCGATCCGCGCCTTCTGCTCGGATCGGCACCACGTGACCTTTCCGCTCTTCGCCAAGATCGAGGTCAACGGCGCGAACGCGCATCCGCTCTATCGCGCGCTGAAGGGGATGGCGCCGGGGCTGTTCTGGACGAAGGCGATCAAGTGGAACTTTACGAAGTTCCTGGTCGACCGCGAGGGTGCGAAAGTGAAGCGCTACGCGCCCCGCGTGAAGCCGGAGGCGATCGCTGACGATATAGAACGAGCGCTGAGGTGAGGTCGGGCGCGCAGGCGAAGCCCTTCTCCCCGCAAAGCGGGGAGAAGGTGGCCCGAAGGGCCGGATGAGCAGGACTCGAAGGGTACGCTCCCTACGAACGCTAATCACAGACTTCGGCGCTGCCCCTCATCCGGCCGTGCTGCGCACGGCCACCTTCTCCCCGTTCTACGGGGAGAAGGGTTACGCCGCGCCCCTCTGCATGTACCCTAGCCGCCGGTTCAACTCCTCGAGCAAATCCGCCGCCGCCTCGGCGATCGCGGTGCCGGGCGGAAAGATCGCATCGGCGCCGGCTTGGCGCAGCGCGTCGAAATCCTGCGGCGGGATGACCCCGCCGACGACGATCATGACGTCGGCCCGATCCGCCTGGACAAGAGCCTGTTTCAAGGCTGGAACCAAGGTCAGATGGCCCGCGGCGAGCGACGAGACGCCGACGATATGGACGTCGTTCTCGACCGCCTGGCGCGCCACCTCTTCGGGCGTCGCGAAGAGCGGCCCGATATCGACGTCGAAGCCGAGATCGGCGAAAGCCGAGGCGATGATCTTCTGGCCGCGATCATGGCCGTCCTGGCCGATCTTGGCGACGAGAATGCGCGGCCTGCGGCCGTCGTTCTCCAGGAACGCCTCGGTCATGCGCAAGACGCGCGCGATCGCCGCCTGCTCCACTCCCGCCTCCCGCCGGTAGACGCCCGCGATCGACTTGATTTCGGCGACGTGCCGGCCGAACGCCTTCTCCATGGCGAGCGACATTTCGCCGACCGTCGCCTTGGCGCGCGCCGCCTCGATCGTGAGCGCGAGCAGGTTCGCCTTGCCGCGCGCGCCGTTGGTCAGCGCCTCCAGGGCTTGGCGGGTCTTCTCCTCATCGCGCTCGGCGCGCAGGCGCTCGAGCTTTTCGATCTGCTGCGCCCGCACCGCTTCGTTATCGACTTTCAGGACTTCAATCGGCCGCTCGGCTTGCGGCCGGTATTTGTTGACGCCGACGACCGTCTGGCGCCCGGAATCGATGCGCGCCTGCGCCCGCGCCGCCGCCTCTTCGATGCGCAGCTTGGGCAGGCCGGCGCCGATCGCCTTGGCCATGCCGCCCAAGGACTCGACCTCGTCGATATGAGCTTTCGCCCTCTTGGCCAGATCGGCGGTGAGGCGCTCGACATAGTACGAGCCGCCCCAGGGATCGATGATCCGCGTCGTCCCGCTCTCCTGCTGGAGGAAGAGTTGCGTGTTGCGGGCGATGCGCGCCGAAAACGGCGTCGGCAAGGCGAGCGCCTCGTCGAGCGCGTTGGTGTGCAGAGATTGCGTGTGGCCCTGCGTCGCCGCCATCGCCTCGATTTCGGTGCGCACGATGTTGTTGAACGCATCCTGGGCGGTGAGCGACCAGCCCGAAGTCTGGCAATGGGTACGGAGCGGCAGCGATTTTTCCGATTGCGGGTTGAAGCCTTTGACGACGCCGGACCAGAGCAGCCGCGCGGCGCGAAGCTTGGCGATCTCCATGAAGAAGTTCATGCCGATCGCCCAGAAGAAGGACAGGCGCGGCGCGAATTGATCGATGGTGAGCCCGGCGGCGAGGCCGGCGCGGATATACTCGATCCCGTCGGCGAGCGTATAGGCGAGCTCCAAATCCTGCGTCGCGCCGGCCTCCTGCATGTGATAGCCGGAGATCGAGATCGAATTGAATCTCGGCATATGCGCCGCCGTGAAGGCGAATATGTCGGAGACGATGCGCATCGAAGAGGCGGGCGGATAAATATAAGTGTTCCGGACCATGAACTCTTTGAGGATGTCGTTCTGGATCGTCCCCGACAGGGACGCCATCGGCGCGCCCTGCTCCTCGGCGGCGACGATGTACAGAGCGAGCACCGGCAGAACCGCGCCGTTCATCGTCATCGACACGCTCACTTGGCTGAGCGGGATGCCGGAGAACAGAGTGCGCATATCGTAGATCGAATCGATCGCGACGCCGGCCATGCCGACGTCGCCGGCGACGCGCGGGTGATCCGAATCGTAGCCGCGATGGGTGGCGAGATCGAAGGCGACGGAGAGGCCCTTCTGCCCGGCGGCGAGATTGGCGCGATAGAAGGCGTTGGAATCTTCCGCCGTGGAGAAGCCGGCATATTGGCGGATCGTCCAGGGTTGATTGACATACATGGTCGGATAGGGGCCGCGGAGGAACGGCGGCGCGCCCGGCCACGTGTCGAGGAAATCGAGGCCGTCGATATCTTCGTGCTCGTAGAGCGGCTTGACCTCGATGCCCTCCGGGGTCAGCCAGCGCGCGGCGGACTCCTCGGGCGCGGTCTCCTGGAGCGACGGCGGGGCGAAGGGGATTGTCGAGAAATCGGGGATGCGGGTCATAGACGGCAGTCTACGCGGAATCGCCAGAGGCGCCACAGGCCGCGCTTTGACCTTGCCTCAAACCGGTGGGATGCGTATTTATACACAACATGAATAGCCGACAGATTATAGCGCTGCTGGAGGCTGACGGCTGGTTTCGGGTCACCCAAAAGGGAAGCCACATTCAATTCAAGCACCCAACTAGAATGGGGCGCGTGACTGTGCCGCATCCAAAGAGAGACCTTCCGATCGGCACGATACGGAGCATCGAAAAGCAGGCTGGGCTGAGACTTAGGTAGCATCATGCGCGAATACATCGCCCTCATCCACAAGGACCGCGACAGTGATTTCGGCGTATCGTTCCCCGATTTTCCTGGCTGCGTGACCGCCGGCGCGACGCTCGACGAAGCGCGCGACATGGCCGCCGAGGCGCTGGCGTTCCATCTTGAAGGCCTGGAAGCGGACGGCGAGCCGATCCCCGAACCTTCCTCGTTGGAAACTGTGATGGCGGACGCGGAAAACAAGGACGCGCTCGCTATCCTCGTCCCGGCGCCTGCGCAAGCAGCCAAGACGATCCGCGTCAATATAACCCTGCCGGAGGACGTGCTGCGCGACATCGACCGCTATGCCGAAGCGAATGGCTATACGCGGTCCGGCTTTCTCGCGCTCGCCGCCAAGAAAGTCATGGCGGCGTAAGCCGCGCCGCCGCATCGCCCGGAAACCCGCAGAAAGATCGCTTCTCCCACGTACGGCATGATACGATCGGCCCGCGCATAACTGGAGGGCGCATGGCCTCGGAGGAGATCAAGCGCAAGCTGGCGGCGATCCTTGCGGCGGATGTGGTCGGCTATTCGCGGCTGGCCGGCGCCGACGAGGAAACGACACTGGCGCGGCTCAGGGCGCTGCGCAGCGACCTGATCGATCCTGCGGTCGCCCTGCATAACGGCCGGATCGTGAAGCGCACCGGCGACGGCGCCCTGGTCGAATTCCGCAGCGTCGTCGACGCCACGCGCTGCGCGCTCGACGTGCAGAACGGCATGGCCGAGCGCAATGCCGGGCTGCCGCCGGAGCGGCGCATCGAGTTCCGCATCGGCGTCCATGTCGGTGATGTTGTCGAGGAGAGCGACGGCGACCTGATGGGCGACGGCGTCAACGTCGCCGCGCGGCTGGAAGGGGTCGCCAAGCCGGGCGGCGTTTGCCTCTCCGATGGCGCCTATCGCCTGGTCAAGGCGAAGCTCGACCTCGACGCCCAGGATCTCGGCGAGACCAAATTGAAGAACATCGCCGAGCCGGTCCGGGTCTATTCGGTGGCCGTTCGTTCAAAGGTCGCTTCCGCGCCCGCTGCGGCGGCTTCTCCGGCGCCGCTGACCTTGCCAGAAAAGCCTTCCATCGCCGTCCTGCCCTTCCAGAATATGAGCGGCGATCCGGAGCAGGAATATTTCGCCGACGGGATGGTCGAGGACATCATCACCGGCCTGGCGCGGATCAAGTGGCTGTTCGTCATCGCCCGCAATTCGAGCTTCATCTACAAGGGCAAGGCGGTGGACATCCGCCAGGCCGGGCGCGAGCTCGGCGTGCGCTATGTGCTGGAAGGCAG
>JAJPHH010000082.1 GCA_021325385.1 Alphaproteobacteria bacterium
ATCATGAACGAGGAGCCGTTCGGCCCGCTCGCGATCATCAACCCGTTCGACGATTACGACGAGGCGGTCGCCGAGGCGAACCGGCTCGATTACGGCCTCGCCGCCTACGCCTATACAAAATCCGCCGAGATCGGCGCCAAGCTCGGCGAAGCGGTCGAAAGCGGCATGCTGACCGTCAACCATATGGGCCTGGCTTTGCCGGAGACGCCGTTCGGCGGCATCAAGGATTCGGGGTTCGGCAGCGAGGGCGGCGCGGAGGCGTTGGACGCCTTTTTCAACACCAGATTCGTCAGCCAGCTCAATGCTTGAGGCGGCGCGGCGCGCCTAAAGGTTTTCTCGCCGCCCGAAATGGTTTATCAGGGCGGCGAGCAAACGATGGAGGCGGGCCCATGGGGCGCATATCATTCGTCGGCCGCTCGGCTTTGCTCGCGCTCGGATCGGTCGCCGTTTCCTTGGCGTTGAGCGCGGCGGCGCGCGCGGATTGCGGCGACGATCTGAAGAAGCTGACCGAGCGGCGCGTGTCGCTGCTCAACGAAATCAACACGATGGCCGCCGTGAGCAAGAAGGCGAAAAAGCCGATGGATCCGGGCGTCATCTGCAGCAAGGCGCATGGCCTCACCGCGGCCGAGAACGCCCTGATCGCCTATATGGAGAAGAACAAGGACTGGTGCAGCATTCCCGATCAGGTCGTGCAGAGCCTGAAGGAGAGCCACGCCAAGACCTTGGATTTCGGCGGCAAGGCCTGCGTCGCCGCAGCCAAATTCAAGAAGATGCAGGAGCAGCAGGCCGCGGGCGGCGCGCCGGCCGGGCCGCCCCCGCTGCCGGCCGGGCCGCTTTGAACGCGCTGGCGCCGAACGCGAACATCCTCCCCGACGCCCAGCCGGCCAGCCTTGTCCTTCGCCTAACGCCGGCTTGGGCTTTGCCCTATGTGCAGCTCGCTCGCCTCGATCGGCCGATCGGCTGGCGATTGCTGCTCGCGCCGTGCTGGCAATCGGCGGCGCTGGCCGGCCTCGCCCGTAATTCCGGGCCCGACCTTCTCCATCTGCTGTTGTTCCTGATCGGCGCGATCGCCATGCGCGGCGCCGGCTCCACCTACAACGACATTCTCGACCGCAAGCTCGACGCCGGCGTCGAGCGCACGAGAGGCCGGCCGCTGCCGTCCGGCCGGATCGGCGTCAAGGCGGCGGTCGCCTTTCTTGTCGCGCAATCGCTGGTCGGCCTCGCCGTGCTTCTGTGCTTCAACCGCTTCACGATCGCGCTCGGCGTCGCCTCGCTCGCGGTGGTGGCGATCTATCCGTTGATGAAGCGCGTCACGCAATGGCCCCAGGCCGTGCTCGGCCTCGCCTTTTCCTGGGGCGCACTGATGGGCTGGGCCGCGGCTTTTGGTTCGCTCGGCCTGCCCGCCTTGCTCCTCTACGCCTCGGCCTTTTGCTGGACGATCGGCTACGACACGATCTATGCGCTGCAGGACGCGCGCGACGACGCGATCGTCGGCATCAAGTCGACGGCGCGCCTGTTCGGCGCCAATGTCCGGCTCGGCGTCGGCCTGTTCTATCTGGCGACGATCGTGCTGGCCCAAGCCGCCCTGTGGAGCGTCGGCGCAAGCGTCATCGCCGAACTCGGCACGCTGCTCTACAGCCTGCATCTCGTCTGGCAATTGCGCCGGCTCGAGCAGCCGACGCCGGCTATGGCCCTGCGGCTCTTCCGCTCCAACTGGCCCGCAGGGCTGATCTTGTTCGGCGGGATCGCGCTCGAAGGCTGGGCGCGGCAGGCGCTGATCGGCTGAGGCCGGCGTCAGCCGCTCTTCAGCGACGCGACCGCCGCGCCGGCGACAATCAGCGCGCAGGCGAGCGCGAGCGAGGCGGTCGCCGGCGCGAAGCCGGCCGCGACCAAGATCAGCGTCGATAGAACCGGCGCGGCATAGGCCGCGACGCCGAGCAGCTTGATGTCGCCATGCTTGACGCCGTAGTCCCAGACATAGAAGGCGAGGCCGACCGGGCCGAGTCCGAGGCCAAGGATCGCCAGCCACTCGCCGGCGCTTGCGGGAACGATCGTCGTCTCGAAGGCGAAATGACAGAGCGCGGCGAGCAGGGCGGTGACGAGGCAGAAGCCGGCGACCGCTTCGGTCGGCGCCGCCTTGAGCCGCCGCGATGCGACCGAATAGGTCGACCAGACGAAAGCGCAGCCCAGCGCCAGCGCGTCGCCGCTGAAGGACGCGGCGGAGAAGAGCGCGCCGCCCGTCTTGCCGGCGAACAGAGCCGCGACGCCGGCGAGCCCGAGCGCGGCGCCGGCGACATGGCGCTTGCTTAACCGCTCGCCTGGCTGCAAAGCGGAAAGCAGCACGATCAGCAGCGGCCAGAGATAGGCGATGAGGCTCGCTTCGGCCGGCGGCGCGCGCCGAAGCGCGGCGAAATAGAGCGCATGGTAGCCGAAGAGCCCGCCGATTCCGACAAGCCAAACGGGCCAGGGCTGGACGAGAGCGGCGAGCCTTCCGCGCCATGCCGCATAGATCAAGCCGCAGCCGCCGCCGATGGCGAAGGTGAGGGCGGCCAATTGGAAGGGCGGCGCTTCGCCCGAGGCGGCGGTGAGCAAGGCCAACGCCGACCACAGCAGGATTGCGCACAGTCCGATCAGGGTGGCGGCGCTCGAGGCGCGTGCGGGCAGGGCGACGTCGGTCATGGGGATGCGCTAGCAGGCCAAGGCGGCGATGGGAAGGGACGAACGCTCCTTCCCGCTTTGCGCAGGGCTGTTCGGGAAACAAAATCGGTTGTACTGTAATGAATTGCCGCAACCTCCACGCGTCATGCCGGCCTTGTGCCGGGCATCCACTGCCCTCCGCTGGCGCAAACATCGAACATTTGTCGCGTTGGCGCTGCGTGGATGGCCGGGACAAGCCCGGCCAGGACGCGCTTGGGCGGTACGACGCGCATATGCTCGCCCGTTCCGAGCGTACTTTATTTTTCCCGGACAGCCCTGCGCAAAGCGGGGAGAAGGGATGACCTTTCAGCCGCCGGCCCGGATTGTCACACGAATGTCAGACAGGGCCGCGAGATTGCCTCAAACGCAGCCGGAACGTTCCGAAAAATGAACTTTTTTCAACGATTTACCTTTCTCTTCGCAGCCCCCGCCTTCGACGCGGAGGATCTCGAAGGCCAGCGCGTGCGCGAGATCATCGCGGCGATCGAGCGCAACGGCTTTCAAGTCGTCAAGGCGCGGCGCATCGAAGATGCTGAAATCGCGGTGCAAACCGACGCGGCGATCGGCTGCATGGTCGTCGATTGGAGCAAGAAGGGCCTCGAGGGCAAGGGCGTCTCGCTGATCAACCTGATGCGCCGCCGCGGCCTCGAAATGCCGATCGTTCTCCTTGTCCGGCGCAAGCGCTTCGAGGATGTGCCGGTGGAAGTGATCGACTTTGTCGACGGCTATGTCTTCCTCGCCGAGGAGACGCCGGAATTCATCGCCCGTAACCTGATCAGCCGTCTCAAACAATATGCCGAGGCGTTGAAGACGCCATTCTTCGGCGAGCTTGTCGACTACGCCGAGGAGGGCAACCAACTCTGGACCTGCCCCGGTCATAATGGCGGCATCTTCTATAGCCGCTCGCCGATCGGCCGCATCTTTCGCGAGCATCTCGGCGAAGCAATCTTCCGCGACGATCTCGACAATTCGATTCTCGAACTTGGCGACCTCCTGACCCATGAGGGCCCGGCGCTGCAGGCGCAGAAGGAGGCGGCGGCGATTTTCGGGGCCGAGAAAACCTACTTTGTTCTCAACGGGACTTCCTCCTCGAACAAGGTCGTCCTCTCCGCGCTGGTCGCCGAAGACGATCTCGTCCTCTTCGACCGCAACAATCATAAAGCCGCCCATCACGGCGCCTTGTTCCTCGGCGGCGGCATTCCGATCTTCCTGCCGACCGACCGCAACGCCTATGGCCTGATCGGGCCGATCGATTCCGGCGCGTTCGACGAGAAGGCGATCCGAGAGGCGATCCGCGCTCATCCCTTGGTGAAGGACAAGGACGCTTGGCGGCGCGAGCGTCCTTTCCGAGTCGCGGTGATCGAGCAATGCACCTATGACGGAACGATCCTCAGCGCGGAGATGGTCGTCGAGAAAATCGGCAAGCTCTGCGACTACATTCTGTTCGACGAAGCTTGGGCCGGGTTCATGAAGTTTCACCCGCTCTATGCCGGCCGCTTTGCGATGGGGCTCAAAGATCTCGGCCCCGACGCGCCCGGGATCATCGCCACGCAATCGACGCATAAGCAACTCGCCAGTTTCTCCCAAGCTTCGCAAATCCACGTCAAGGATCGCCACATCCGCGGCCAAGCGCGGCGCGTCGAGCACCGCCGCTTCAATGAATTCTTCATGCTGCACGCTTCGACCTCGCCCTTCTATCCGCTCTTCGCCTCGCTCGACGTCGGCGCGCAGATGATGAAGGGCCGCTCCGGCGAAGTCCTCTGGGACGATACGATCCGGCTCGGGATCGAGCTGCGCAAGAAACTGCGCGCCGTGCGCCGCGAATTCGAGGAGAAGGAGCTTGATCCGGCGCGGCGTTGGTTCTTCGACCCGTTCGTCCCGGACCGCATCGCTGTGCCGGACGTCGCGCGCGAGGGCGGCGTCCACGAGATCGCCTGGGAGGCGGCGCCGACGGATACGCTTGCCAGCCAAACGCGCTACTGGGAGCTCCGGCCCGGCGAAGGCTGGCACGGCTTCAAACATCTCGCGCCGGGCCAAGCGATCACCGATCCGAACAAGCTCACTTTGCTGACGCCGGGCTTCGACCGCAGAAGCGGCGAGTACGAAGCGCATGGCGTGCCGGCGCCGATCGTCGCGCAATATTTGCGCGAGAACCGCGTCGTCGCGGAGAAGAACGACCTCAATTCGCTGCTCTTCCTCCTCACGCCCGGCGTCGAGGCGAGCAAGGCGGGAACGCTGGTCTCGTCGCTCGTCGCCTTCAAGCGCCTGCATGACGACAACGCGCTGCTCGACGACGCCATTCCCGAATTCGTGCGACGCCGGCCGGCGCGCTACAAGGGCCTGCGGCTTCGCGACCTCTGCGGCGAGATGCACGCCTTCTTTCGCGAGGCCAATGTCAGCGGGTTGCAGCGCGCGCAATTCCGCCCCGAGCATCTGCCGAACATGGCCATGCCGCCGCGAGAGGCGGTTCGGGCGATGGTGCGCAACAAGGTCGACTATCTGCCGCTCGACCAGATCGACGGGCGGATCGCGACGACCCTCTTCGTCGTTTACCCGCCGGGAATCGCGACCATCGTCCCGGGCGAGCGGATCGACGAAAAGTCGCGGCCGATGCTCGATTATCTGAAAATGTTCGAGCGCGCCGCCAATCTGTTTCCCGGCTTCGAGTCGGAAATCCAGGGCGTTTACCGCGAGGTCGACGCTTCCGGCGCGGTGCGCTTTCACACTTACGTCGTGCGCGAATGAGCGATGAGCGAGTAGAAGCGGGCGTTGCGGCGCAACCTCGCGCGTTCGTGCGGCCGTCGCGCGACGACGACGTGCCGGCAATGCTCGCCATCTATCGCCATCACATCGCCCATGGCGTCGGCGATCTCGGCGATTACACGCCCGACCACCTCGACGCGGAAGACTTGAAGCGACGGCGCAAGAATATGCGCGCCCGGCGCCTGCCGCATCTCGTCGCCGAGCGCGGCGGCGAGGTCGTCGGCTACGCCTACGCCGTGCCGTTCCGCAAGCGGCCGGCTTATCGCTACGCGGTCAAGCACTCGATCTATGTCCGACACGACGCCCTGCATGAAGGCGTCGGCCGGATGCTGCTCAACGCCCTGATCGACGCCTGCGCCGTCGCCGACTATCGCCAGATGATCGGCTATATCGACGGCGCCAATGCCGCCTCGCTGCGCTTGCACGAGGCCTGCGGCTTCCGGCAAGTCGGACGGCTGCCGTCGATCGCCTATAAGTTCGGCCGCTGGGCCGATAGCGTCATCGTGCAGCGCTCGCTCGGCTTGGGCGACAGCGCGCCGCCGGGACAATGGCCCTCCTCCCTTGCAGAGGGGCAAGGGTGAGAGGATCGGCGCATTAGAAATGGCTGCGCTGAACGAACGTACATTGTACGTCCTCGGTAGTTCAAAACTCCCGCGCCGTCGCCGCCGATCCTCCCTTCGGGAGAGGAGTTAAGCGCCGAGATCGGCGTTCTTCAGCGGCGGCGCGCGGATGCGCTTGCCCGTGGCGGCGAACACGGCGTTGGCGACCGCCGGCGCGGTCGCCTTTCATGAGGACGCCGACCTTGCGCCGTTGGCGCGGCGTAACGCGCTAGCTTGCGCTCGACCGTCGCGACAAATTATGCGGAAGTTTGCACGCTGTCGATCCACAAGGGCTCAAAAGGGCGCGATTGCGGCGGCTCTAGCGCATGGCGTTGCCCGCCTAGTCAAGGAGGATGCGTTGCGTTCGACTGCGATCCGGCCGGCCCGCGCCAGCGACCTTGACGCGCTCGAGGCGCTTGAACGCGAAGCCTTCATCGGCGACCGCCTGTCGCGCCGGGCGCTGAAAAACTTCATCGCCGCGCGCGATCGCCTGTTGGTGGCGGCCGACCGCGAAGGCGTGGCCGGCTACGCCCTCGTCACTTGGCGCAAAGGCGGCCGGCGGGCGCGGCTCTATTCCCTCGCGGTGAGCCGGCGGAAGTTCGGGCGCGGCGTCGGCCGCGCGCTGCTTGCGGCGGTTCATCGGCGCGTCGCGGCGCGAGGCTATGAAGCGTTGCGCCTTGAAGTGAGGGAGGACAATAAACGCGCCATCGCGCTTTACGAGGGTCTCGGCTATCGCCGTTTCGGGCGATACGAAGATTACTACGAAGACGGCGCGGCCGCTCTGCGCCTGGAAAAGCCGCTCATCCGGCCCGCTTCGCGAAAAAATTCGCGAAAATGAGGGCGGGACAGGCGATCCATGGGTTGCATCGTCGCGCCCTTGAGCACATTGTTTTCCTCAGATGTCTCGGCGCTCGATGAGTCGCGCGAGATCGGGCGCGCCCGAAAAGCCCGCCTCCTGTTGCGCCCGGCCGAGGAGCCGATGAGCCGCCCCGCGAGTTCCTTCCTCCGCGTTTCCGCCTTCGCCTTGGATTTTCCGCAATGACAGGATGGGTGATCCTGGTCGATCAGGAGCGCGATTTTCCCAACGCGGATACGCCCCACAAAGTCATCACCACGAGCGATTATCTGGCCCGGCCGAAATTGTTCGGCAGTTCCGGCCGCGCCAAGCTGGTCAATCTGTCACGCTCCTACAATTATCAATCGAAGGGCTATTACGCCTCGCTCCTCGCCGAGGCGCGCGGTCATCGCGTGATCCCGACGGTCGAGACCATGCTGGAGCTGCGCGAGCGCAAGCTTTACGAGCACGCTTTGCCGGAGCTCGAGGAGGCGCTCAATCACGCCGCGCATCGCGCCAACGCGACCGAGAAGGCGACGTTCGATCTTTTGTTCTGTTTCGGCCTGACCCAAGACGCTCGCTTCGAGGCGTTCGGCAAACTGTTGTTCGACTGGTATCGCTGCCCGGCTCTCGAGGTGACGGTGACAGCCGGCAAGCGCTGGAAGATCGACCGCATCCGGGCGCGCCCGCTCGCCAAGCTGGGGCCGGAGGAGGCCGCCTTCTTTCGCGACGCGCTCCACCACCATACTCAGCGCGATTGGCGCAATCCGCGCGCCCGCACCATCGCCAAATATTCGCTCGCCGTGCTGCATGATCCGCAGGAGACCTTGCCGCCCTCGTCACAGGAGACGATCAAATATCTGCAGCGCTTCGCCGAGCGCCATTCGGTCGATATCGAGCCGATCACCAAGCGCCAGCTCGCCGAACTCGCCGAATTCGACGGCTTGTTCATCAGGGCGACGACCTCGATCGACAATTACACCTATCGCTTCGCCCGCCGCGCGCTGCAGGAGGGCATGCCCGTCATCGACGATCCGGTGTCGATGATCCGCTGCACGAACAAGGTCTATCTGCACGAGTTGATGGAGGCGCATGGCGTGCCCATCCCGCCGACGATCATGCTCGCCGAGGACGAGGATCTGGAAAAGGCGGCCAAGGCGCTAGGCTGGCCGATGGTCGTGAAAATCCCGGACGGCTCGTTCTCGCGCGGGGTGCACCGCGTCGAGAATTTCGACGCGTTAAAGAAGCTGTCGGATGAGCTTTTCGAAGACACCGACCTTCTGCTCGCGCAGAAATTCATGCCGACCGAGTTCGATTGGCGGGTGGGCGTGCTCGATCGCGAGCCGCTCTTCATCTGTCAATACCGCATGGCGCGCGGTCATTGGCAGATCATCAAGCACGGGCCGAATGGCGCGCGCGAGGGCGGCGTTGCGACGGTCGGTTTAGCGGACGCGCCGCCGCAAGTGATCGATGTCGCCCTGCGCGCCGCGAGCGCCATCGGCGACGGACTCTACGGCGTCGACGTGAAGCAGACCGCCGAGGAGATCGCCGTGATCGAAGTCAACGACAATCCAAATCTGGATCATGGCTACGAGGATCAAGTCGGCAAGGACGAGATCTGGAGCCGCATCCTGCAATGGTTCGTGAAGCGGATCGACGCGTGATCCGCCGCTGTCATTCCCGCGGAAAGCGCAGGGCTGTCCAGGGAAAGGACTGCGCCTCAGTCGGGCGGTTTGGCTTACCTTCAACGCCCGCGGCGCCACGCCGTCCGATCGCCGTCAACCCGCCATAGCGCCTCAAACGCTAACGCGAAGATACGAACGCCCATGCGGCGCTATGGCGGGTCCTCCGCTGCGCTGCGGCCCTTTGGGTGATGGGGTGGACGGCGCCCCGAGCGGCATCAAAAGTGCCAAGATGGTCGCCGTGACAAC
>JAJPHH010000121.1 GCA_021325385.1 Alphaproteobacteria bacterium
GTGAACAGCGCCGGCGTCGGCTATAGCTGGCTCGAAAAGAGCCCCGGCTCGATGGGGCCGATCGACGACACCACGCCGGAGAAATGGGCGGAGGTGATGGCGATCAATCTCGATTCGATCTTTTACATGTGCCGGCTCGCCATTCCGCAAATGAAGAAGCAGGGCGGCGGCGCAATCGTCAACGTGACCAGCATTTCCGGCTTTCAGGGCCTGCCGGTCGCCCATACCTACACGGCGGCGAAGGGCGCGGCGATCAATCTGACCCGCTCGCTCGCGATCACCTATTGCGGCGACAACATTCGCACCAACTGCATCGCGCCGGGCTTCATCAAGACGCCGATGGTCGAATCGGTGCTCGGCCTGTTCGACGATCCGGCGATGGCCGACCGCCTCTGCCCGATGAAGCGGCCCGGCACCCCCGAGGAGATGGCTTACGCTTGCCTTTATCTCGGCTCGGACGAAGCGAGCTATTGCCAAGGAACGGTGCTCGTCGTCGACGGCGGCACGACGGCGCGACAATGAGGAAAATGAGGCAATGTCCGGCTTGCGTACTTGGCGCGCCTTACGAATAGTACACGCGTGCAATCTCAAACGTCGGGCTGCCATCGACGCGGGGACGCGTCAAGGTCAAGCCGGCTTCGCCGGTCGCTACGCTTCGCTTCGCGAACCTTGACTCGTCCCCGCGTCGATGCCTTTTGCTACCAAAAGCCACGCCGGCCGATCGCAGTCGCCCGAAGGGCCGCAGCGAAGCGGAGGACCCGCCATAGCGCCGCACCCGCTTTCGTACCTTCACGCTAACGATCGAGGCGCTATGGCGGGTTGACGGCGATCGGTCGGTGTGGCGCCGGCCGTTAGCCGACAGCCTTTTCTCATAGCGGCGACATCGCATCGGAGGCTCGGTTCCGTGAATCTAACTCAAAGCCCGCGCAGCGCCGAATTGGCCGAGCGCATCCGCCGCTTCATGGCCGAGCGCATCTATCCGAATGAGCGGCGCTTTTATCAGGAGGCCGAGCGCCTCGGTCCGTGGGCGGTCTATCCTGTCGTCGAGGAGCTGAAGCCGCTCGCCCGGGCGGCTGGACTCTGGAACCTTTTCCTGCCGCCCGCCGAGGGCGGCCTGAGCAATCTCGACTACGCGCCGCTTTGCGAGATTATGGGCCGCTCGCATCTTGCGCCGGAAGTGTTCAATTGCAGCGCGCCCGACACCGGCAATATGGAGACGATCCTGCGCTACGGCACGGAGGCGCAGAAGGAGAAATGGCTGAAGCCGCTTCTGGCCGGCGAAATCCGCTCGGCTTTCGCGATGACCGAGCCGGACGTCGCCTCATCCGACGCCGCCAATGTCGCGAGCTCGATCCGCCGCGACGGCGATGATTATGTGATCAACGGCCGCAAGTGGTACACGACCGGCGCGACCGATCCGCGCTGTAAGATCATCATCTTCATGGGGCAGACCGATCCGCAAAATCCGGATCGCCATCGCCGCCAGTCGATGATCCTCGTCCCTAAGGAGACCCCCGGCGTGAGCGTCCGGCGCGCCTTGCCGGTGCTCGGTTTTTACGGCGTGCCGGATCGGGCGTCGGAAGTGACGTTCGATGACGTGCGCGTCCCGGCCGAGAATATCTTGCTCGGCGAAGGCCGCGGCTTCGAAATTGCGCAAGGACGGCTTGGGCCCGGCCGCATCCATCATTGCATGCGGCTGATCGGCCTCAGCGAGCGGACGCTCGAGCGGATGTGCCGCCGCGCCGAGAGCCGCGTCGCCTTCGGTCGGCCGCTCGCCGAGCAGACCGTGACGCTGGAGCGCATCGCCGAAGCGCGGATCATGATCGAGCAGGCAAGATTGCTCACGCTCAAAGCCGCTCACATGATGGATACGGTCGGCGCCAAGGCGGCGCGGCAGGAAATCGCGATGATCAAAGTCGTCGCGCCGAACGTCGCGCAACGCGTCATCGATTGGGCGATCCAGCTTTTCGGCGGCGGCGGCACAAGCAACGATCATTTCCTCGCCGCCGCGTTCGCCACCGCCCGCCTCTTGCGGCTCGCCGATGGACCGGACGAGGTCCATCGCAACCAGATCGGCCGTTTCGAGCTTCTGCGCCACCGGAACGCCGACCCGGCCCAAACCGGCGGCGCCGCCGCGCCGCTCGCTCCCGCGGACGCCGACGCCTGGGCGGCGGGCGGCCCCTGGCCACCGCCGGAGCGACGAAACTGAACTGCCGGAAGCGCGGCGGTCGACCACGCGCCTTTTTTGAGATGCAGCCACCGCCTGGAATCAATGGTACGTTATAGAAACTAGAGTTTTGTTAAATCGGAACCGTTTGGATGCCTAAGGCCATAAGCAGGGTGCTGCGCGGAGGCGCGAAAAAGGACGAAGGACGGTGTAACGAGCGCCCGTGATCGGCGGCGCAACTGGGAGCTTGCGCGCTAGCGACGGGCGGTTTGAGACGGTGATGAAAGCCGTCAAGCGATCGGGTTTACTCGATGAGTAGAGCAGCCGCATCGCCCGACGCGTTAGTTTGATTTTGGTCGAAAAAAAGCGCACGGCATAAAAGCCGACACGGACCTGATCTCCTTCGCTCTCGCTCAGCTGTTGGTACTTGGGAAACAGAAGGGGCGGTTCAAGCGCCGCTTGCCGAAGCGGCGAGCGCCTCATTCCGGCAGCCGTAATATGAATAGTTGAATACATCCTGGAAATTTCTGGCGACCGAGTCGATCAGCTTGCGCAATGTCGGGTTGGCCAAACGATGGCTCGAAAACAATGCGTAGAGGGGCACATACCGTGACCGCCATTCCGGCAGGACTGGCGTAAGAAGACCTTTTCGTACTTCAAGATCGGCGAAGAAAGTGGGCATGAAACCCATGCCGTGATCGTGGATCGTGGCAAGTTTTAGAACCCAATAGTCGTTCGTCAAGAACTTGGTATTGGGCTGAAGGCTGAATTCGTCGTCGCCGTTTTCTAATTCCCAAACCGTAATGCTTTCGCCGTTGTGAAAGCCGACCATCTCGTGTGCGCGCAATTCGCTCGGTGTGCGGGGTGCGCCTCGCGCGGCGATATACTTCGGACTGGCGTAAACGCCGAACGCGAAGCGACCGAGAAGTCGGGCCGTGAGATCGGCGACCTGCGGCATCGGCGGCTCGCCAAGGTAAATGATGCAGTCGAGGCTATCGCGGGAGCTCAACAAGGTGTCACCGCGCAGAACGACAACCTCCAATCTGAGTTGCGGGTAGTTGCGCGCGAAGTGCAGGACGAGAGGGGTCACCAGGTTTGTTGTGAACTCGCCGGCGGAGGCCACCCGAATCGTTCCCACGGTCAAATTCCGGCTGCGCCGCACCGCGTCCAGACCGCGCTCGCTTGCCCGTCGGATGCTTTTGGCGTGGTCGAGAAAATTCAGCCCGACTTCGCTCAGGGTCAGCCGATTTGCTGAGCGCACGAACAGCGCCGCGCCGAGTTCGTCCTCAAGTCTGCGGAGCTGATGACTGATCGTTGCTTTTGGCTTGCCCGAAGCTCGAGCGGCGGACGAAAGGGATCCGCTGGAGGCGACCTGTAGAAAGGCCGTAATGTCCTCAATAATCATGTTCAATATTGTTCAAGAAGATTGAACAGCTGTTCCAAGATAGCCGTCTATGCCGGGGCGTCAACCATTCATAGGCTCCTTGGAAACATGAGCGCGCCATCGCCTAGCGCGCTGTTTCCGAAGGAGTGAGACGTGGCGGAGAGACCGGACCGCTGGATCGGCGTAGCGCTTGACCGACAGATCAAGCCAGGCTCGAGCAATCCGGCGATCGTCGGCGGTAACGCCATTGCGGTTTGGCGGGCCGAGAAAGGTCCCGCAAACGTCTGGGAGGACCGCTGCCCGCATCGCGGCATGCGCCTGAGCTTCGGCTTTGTGCGAGACGGCATGTTGCGCTGCATCTATCACGGATGGGGATACGAGCTGGGAGGTCACTGCGCCTCTATCCCGGCCCATCCTGATTTGGCGCCGCCAAAGACGATCTGCGCCAATGTCTATCGCTCAGAGGAACGATACGGGATTATCTGGACGAATCTATCCGAGTCGCCAAACGCCCCGCTGCCCGACGCGGGCCCGGACCAAGGCTGGCAATCAATTCGAAGCGTTTACGTCGCGCGCCAAGTCGCCGCCGTCAAAGGCGGCCTCGCAAGTTTCGACTGGGGCGGCGGCCGCGTCGAAGAAATCGGGGAAGGAGCGGCGTTGGTCAACGCAGGAGGGCTTTCCCTCCTCATCGCTATTCAACCGGTCGACGAAAGCAAGACCGGGCTGCACGTCGTGGCGAAAGGAGAAGGGGCGAAGGACGCCAAAGCGCGGCTCGCTTGGGCCTCTCGCCTGGAGCGGCTTCGCGGCTCCATCGAAGCTCAGTCATAGTTCAAGGAGGCAAGCGGAATGGCCGTCACAACCGATCGCGCCGCGCTCAACGAGTGGATCGCCTGCGGCTGGCCGGAAAAGGTCGTCCCGGGGGGAAAATACCGCACTGTCCTACTCGGACAAGAGATAGAAGTCCGTCGGACCGGCGTCAGTTCGTTCGAAGTCTTTGAATGCGATGGACACGGGGAGCTAAGCCGATCATTGCCGGTCCAAGCCAAGTATTGTTGCATCTTTACGACGCTCGGCGAGCCGATTCGGCCGCTCCCTAAGATCCCGGAATTCGACGAGGCGGACCGGCGAATCACGGGTTGCGGAAGCGTCGGCGTCCACACGAGCCCATTTCGGATCATCGAGAACTTTCTCGATATGGCGCACTTTTCTTTCGTTCACACGGACATACTCGGCGCGCCGGAACGTACTGAGGTTCTGGCTTACAAGACGGAACACCGGAAGGATGTCGATGAGATCTGGGCGATCGATTGCCAGTTCTACCAACCGGCGGCATCGAAAGCTTCGAAGGGCGGCCAGATGACGCATTACGCGTATCGGGTGATGTCTCCCTTCAGCGTCATGCTCTACAAGAATGTTTTTGATGATCCTACGCGCAATGACGCCATTTGCCTCTTCGTTCAACCGATCGACGAAACGGAATGTCTGGCCTACATGCCGCTGGCGATCGTTGATCGGGAAAGCGCGCTGACGAGTATAATCGACTTCCAGCAGACGATTTTTGCGCAGGACCGTGTCATTCTCGAGAATCAGCGGCCGGCTCTTCTGCCTCTCGACCCTACGATAGAACTCCCCACTCGCGCCGACGCCAGCTCGATCGCTTTTCGGCGCTGGCTCAAAGCGAAGAATTTCCAATTTGGCGTTTACGAGAAGAAGGCGGCGTAGGCTGCTATGGCGATCAAGCTCTACGATTATTCCTTATCCGGAAGCTGCTATAAAGTCCGACTTCTGCTCGGCTTTCTGGACCTGGAATACGAGCGTCATCCTATCGGCTTCTATCCCGAGCGAGAGCATCGGACTGAGACATTCCGCGCGATCAATCCGTTGGGGCAAATTCCCGTCCTCGAGGACGACGGGATCCGCCTACGCGACGCGCAAGCCATTTTGTGTCATCTCGCGAACAAATACGACATGTCGGGCTTATGGCTGCCGCGCGCGCCGGAGCTTTACGGCCTCGTCATGATGTGGCTCATGTTCGCCGGCGGCGAATTGATGGCTGCATCCGCAGCTCGACTGCACGATCTCCTCGGCTATGATCTGGATATCGAGACGGCCAGGAGAAATGCGCATGCGGCATTTCGAATCTTGGACGATCACCTGACGCGCCGCGAAATCGAAGGCGGAACCTGGATCGTCGGCGATCATCCGACGATCGCAGATGTGGCTTGCTTTCCCTATACCGCGCTTTCCAACGATGGCGGCATTGGCCTGGAGGATTATCCCGCCCTGCGGAACTGGCTGCGCAGTTTTATGCATCTGCCCAAATTCGACGCAATGTCCGGCATTTCGGAGTTCGCCTAAATGTTGGACGCCGTCGGCGATCTCGACGTGGTGGTTCGCAAGATTCGCGTCGAGACCTCAGAAATCCGGAGCTTTGTGCTGGAGTCCGCCTCAGGCGACCCCTTGCCCGCATTCGAGGCCGGCGCGCATATCGACGTTTATCCGCTTCCCGGCATTTGTCGCCAGTATTCGCTGGTCAACGACCCCGCCGACAAAAGCCGCTATGTGCTGGGGGTCAAACGCGAGCCCAATAGCAGAGGCGGGTCGACGGCCATGCACGGCCAGCTCACGGAAGGATCGCGCCTCAAAATAAGTCGCCCGCGAAACAATTTTGCACTGCGCGCCAATAGCGGCCGCAGCCTGCTTCTGGCCGGCGGCATCGGCGTAACGCCTCTCTTAAGCATGGCTCAGGCGTTGGCGGCGAAACGCGCCGACTTTGTCCTTCACTATTTCGTCCGATCAGCTCAGGAATTAGCTTTCAGAGATTTCATCACGAGGAGCGCCTGGGCGGATCGCGTGTTCTATCATTTTGGCCTCGTGCCGCCGGTCCTCAATGACGTGCTCGACGAAATCCTCAACGCCCCTGGGCGGGATGATGTTATTTATCTGTGCGGTCCCAATCCTTTCATGGACGTGGTCCGCTCGTCAGCCGAGCAGGCTCATTGGCCAGCTCAATCTCTGGTTCTTGAGCATTTCTCCGCCGAGCCGCCGAAGCTCACGCCCGGGGACAGCGAGTTTGTCGTGCGCCTCGCAAAGCGCGGGATCGAGCTCCTTGTGCCTTCGGGCAAGACAATCATCAGCGTTCTGCGTGAGGCGGGGGTCGATATCAAGACGAGCTGCGAACAGGGCGTATGCGGGACGTGCCTCACCGCGGTCATCGATGGCGAGCCCGAGCATAACGACGTCTTTCTCTCGGACGAGGAGCGCGAGTCGGGTCGGCTGATGACGCCCTGCGTATCGCGAGCGAAGTCAAAGCTGCTTGTGCTCGACCTTTAGGCTGACGATCATGGCGGCGCGTCAATTTTGGGAAATACAGGGGCGTAGCGATGCGCCGCTTTTGAGGCAGACGCCAATGGACGCTAACGCATCAGCGAACCAAGCCTTGAACCTGGGCAAAGGCGATACGCCGCTTCTCGAGCTGGTTGGCGTCACCAAGGCGTTCCCTTCCATTGTGGCTAACAACGACGTGTCGCTCAGTGTGTTCTCTGGCGAGATTCACGCCGTCCTAGGAGAAAACGGCGCCGGAAAGAGCACTCTGATGAAGCTCATATACGGCGTTCTAGCGCCCGACTCAGGCCAGATTCGCTGGCAGGGCCAGGATGTTGCCATTGGCGCGCCTGCGCAAGCGCGAAGCCTCGGCATTGGGATGGTCTTTCAGCACTTTTCTCTGCTTGAGTCGCTTACAGTCGCGGAGAATATCTCGCTGACCATGCCGGGAGAGACCCCCCGCGGCCTTGAGGAGCGCATTGCGGAGATCGGCGGACGGTTCGGCCTGCCCATCGATCCACGCGCCCTTGTCCATTCGCTCTCAGTCGGACAGCGCCAGCGCGTTGAGATTGTGCGCTGCTTGCTGCAGCGACCTCGTTTGCTCATCATGGATGAGCCGACCTCGGTGCTGCCGCCGACCGGAATTCCGGCGTTGTTCGAAACCATTCGTCGGCTTGCGAGCGACGGGTGCGCCATTCTTTTTATCAGTCACAAGCTTGAGGAAATCCGAGCCCTGTGCCAGCGCGCTACGGTCATGCGCGGAGGCAGGGTCATCGCCACGGTCAGGCCGGCGGAGGAGACCAACGAGACGCTCGCCCGCTTGATGATCGGGCGAGATATTCCGACGGCGGCGCGTCGTCCGCCCCGACCTGCGACGACGCCCGCCTTGCAACTGCGCAATCTAGATTACCAACCTGCCGATCCATTCGGAACGACCCTCAAGAATATCGATCTCACGGTGAGGCCAGGTGAGATCGTCGGAATAGCCGGCGTTTCCGGCAATGGCCAAAGAGAGCTCGCCGCAGTGCTTTCAGGCGAGGCGACCTTGCCGCGAGCGATGCGCGACAGCTTGTCGATCGCCGGGGCGCGATGCGGGGATTGGGGAGCCGACAAACGCCGGCGCTTAGGCTTAGCGTTCGTTCCGGAGGAGCGCAACGGACGAGGCGCCGTCCCGGAAATGAGTCTGACAAAAAACAGTCTGCTTACCGCGCATCGCTTTGGCATGGTCAGACGCGGGATGATCGCATTCGCACAAGTCCGAGCCTACGCCGAAGCGTGCATAAAGGACATGGACGTCCGGTGCAGCGGGCCAGGCGCCGAAGCGCGGAGCTTATCCGGCGGAAATCTCCAGAAATTTATCATTGGACGCGAAATCGGCTTGAAGCCGAAAGTTCTTATTGTGTCGCAACCCACTTGGGGAGTGGACGTGGGCGCAGCCGCGACCATCCGGCGCCGCATCATCGAGCTCCGCGATAGCGGAACCGCGGTGTTGGCGATCAGCGACGAGTTGGAAGAACTCCTCGAAATCGCCGACCGCATCCATGTGATCTTTCGCGGCCGGCTGTCTCCGTCTCTTGTGAGGGAGGAGGCCGACGGAGCCCTGATCGGCGGCTACATGACGGGTGGATTTGTTGGCGGTCATGATGCTCGAACGGCGGTGACGGCATGACCCGGACGCCCTGGACTATTGAACCCAGATTGGGCGGCGCAGGCCGTTCGGTTCTGATTGCGCCGGTTGCGGCAATGTCCGTGACGGTGCTCATCGGCGCTGCGATCACGAGTTCGCTCGGCGTCTCGCCGCTTCGGGCGCTGTACTTTCTCTACATCGCCCCTTTCTCCACTCTTTTCAATTTCGGTGAGGTTCTGCTCAAGACGGCGCCCTTGCTCCTGATCGCCCAGGCGCTCGCCATCGGATTTCGTGCGAAGATTTGGAATGTCGGCGGGGAAGGCCAACTGATCCTTGGCGCGATTGGCGGCAGCCTGCTTCCGATTTTCTTCAACGACAGCGATTCAATGCTGATGCTTCCCGGAATGATTGCGCTCGGGATGACGTGCGGAATGCTTTGGGCGGCGATTGCCGCGTGGCTGCGAGTCCGTTTCAACGCCAACGAGATTCTCGTCACGCTGATGCTGAACAGCATTGCTCTTCAGCTCCTCTATTACCTGGTTTCCGGACCACTTCGCGACTCTACGGGATACAATTTTCCTCAATCCGTGCAGTTTCCCGACTCGGCGATGCTCCCCTTGCTCATAACCGGCACAAGGTTGAACGCCTCGCTGCTCGTGGGTCTGGCGGCGACCGCTTTCGCCTGGTTCTTCGTTGAGCGCAGCATGATCGGCTATAAGCTCGAAGTCGGCGGCGCAGCGCCCAATGCGGCGCGCTACGCCGGGTTCAGCGAGACGCATGCAGTCTGGTTGAGTCTTTTGATCGGAGGCGCCGCCGCCGGTCTAGCCGGCGTGTTCGAAGTGGCCGGACCGCTTGGTCAATTGCAGCGGGTCGTTTCGCCGGGATATGGCTTCGCCGCGATTATTGTCGCCTTTCTGGGCGGTTTGAACCCTCTCGGAATCCTCTTTGCTGCTGTTTTCGTCGCCGTCATCTTTGTCGGCGGCGATATTTCCCAGACCTCGGCTGGCGTCCCTTATGCGGTTAACACGATCTTACAGGGCGTTCTCCTCGTTTCCTATATCGCTGCGCGGCTGTTTGTTGACTATCGCGTCCGACTGCGTGCGCCGCTCCGCTTCGAAAGGGCGCAGCTTCAATGGAGACACTGACCTTCGTCTTATCCGGCACCGTGATCGCTGCGACGCCTCTGCTGATCGCGGCGCTCGGAGAGCTGGCGGCTGAAAAATCCGGGGTTCTCAACCTCAGCATTGAAGGAATGATGTCGCTTGGCGCAGTGGCGGCGTTCATCGTCGTCAAGAATACTGGCGACTATTGGCTTGGGGTTTTTATCGGCGGAGTCGCCGCGATGCTCTTAGCCGCGCTGTTTGCGGTCATCGTGCTCTTCCTCCTTGGTAACCAGGTGGCAAGCGGGCTCGCGGTCGGCATTCTCGGCGGCGGCATGGCGGCTCTCATCGGCAAACCCTACGAGAGCGCGACGGTTCCACCCATGCCCAGCTTCCCAATTCCAATCCTTTCGCATGCGCCAGTTATCGGTCGCGGCCTCTTCGACCATGTGCTCCTCGTCTACATGGCGCCGGCGATCGCCGTGCTGATGTGGTGGATCTTCAAGTCCACCAAAGTCGGCCTCGTCCTACGGGCGACTGGCGAATCTCCGGAGACGACCCACGCAATCGGGTACAATGTACTAGTCGTCCGCTTTCTTTCGGTTCTATTCGGCGGATTCATGGCCGGGATTGCGGGGGCGTTCATCTCGATCGCCTCTGCGACGCTTTGGTCCGACGGGCTCATAGCGGGTCGCGGCTGGATCGTCGTGGCGTTGGTTGTTTTCGGCGCTTGGCGTGCGGAGCGAGTCGCGCTCGGCGCTTATCTGTTTGGCGCCGCGACAATCGGCCAGCTTCTCGTTCAAAGCATTGGCGTCGAGGTCCCGTCGCAACTCCTGACCAGCGTTCCATATATCGCCACCATCGTGGCGATCGCTCTGCTTTCGATGGATGGGAAACGGATCCGTCTTAATGCGCCAGTTTCTCTCGGCCGGGTTTACCGGGAGGCGCATTAGAGCAGCCAGCTTTAAAATGGGAGGAAGACATGGCGAATAGGAAGATATTGGCGTGCTTGGCGGTGACGATTGGACTGCTCTCAGCAAGCGTCGCGCGCGCCGATCCTGTCAAGGCGGGATTCATTACGCCTTCGCCCATCGCGGATGTCGGTTGGGCTCATCAGATTGACCTTGGCCGTCAAGCCATCGAGAAGGAATTTGGCGATAAGGTGAAAACGATCGTCGTCGACAAGGTTCAGGAAGGGCCTGATGCGGCGCGCGTGATGAACCAGATGATCACCGACGGCGCCAAATTTATTGTCCTTGGATCGTTTGGCTATTTTAATGACGGCTTGCGCGCCGCCAAGCAACATCCGGAAGTCGATTTCATCCACGCCAGCGGTTACAAGCAGACTGCGAATTTCGGGACTTTTACCGCCCGCAACTACGAAGGATTCTATCTCGGCGGCCTCGCGGCAGGCATGGTGACGAAGTCGCACACGATAGGGATTGTCGCCGCTTTCGCCATCCCCGAAGTGGTTGCGGAAGTGAATGCGATTGCGATTGCCGTCCACAAAACGGATCCGAAGGCGCAAATCAAGATCGTCTGGATCAATTCGTGGTTCGATCCGCCGAAGGAGCAGGAAGCGGCTCGCGCCTTGATTTCTCAGGGCGCGGATGTCTTGTTTTCCCTGCACCAGGACACGCCGTCGGTCGTCAATGTCGCCGAGGCGGAGCACGTGCGCGTGGTCAATACGTCGTCTGATATGAGCAAATATGGACCGAACGCGGTGCTCGCCTCGGTGACGAATGATTGGACGCGCTATTTTGTCGACAGTTTCAGGGCGGCGATGGACGGAACATTCAAGGGGGTTGATACGAGAGGCGGCTTGGCGTCGGGCATGGTCAAAGTCACGGCGTGGAGCAAAGATCTGAGCGCCGAGCAGAAGGCGACAATTTCGCAAGCCGAGGCGGACCTCGCCAGCAGTAAGGCGCATGTCTTTGCCGGCCCGCTCCGCGACCAGGACGGCAAGGTCCGCGCCGAGGCCGGATCGAACCTTCCGGACCAGGAGATATTCGGGATGAATTGGCTCGTTGAAGGTCTCAGCGGCTCGCTTCCGAAGTGAAGACCGCCCAAGATGGGGAGCTCGATCGATTAAATCGATTGTGCTCCCCACTGAAACCGCCAAGAGATCGGGGCGATCTGTATATGGATTATTTTACAGGTGATCTCGGTGCGGGCGGAGCGAGGCAATGCGCCGTCGAGCTGCGATTCACCGGCTCGCTCGGCGAGCCCTTCGCATCCTTTGCTCTGCAAAGAGCGAGGCGATTGAGCCTCCGCGGGTGGATGAAGGCGGACGACAACGAGCACGTCACAATCGTTGCGGAAGGGCCCGAGGCTCTGGTGGATGCATTTGAACTCGTTTGCAGCCTGGGGCCGATCGATTCGGATGTCGAAAGCTGGACGCGAATCGAGCAGGCGACGGGAATCAACTCGCAGGCTTTCGAGCGCCGAAGTTAGGGAAGTTGCAACGTCAGTCGCATCCGAAGACGAAGGGGGTTATTGTATGAAAACCAAAGCCGCCGTCGCGATCGCCGCCGGAAAGCCGCTGGAGATCATGGAGGTCGATCTCGGCGGGCCGCGCGAGGGCGAGGTTCTGGTCGAGATCAAGGCGACCGGCATCTGCCATACCGACGAGTTCACGCTCTCCGGCGCCGATCCCGAAGGGATTTTCCCGTCGATCCTCGGCCATGAGGGGGCGGGGATCGTGGTCGATATCGGGCCCGGCGTGACGAGCGTAAGGAAGGGCGATCACGTCATCCCGCTCTACACGCCGGAATGCCGCCAATGTCCGTCCTGCCTATCGCGCAAGACCAATCTCTGCACTGCGATCCGCGCCACGCAAGGGCAGGGGCTTATGCCCGACGGGACTTCGCGCTTCTCCGCCGGCGGCGAGAAAATCTTTCACTATATGGGCTGCTCGACCTTCTCGAATTTCACGGTCCTTCCGGAAATCGCCGTCGCCAAAGTCAACCCCGACGCGCCGTTCGACAAGATCTGTTATATCGGCTGCGGCGTGACGACCGGAATCGGCGCGGTGATCAACACGGCGAAGGTCGAGCCGGGCGCAACGGCGATCGTTTTTGGCCTGGGCGGCATCGGCCTCAACGTCATTCAAGGCTTGCGGTTGGTCGGCGCCGACATGATCGTCGGCGTCGATCTCAACAATGAGAAGAAGGCCTGGGGCGAGCGCTTCGGGATGACCCATTTCGTCAATCCGAAGGAGATCGACGGCGACATCGTCCCATATCTCGTCAACATGACGAAGCGCGGCGCCGATCAGATCGGCGGCGCCGACTACACGTTCGATTGCACCGGCAGCGTGAAGGCTATGCGCCAGGCGCTCGAATCCTGCCATCGCGGCTGGGGCCAGTCGATCATCATCGGCGTCGCCGGCGCCGGGCAGGAAATCGCGACGCGGCCGTTCCAGCTCGTCACCGGCCGAGTGTGGAAGGGGACGGCTTTCGGCGGCGCGCGCGGCCGCACCGACGTGCCGAAAATCGTCGATTGGTACATCGCCGGCAAGATCGAGATCGACCCGATGATCACGCACAGGCTGAAGATCGAGGAGATCAACAAAGGCTTCGATCTGATGCACGAAGGCAAATCGATCCGAACCGTGGTGGTCTACTAAAGGCGATTCGTATTCGGCTGGCCCTGCGTGGCGCGGTGGTATGCCGTTAGAGTTCAGGTCCCTGAGGCCTGGCTTGCTCGCGAGCCGCCTGCAATTCCAGCCCCGTGTGGATGCGATCTTGCGGTATCCGCAAGCCGCTGCGCCCGGCGGCGATGAATTTAGGTATCTCAATCCATCCTTTGCTCCAGTTGGGACAGCGCTCCTGTGTCGGCCGCACCAATATGGAAAAGTTCGAGGCCTAGGACGCGATTTTACGCCGTGGATGGTCACTTCGGCTCTCGCGGCGCCTTCCCTTGCCTTAATCTGCCGACAAGCTGGCGAAGCAAATTCTCGCCGTCTCGCCTAGGGCTGACCGCCCGTGCGATGAATTGAGTGTAGAAAAGAACCGATAAGGAGATCGCAATTCGACGGTCGCAGCGTCCCCAACCTCGAGCCATGGTGGCGAGATCGGTTTTGGCACGTCAGCGCGAGAATCAGGATTCAGCACCGCAACTAAAACGCTCAAGGAAACGTATAGGCGGACGACGAATTTGTTCTCTCCGCCAGGGAGTACAGAAGGCAAAACAGCTCAATCGAACGAGGGTGGCTTCAAGCCGACGGTCAAACGGTGCGAATAGCCTTTCGGGAGCGCGCCCTGGATAAAGGTTGCGTTAATGCCCGCTTGTCGAAACGCGTCCGCGAGCTTGCTTTCTGCGGACGGCTCCGAGCCGATGATCGTCAGGCCCTCTGGGAGTCCTTGGCTCCGCTGCATGGGATTGTCGGAAATCGATATTCGCGCGTCAAAGAACGTCGCCACCAACTCGTCGCCGAATTCTTTGGCGTCTGCATCCCCCGTCACGCGCTGGATGAATATATTTGGCTTTGGGCCGATCTCGCTCAGCGCCGCAACCAGTCGGGTTCGCTTATTCGGGCCGGGCGGCGGCGGCGCAGCCGGCGCGGTGTTTCGATCTTGCTGGATTGAAAGCCCGAGGATCTGCTTGCTGAGCCGGTCGTTCTGTCGTCTTGCTTGCTGCAGCTCAAGGTCCCGCTCGCGGGCAGAGTCGCTCGCCGATTTGAGCTTACGCTCGTCGACGATCAATGTGACAAACGCGCCGACCAGCGCCAGGAAAATTCCGCCAAATAAAGCAATCCGGCCGATGATCGCCAGCAGGTTGACGGCCGAAACAGCAAATTGCGCCATTGCGGGAATCCCAAAGGAGTCGTTTCAGGTTAGAGGGCGCGCCTCGTTTTGCGAAGCCGTCATTTCGAATCGAGAGCGCGAGGGTTCGGCGGCTCGACTTGGCGTCGGCGGCCAGAGGGGATTTTTGCGCATCTACCCTGTCGATCCGGAACACGGCGCAATGCAATTATTTGTGGGCAAACCCGGTTCTTGCAGGCTGGTCAAAACCTGCGTGTCGCGTCGCCGCGCCCAAGGCGTTTGGGCATTCGGCCCGTGAAAGCGCCAAATCATTCAGCATCGGCGTTCGCAACCAATCGCATATCCCGCCTTCGAGGTCGATCGACATGACATAATCCTCGCCGACGACCGACGATAAGGATCGATGGACTCCACCCAAAGAGCTCTCGTCTTGACAGAATGCTCAATCCGCGAGCTTCATCTATAAAGTCAAAATCTTGATGGCAGGGGCGTTGTCCCGCAGAAGCCGTCGCGGGAGGTGTCTATGGCGAAGCTTGGTCTCCTCGATCGTCTTGCAAGTGGGCCCGTGATTTGCGCCGAGGGCTATCTCTTTGAGCTGGAGCGCCGCGGCTATCTGCAAGCCGGGGCCTATGTTCCGGAGGTCGTCCTCGACTTCCCGGAGCAAGTCGAGAATCTTCATCGCGATTTTCTCCGCGCCGGGTCCGACGTTATCGAGGCCTTCACCTATTACGCTCATCGCGAGAAGTTGCGGCTGATCGGACGCGAGGGCGATCTTGAGCCAATGAACCGCGCCGCGCTGTCGTTGGCCAAGAAAGTGGCTGCGGAAGGCGACGCGCTGGTGGCCGGCAACATCTGCAATACGAACATTTTCGCGGCTAGCGACGCCGCTGTGGCCAAGCAAGTGCGCGCCATGTTCGAGGAGCAGGTCCGGTGGGCGGTCGAGGCCGGCGTCGACTATATCGTGGCTGAGACCATCTCCTGGCTCGGCGAAGCCGACATCGCGCTCGCGGTGATGCGACAGACCAAACTCCCGACCGTGGTCACCCTAGCTCTGCATAAAGACGGCCTATTGCGCGATGGCTATGCGCCGGAAGATGCGGCGCGTCGGCTAGCCGACAAAGGCGCCGACGTGGTCGGGCTCAATTGCGCGCGCGGCCCGCGCACGATGTTGCCCTATGTCCGAAAGATCCGCGATGCTGTCGCCGTCCATGTCGCGGCCCTGCCGGTACCCTATCGGACCACCGAAAAGGAGCCGACGTTCCAGTCCTTGACCGAGAAGGATGCAGACTGCGCGCATTGCCTCCCGGAAGGGCGCTCCTTTCCGGTCGCGCTCGACCCGTTTCAGGCGACGCGCTACGAAATCGCCGAATTTGGCCGGGAAGCCTTCGCGGCCGGCATCCGCTATCTCGGCGTTTGCTGCGGCGCGGGGCCTCACCACATTCGGGCGCTGGCGGAAGCTTTGGGCCGCCGCCCGCCGGCGAGTCGCTTCTCGCCGGACATGTCCAAGCACTACGCCTTTGGATCCGATCCGAGCCTCAAACGGGCCAATCAGCAATATGTCGGCAATCTGTGACGGGAACGCAGCCCGGCCGCGCGCTGATCAGGCTGCGGTCCCCGCGGTGATGACCGGCTCCATCTTCTCGAGCGCGTCTTTCTCCAAGTGACAGGCGATCACGTGGTCCGCGCCGAATTCGCGGAGCGGCGGCGGCGTTACGTCGCACACGCCCTTGATCATGTAATGGCAGCGCGTCTGGAAGGGACAGCCGGGCGGCGGCTTCGTCGGCGAGGGTATCTCGCCGGCCACGACGATCTTGCGCTTGCGGACGCTGGCGTCGGCGATCGGCACCGCCGATAGAAGCGCCTCGGTATAAGGATGGTAGGGCGGCGAGAAAATCTCTTCCGTCGTGCCCCGCTCCATGATCTGGCCGAGATACATCACGATGATACGGTCAGCGAGATAGCGGACGACGGAAAGATCATGGCTGATGAACAAAAGCGTCGTTCGATGCTCCCGCTGAATGTCCATCAAGAGACCGGTGACCGCCGCCTGGACGGAAACGTCGAGCGCTGAAACCGGCTCATCGGCGATAACCATGTCCGGATTGCCGGCGAACGCGCGCGCGATGCCGACCCGCTGCTTCTGTCCTCCCGACAGTTGGCGTGGAAGACGTTTGGCGAAATCTCGCGGAAGCTTCACGATGTCGAGAAGCTGATCGACGCGGTCCTGAACTTTCTTAGGGTCGCTCTCAACGCCGAATTTTCGGATGACACGCCCAATTTGTCCGCCGATCGTGTGACTTGGATTGAGCGTGTCGAACGGGTTTTGGAACACCATTTGCAGACGAGAGATCGTGTGCTTGTCGCGGCGCTGGACAGGAAGATTGGCAAGCTCGATTTCGCCAAGCTGCACCTTACCCGCCGAGGCGGGCTCGAGGCCCATGAGCACCTTGGCGAAGGTCGACTTGCCGCAGCCGGACTCGCCGACGATCGCGACGGTCTCAGCTTCATGAGCGCGGAAGGAAATTTTCTCGTTGGCTTTGACAGTCCTCCTCGCGCCAATCAGGGCCGCGGCGCCCGATTCGATGATGTAGTGCTTCGATAGGTCCTCGACGCGGAGCACGACCTGACCGCGCTGAACCGGCTGGCGTTCGGCGACGCTCGCCTTCGCCGCGGACCAATCGATTTCAGCGAAGCGGACGCAGCGAGTCGCGTGGCTTGATCCAGGAGCGACTTCGTGCATCATCAGCGGCGGCTGATCGCAGCGGCCCTCTACGAAATAGTCGCAGCGCGGCCCGAAAAAGCATCCCTTTGGACGCGCATAGGGAAGCGGCAATTGACCGCGGATAGCGGCGAGCGGCCGTGCATTCTTGTTGGCGCCGGGTACCGGAATCGAACCGAACAAACCTCGCGTATAAGGGTGACGCATATTGTCGAAGACGTCGTGGATTGCGCCCGTCTCGACCGCCTCGCCGGAATACATCACCGTTAGCCGGCTGCAGGTCTCGAGAATAAGACCAAGATTGTGGGATATGTAAATCAGCGAAGTGCCGAATTTTGCTGCGACTTCCTTGATCAGCTCGACGATCCCAGCCTCGACCGTCACGTCCAGCGCGGTCGTTGGCTCGTCGAGCAGCAGAAGGCTCGGATTGGAAAGCAGCGCCATCGCAATGACAACGCGTTGTTGCTGACCTCCGGATATCTGGTGCGGATAGGAATTCATGATCCGCTTCGGATCAGGCAAGCGCACCTGCTCCAACATGCTTTCGGCGCGGGCAAGGGCCTCTCGTTGCGACACGCCTTCGTGATAAAGCGGCACCTCAGCAAGTTGCTCGGCGATCCGCATCGACGGATTAAGAGACGCCATGGGTTCCTGATAGACCATGGCGATTTTCGAGCCGCGGATTCGACGCAACTCCTCTTGCGTCATGGTCCGCATATCGCGTCCCTGGAACAGGATTTCTCCGCCGACGATCGCGCCGTTTCTCCCCATATAGTTCATGATCGCAAGCGCGACGGTCGACTTGCCACAGCCTGATTCGCCGACGATTCCATGCGCCTCGCCCGGCATCAGTTTCAGATTGAAATCGACGACCGCCGGCGCCTCGCCGGCTCTGGTGAAGTAGGAGACGCAGAGATTCCGGCACTCGAGGACAGGCGTTCGGTCGGTCGCCGTGGCGGCTTCCACAATCGGCGTCTCGGTCACGGCTTAATCTCTCAGACTCATTTCGCGCAAGCCGTCGGCGAGCAAGTTGAACCCGAGGATCAAACTGGAGACGGACAGCGCGGGGATCAACAGCATGTAGGAAAACTTCCAGACCATTGCGACTTTGGTGGATTCCTTGATCATCAATCCCCAGTCGGGGTCAGGCGGCTGAAGTCCGAGACCGAGAAAGGTCAACGTCGTGATCGCGACGGTCGTGTATCCGAGGCGAAGACAGGCGTCGACAATGATCGGACCGCGCGCGTTCGGCAGCAGTTCAAAGATCATGATCCGAAGCGGATGTTCGCCGCGCGTCTGCGCCGCAAATATGTAGTCGCGGCTCCTGGTGTCCAAGGTCAGCCCGCGTACGATCCGCATGATCGCCGGCGCCGAAGCGAAGGTGACGGCGATGACGATGTTGAAGCCGCTCGGGCCGAGATAGTTCAATATTAGAATGAACAGAACCATGACCGGAAACGAGAGCAGAATATTGCAAACGAGGGAGATCGCCTGATCCCACCATCCACTGAGATATCCGGCGAGCAACCCGAAGAAGGCGCCCACCGCGTAAGCGACGAGCGTCGCCGACACGCCCCAGACCAGCACTCGCTGGCAACCCCAAAGGTCGCGCGACAGCATATCGCGGCCTTTGAAATCGGCGCCCAAGAGGAACCAGTGATCTTTCTTGTAAGCCCCCATTTCGGCGAACGGCGCGAGCGGCTTGTTGGGATCGATCAATGGAAGATAAGGCGCGCTGACCGCAACGAATAGCCAGAAAAAGACCAGCGTCGCCCCGATAATGGCGACCGGCGATTCACGCCACGACGTCACGGCGATCACGTAGAGCGCAACGGTCGCCGGGATTGCCGGAAGCAAGACGAAGCTCTTGAGGGTATCGCTGAGAAAGGGGCCGAACATGACATAAAGCGTTAGCGGAACCCACATCAGCAAGACCAAGCCGATCAAGGCCGTCGGCTGGCGAATTCTCACGTTGAACGGAACGGGCGCCGTATCGAGCGAGATGTTGGCGGTCGTCATGACGCGCGCTCCGTTACGCGAATCTTATCCGAGGGTTGAGAAAAGTATAACCGACGTCCGATATGATCTGAGACGCTACCGCGACGAAAACCGCGACCAGCGTCGCCGCTTGGATCACATAGATATCGCCGAACAGAGCCGCGTCGAGCAGGAGCTTGCCGAAGCCGGCATATTGGAAGAAGACCTCGACCACGACGACGCCCGACAAGAGCCAGTTCATCTGCAGCACGATGATGGTGAAGGGCGCGATGAGCGCGTTCCGCAAGGCGTGTCGCAGGATGACCCGGCGGTAGGGGAGGCCCTTCAGAATCGCGGTGCGGATATATTGAGAGTTCATGACTTCCGCCATTGAGGCGCGCGTCATCCGCGCGACATAGCCAAAGTCATACAGCACCAGCGTGAGCACGGGCAGGACGAGCGCCCGCCAATCCCAGCCATTGACCATAGCCGCGTTCGGCGGCAGCCAGCGCAGGCCGAGAGCGAAGATCACGGTCAAAATGATCGCCGTGGCGATCTCAGGCAGGGAGGTCGTCAGGACAGAGATGAACGAGGTCAGGCGATCCTGCGGCGAGCCCTCTTTCATCCCCGCGACGACGCCGAAGAGCAGAGACAGCGGGATCATCAAAGCGAAGACCCAAAGCGCCAGCAAACCCGTATGGACCAAGCGCGTCGCCAGCAGGTCCGCGACCGGCTCGTTCTTCTCGAACGACTTTCCGAAATCGCCCTGGGCCACGCCGGCGACCCAATTCAGGTAGCGCTGGTAGAACGGGACGTTAAGGCCTTTCTTCTCGAGCCAGGCCTGATAGTCCTGTTCTGAGAGAGCCGACACGGCGAAGCCGCCCAGCTCATTGACGGCAATTTGTTTCTTGAATTTGTCGCTGTCGAAAATCGCAAAAAGTATGAACGATATGACGCCCATGATGAGGAGCATCTGCAACAGTCGGCTGCCTATGAGCTTGAGCACGCGATCACTCCGTCCCAACGACACGCGGCCGGTCGACGGCGTCTGATTTCGCCGCCGTCGACCGGTCCATAGGCTCGCCCCAGCGCGCGAGGCGGAGGGCGCGACTCGGGTGGGCTCTTCGCTACGTCAACCAGATCTTGTTGAATTGATGATACTCGGTTGGATGGCCCTGATAGCCGTTCACGTTCTTCGCTACGATCGTGTAGACCGGACGGAAGATCGGCATCACCATGACCGCGTCATCCTGAAGAATCTTCTCGGCGACAGCGAGCTTGACCTTCCGAGCGGCGACGTCGAGCGTGGCTTCAGCCTCGTCGAGCGCCTTGTCGAAGGCAGGATTGGCGTAGTGCGACTCGTTCCACGGCACGCCGGTGCGATAGCCGAGGGACATCACCATCGTCCCGAGCGGCCGATGCGTCCATGCCGTGCAGCCGAACGGCGTCTTATCCCAGATTTCCCAATATTTGGCGGCCGGCATGACGTTGACCTTAAGGTTGATGCCGGCTTCTTTCATTTGGTCGCGCATCGCCTCGCAGGCGGTTTGGTGCCAGGGTCCGTCGGTATTGCCGACGTCGATCGTCACTTCGAGCCCCTTTTCGAATCCCGCGTCCTTTAGAAGCTTCTTCGCGCCCTCGACGTCGCGTTTGAGCGGCGGCAACGGGCCATAGTCGGGATGGACTGGCGCGACGTGATGGTTCTCGCCGACATCGCCATCCTCGCCGTAGACCAAGTTCTTCACCTTCTCGTTGTCCACCGACATCACGATCGCTTGGCGGACGCGTTTGTCGGTGAACGGGGCATGATCGACCTGCATGCGGCAGCAGATATTCTGCGCGGTCCGCGCCGCATGAATGATTCCGGGCAACGACTTGGCGAGATCGAGTTGCTCCACCGTGAAATCGTAGAGCGTGTGCACGTCGCCTGACGCGAAAGCGGAGAGCTGATTGTCGCTGTCGAAATTGTAGTAGGCGATCTCGTCGAGGTAGACCTTGCCGCCCCAGTAGTTGAAATCCTTTCCGTCCCTCGTCTTGGTGACGCGCTTCAAGACGCATTTGTCGCCGACCCGAAATTCGCCAAGGGTGAAGGGGCCGGTGCCGATCATATTGTCGGAAAGGGGCGCCTTGAACGAGCGATGGACGATGGCGGTCGGATAATTATAGAGGTCCTCGGGCGCTGACAGGACCGGCCGGTTCATGTGCAATCGGAGCGTGTATTTGTCGACGACTTCGATCGCGCCGTTGCTGAGCCCCATGATGGGCTTGCCCTTGTCATCCTTCTTGCCCGTGTCCTCGAGCAAGCCCGCGACGACGGAGAGCCCGACATTCGAGGACGCCGTCGCTGGATCGGCCCAGCGTTTGATGTTCCAGGCGATGTCGTCGGCGGTCAGTTCTTCGCCGGTATGCCACATCACGCCTTTGCGAATATTGAAGGTCCAGGTTTTCAAGTCGGGCGAGGCCGACCAGCTCTCGGCCAGCATCGGGCGCGTGACGTTGTCCGGCCCGGTGATGGCGACATATTCCAGCGTGTGGCGCGCCTGATTGCTCATCTGCACCCAGGAAAACGTCGCCGGATCCTCGAGCTTTTGGACCTGCATGGCGACTTTCAGAACGCCGCCCGCTTTCGCCTTGGGATCGTCCGGCGGGAAGGGCAGGGCGCCTTCGGCAAGGGCAGGCGCCGGAAGGCCGACCAGAGCGTAAGCCGAGGCGGCCGAGGCCCCAAGGAGGGCGGCGAGGCGAATAAATTCGCGTTTACTGAGGCGGCCAGCCTCCAAATGATCGAACGCGTTTGCGACGACCGGATGCTCGAAGCCGGGCGGAAGCTTTCGTGCCATGGTGTGATCCTCCCAATGACGCCAATTTTTTTCTTGAAGTGTGGCTCAGATTGCCGGCTCAGACAACACAAGGATTTTCGGGAGGATCGGAGTTCTAGATATGGATAGGCGTCGGCGCGGCTTTGGCGAGCGCTTTGGAGCCGTCGCAAAATAGAGTAACCCCTGAATTTGGGAATCTTGCTGCAATGCAAGATCGGTCGAGGGCGCCGGCCCGAACTCATGCCTCGCGAGCGCTTCGGCGTCTCGAATAGGCCAGTTGCATTGAGCGGGCCAATGCGGCGCCCAAGCTCAAGCCATGAACGGAGCGAAGGTAAGTCTGGAAGTCGTAGATCGTCACCGCGGGGCAAACTTCGAATTCGAAAAAGGTCGGCTCTCCTTTCGCATCGATGCGAAAATCCATCGAGAAGTAGTCGGCAAGCCCGACGAGGCGCGCGAGGCGCTCGGCCTGCGGGATGATCGCCTCGACGGCGCGGCGCGAGCGCTCGTCTCCGGTCTGGCGCAAATCGATCATGTCCGGCGTGAACGCCGCCGCTCGGCTGAGGCCAAAACCGCCGCGGGCGCCGCTCAAATCCTTGGCGCCTGACAGAGTGTCGTTGTCCCGCATCGTCATGAAGGCCCCGCCGGTTTCGCTGTCCGGGTTCTTGACGAGTTGGGCGAGACCGATTTGGGCTGCGAACGCGCCGCCGAGATCCATGTAGCTTACGCGAACGTCGTCGCCCTCGATGAACGGCTGAACGACGGCCCTGTCGCGGTAGCGATCCCAGATGCGCGAAGCGGCGTCGAGGGCCTCGGCCATCGTCGACGCCCGGCTGTGCGCAAAAATTCCGATCTTCGCGCCCAGCGTGTTGGGCTTGACGAACAGTGAGCCGTCCAGCGCGGCCGAACGCCCCAGCGAGGCCACGACTTCGCGATCCTCGAGGAGAAGGCTCGGCGGCGCCGTTAGGCCAGCGGCTTCGGCCAGGGTCAAACATTCGAACTTGTTCTGGCATAGCGCTTGAGCCAGCAGCGACGAGCCGTACCATGCAGCGCCGCTCAGGCGGGCGAGAAAAGGCAGGCTCGAACCGCGATAGAAACGGATTCCGTCGGTCTGACACCAGAATAGCGCCTGATCCGCTTGAGGAGCGACGCCAGGGGGCAAGACTTCTTCGATCTCGATAAATTCCACGGACGCGCCCACCGCCGCCAGCTCTTCGCGAATCTCGCTGAAATAGTCGGGCAGGTCGGCGGATTGAGCGAGATAAACGGCAATCTCCGCAGCAAGTTGCGGACTATAGCCGTAACGCGCCAGACGCGCTTCAGCCGAGGCTTGACTCTCGTAGACAATTACAACCTTCTTGAGACGATCGGACATGATGAAGGCGCTCGTTAAAGGCGTTGAGAGCTAATGATGGGATCACAAAGGTAAAGGCCGCCGCCGATCGATTTAAGGCTATTACGCCCAACGCTCCTTTTTCATGCAAGCCGTAAAGTCAGACAGGACACAGCAGCAAGGCGCCAGGCCTTGGACCCATGGTTTGAAATCACGCCTTTTGAGAACGACGTCGTTCGGCTCCGCGAGCCGAATGTCGGTCCATTGGACAGCTGCAACATATGGCTCGTGAACGGGTCAAAGGCCTCGCTTCTGATCGATACGGGAATTGGCGTAGCGCCGCTGTCGCCGTTGATCGCCAAGCTCGCGACAGGCCGATTGATATGTCTGCTCACGCATAGCCATTATGATCATATCGGCGGCGCGCATGAATTCGCCGACAGACATATCCATGCGACAGAGGCCGAGACGCTCGCCAATCCCACGCCGGAATCGACGTTGTGGCGAGGTTGGCTGACGCGGGAATCATTCCTCGCCTCGCCCTCTGAGAGTTTCTTGTTCGACCAATATGAGGTGAGACCTGCGCCTGCGCATGGCGTGCTGTCCGACGGCGAGCGCATTGATTTGGGAGATCGCCTCCTCGAGGTTCTCCATGTACCGGGGCATTCGCCGGGCCTCGTCGCCGTTCTTGATCGCGCGGCCGGGGCGCTTTTCACAAGCGACGCCATCTATGATGGTCCGATGTTCTTCGACCTGCCGGGATCCGATCGGCAAAGCGCCAAGAGGAGCGTCGCGCGTCTCGCCGGGCTCGGCGCCAAGGTCTTCCATCCGGGTCATTTCGAAAGCTTCGACGCCGAGCGGTTCGCGGAGCTCGCCGGCGGCATTTAGCGAGCGACCGCGCGTCGGCGACAGCGACCGCCACAGTCGGCTGGCCCTCCACCCCAGGCGATTGCTATAGCGGCTCCTTTCTCGGTAGGACCCTACGACCTCTCTTGCGCGTTGAATCCGAAAAATTGAAGGAGAGCATCGATGGCCTATTCGGTTGGATGGGGATTGGAGCGCGGCCCGCTCGCCACCAAGTGCGATACGGCGCGGGAAGCGTTGGCGCTCGCCGAAGAGCATCTCGCTGCGCAGCGCACGCAAGTGGTGGTCACCGACCTGACGACGTCGGAGCCCGTCCCGATCGATACGCTGAGAGAACTCGCGGAAGAAGAGGCCGGCGAGAAAAAGCTTTAGCGACGACCCTTTCTTTCGACGATTCGCCATCAATTGTCCCGGGAAGCCCCGGACAGCGCCAACTCGCGTGGCGCGGGGCCAGCGAAGGTGGTGCGATACATCAGTCGGCGGTGGCCTTGGTAATCATTCACCGCGTAATGCTGCGTGAAAAGGTTATCCCAGACCGCGACCGCGCCGGGGCTCCAACGAAAGCGGCAGGAGAATTCGGGCCTTACCGCGTGTTGCTGGATTAGATCGAGGAGTGGGCGGCTCTCCGCTTCAGTGAGGCCATCGAGACGCGTGACGTAGAGCGGGTTGAGGAACGCGGCTATTCGTCCGGTCAGGGGATGTCGGATGACCGCCGGATGGGCCTGTTCGGCGTCGGCCCGAGGATCGCCCCGGCTCATTTTGATTGACGCGCCTGCGCGCTCCTTGGCGGGCGGCGCCCATTTCACGCCATAGGGTTTTCCGACATGGATGGCGTCGCGCCCGGTGAGCAGCTGCCGAAGCGGCGCAGGCAGCGCCTCCCAGGCTGCCGCCTGGCTCACCCAAACAGTGTCGCCGCCATGAGGCGGGATCACATCCGCCGAGAGGATTGAGCCCGCTGGCGGTCGTTCTAAAAAGCTGAAATCGGTGTGCCAGTCCCCGCCGAATACTCCGCCGCGCTCATCCGCCTCCTTGAGAACCCGAATGATTTCGGGTTCTCCCTCCAGCGGCTGCACATAAGGCAGCCGCATCGGGGGGCCAAAGGCGCGCGTGAGGACCTTGAGTTGCTCGAGCGAGAGGCGCTGGTCGCGGAAAAACAGCGCCTGATGCCGTGCGAGCGCGTCCCTCAGCGACCCTGCGAGGTCGTCGGAAATGGCTTGGCGCAAATCGATCCCGGTGATCTCGGCGCCGATGGCGCCAGTCAGTGGATGCTCTTTCATAGCGCCCCAACCAATCTCGAATTCAGCCGCAAAGCGAAGCAAGGATAGGAATGTCTCGAGCGCCTCATCCTCAGGGCTCGATCAAGACGCCCGGATTGATTACCCCTTTTGGATCGAGAACGTTCTTCGCTGCGCGCAAGGCGGTCGCGAAGAGCTCTGGCCTTTGGCAATCGTACCACGTCCGGTGATCTCGGCCAAGAGCGTGATAATGGGGGATCGCGCCGCTGGCGGCGCCCCGCACGAGTTCTGCGATCTCGGTCTTAATTTTTATCCGGACCGCTCGACATCATTCGTTGGAGCTACACGCGATGCCGCCAACATAGTTCATATGCAAGACATCGGGCGCTATCGCCGGCATGACGATCTAATGCAGATCGTCTCTGGTCTCATCCATGCGCCGAAGGTTCACTTCGAGGCGCCGCCCACGGCCGCTGTTTCCGATGAAATGACGCGTTTCATCGACTGGTTCAATCGCACAGGGCCAAGCGATGCGGAGCCATTGCCGGCCGTGACGCGGGCCGGCGTCGCACATCTCTACTTCGAGTGCATCCATCCCTTCGAGGATGGCGACGGCCGCGTCGGTCGCACCATTGCTGAAAAAGCGCTGGCGCAGAGTCTTGGCCGTCCGACCCTGACCCGTTCTTGCCGCCACGATCCTCGCCAAGCGCAAGGGCGACTATGACGCCATGGCAACCGACATCACCGATTGGCTGGCCTGGTTCGCGGCCACAATCATCGAAGCCCAACACCGCGCCATGGCGCTGGTCGACTTTCTGATTGACGCGACCAACTGCTTGATCGCGTTAGTGGCCTGTTGAACGAGCGGTCACGGGCTCGCCATAGTCACGTCGTCATTGCGCTATGACGATTGGGGGGCGCGAAGCGAAACTCACCCGGCCCACCATTGGCCGTTCAGAACGAGGCCGTGCGCGACGAGCCGCTTGTCTCCGACCATGCGCTCGCCGGTCGAGTCGACATAATCGAAGGCCCCGGTTTCGATGGCCAAGACCGAAGCGTCGCCGACGGCGCCCTGTTTGAGGACGCCCAGATCCGGCCGGCCGATCGCCTTGGCCGGCGTTTCGGTCGCGGCGAGCACGACCTCCATCAGCGGCATGCCGAGACAAAGGAATTTCGACATCGTGGTCAGCAGATCGAAAGCGGGCCCGTCGATGCACAAAGCATGCACGTCGCTGGAAATGCTGTCCGGCAGGAAACCGTTATCGAGCATGGCGCGCGCGGTTTTGAAGGCGAAGGAGCCCATGCCGTGGCCGATATCGAAGAGGACGCCGCGGTTACGCGCCTCGATCACCTCGTCGCGCACTGCGCCTTCCGCGGTCGAGGGGCTGTTGGGGAATGGCCGGAAACTATGCGTGAGAATGTCGCCGGGCTGCATTCGCGCCAACACCTCCCCGAGCGTCGGCGGCGGATGATCGATATGCACCATCATCGGCAAGCCCGCTTCGATCGCGACCTGCTTGGCGATATCCAATGGAATGATCCCGGAATTTTGCGACGCGTGAAGGCCGACCCGAACCTTGATCCCGACGATCGTGTCGCGGTTGGCCCGCGCGACCTCGACGGCGTCGATCGGCGCCATGAGACGCAGGTCGCCGCTTTCGCCGACCATCACGCGCTTCGAGAAGGCGTAGATGCCGGCGAAGGAGACATTGAGAAAGGCGACGATTCGAACCGGCGAAGGCCGGATCACATGGTCGAGAAAGCCGGCATAGTTTCCCGGCCCGGCGCTGCCGGTATCGACCAGCGTCGCGCAGCCGCCGCGCGCCAGGCGCAACGGGTCGACGCCGAGCGACGTTCCGCCCCAATAGACATGGGTATGCAGATCGATCAGGCCCGGCGTGACGATGCGGCCCGTCACGTCCTTTGTCGTCCGCCCTTCGAGACCGGCCCCTGTCGCGGCGACGCGGCCGTCGAGAAAGGCGATGTCGGTCACCGCATCGAAGCCCTGGGAGGGGTCGAGGACGCGGCCGCCCTCGAGGACAAGATCGAAAATCACGACGTCTTTTCTTCCCGCTCGTTCCTCGCCTTCGTCTCAGAGGGCGACGACCTGGCCGGTCTGGATCGACCGGTCGGCGGCGATGACGATTTTCAGGCTCTTGACCGCATCCTCCATGTGATCGGTCAGATCGATGTCCTCGTCGATCGCCTTGAGCAGGTAGCGCTGCTCTCGCTCGCAAAGCGCATCGTGGTCCGGCTCGTCGCTCATGTCGATGCGCTCGTCGGGCTTGGACATATCCGCATGATGCCAAAGGATCTGATTGGTTTTCGTATGCGCGTTGATGTCGTCCGACTTCACCGACCCGGCGGTCTCCGCCATGGTGATCGATACCGAGCCTCTCGGGCCGACCACATCTTTCACGAAAAACGCCGTCTCGCTCATCATCGGCCCCCAGCCCGCCTCATACCAGCCGACCGAACCGTCATCGAACGCGACTTGCAGCATGCCGTAATTGTTGACCGGGACTTCGTCAGTCAGCTTGGCGCCGATCGCGTGAACCTTGACCGGCTTGGCCTTGGTCATCTGACACATGACGTCGACATAATGCACGCCGCAATCGACGATCGGCGGAAAGCTGTTCATCAAGCGCTTGTGCCAGGACCAGGTCTCGCCGTTCGACTGCTGATTGAGATTCATCCGGAATACCAGCGGCGTGCCGAGTTGGCGCGCGATCTCGATGAACTTGATCCATGACGGATGCTGCCGGAGGATGTAGCCGACGACGAGCTTGCGTTTCGTCCGCTTGGCGGTTGCGACGACTTTTTCCGCATTGGCGACATTGTCGGCGAGCGGCTTTTCGACGAAGACATGCGCGCCGCTCTCCATCGCCTTGATCGCGAAGGCGGCATGGGTATCGGGCAGCGTATTGATCGAAACGACGTCGGGCTTGAGCCGCGCCAGGGCGTCGTGGAAATCGGCGAACTTCTCGGCTTTCTGGAGCGCCGGCGGCATTTTTCTGTCGGCGATCCGCCGCTCGCAGACGCCAACGACTTCGAAGCCGGGAATGCGCGTATAGGCGAGAGCGTGGCTCATGCCCATATTGCCGAGACCGACCACGAGAACGCGCTTGGCCATTTCTCTTTCTCCATCACGATTGTTCAAGTCATTCCCGCTCAAGATCGAGGCGCCGGCGCGCAATCCCGCTTACGCGCAGAGCTTCGCGAGTCCGGCGATAAAGAGCGAAATAACCGGGCGACGAGAAGCGAGGCGGCGTTGCGCCGCCTCGCCGGCATCGCTTAAAGCGCCTTCTTGATCGCGTCCACGTCGACGGATTTGTAATCTTCCGCCAGCGCGAAACCGTCCGCGTCCGCCTTCACCTTGGCCGCGTCGAACGCGTTGGCCTCGTCGATCAGGTCGTTCTTGCAGACATCCTCGAACTTGAAGTCCTGGGTGATCTGGCCGACCTTGCGGCCAATATCGAAGAACAATTGCCAGCTCGATTTGAGGTGGTAGCCCCATTTCTTGCGCTCATCCATGCGGCCGGCGAAAACATTGCCGAGCTGCATCATCGATTCGGTGGCGACCGAGGGGTTCATCTGCGATGCAAGGCCGGGGAACTGGGTCATCACGATCTGCGTCGCGGCGCGCGGGTTCTGCTTGCCGAATTCAAGCCCGGCGGCCCATCCTTGCAGGTACCTGGCGTAGACCTTGCGCTTGGCCGGATCGTCGAAATCGGCTTTGCGGATGACGAAACTGTTGGCCGGCAGCTTGGAGAAATCCTTCCCTTCGATATAGTCGAAATCGAGGCCTTGGCCCTTCCACTGGGCGCGCAA
>JAJPHH010000079.1 GCA_021325385.1 Alphaproteobacteria bacterium
CATCGCCTCGGGGACGGTGTCGAGAATCGAGCGCAAATGCGCTTCGCGCGTCAAAAGCTCGGCCTGAGCGCGCTTCAGCCCGGTGATGTCGGTGTTGTTCTGAAGCACGGATTTGATCGCGTTGTCGTCGGCGCGCCGCGCCACCCATAAGCTCGCCACCGCAAGCAGCGCTCCGTCTTTCGTCCGATGCTCGAGTTCTCCTTGCCAGCTCCCGCGCTCGCGCAAGTCGGCGATGATCTTCTCACGCGGTTGCGGAAAGATCGTCTGCAGAAGCTCTTGCGAAAGGGCGCCTAGGGCTTCGTCAGCCCGCCACCCATAGAGGCGCTCGCAACCGCTTGTCCAATGGACGATCCTGCCGTCGACATCGTGGATGATGATGTTCGCCAAGTCCAAGACTTGCGCCATCTCGCCAAAATCAGCCGGCGGCGCCGATTTCGACGGCGAAGAGATTTCTTTCAGCGTCAACCGTACTTTCCGTTCAATGGGGCCATACGGCGCGGCGCGCAGGCGCCGCGGCGATGTCCTCATCCTCGGCGTCATGCCCGGCGATTTCGCGCAAAGCCGCCAATTTGCGCAATGTGACGGTATGGCGTGCGCCCAAGGCGATCAAACCACGCCGCGCCAGGCTTGTCATCATTCTCGACACGGTCTCCATGGTGAGCCCCAGATAGTCGGCCATGTCGAGCCGGCTCATCGGCAATTCGATGTCGGCGCCGATTCCGACCTTGCGGTGAACGGAAAGCAGAAAGCTGACGACCCTCTCTTCGGCGTTCTTACGGCCGAGCAGCAGCATCTGATCTTGGGCGGCCGACATTTCGTCACAAAGGATGGCGAAGAGTTGCGGCCGCAAGGCGGGCGTTTCATTGATCAGGCCGAAGAAACGGCTGCGGGCGAAGCGCCGGATCTTGACCTCGGTGACCGCTTCGGCGGTGAACAGATAGCGGTTCTGAAACGACACCCCGAGGACGTCGCCGGGATGGATGAAGCCCATGATCGCCCGCCGCCCGTCCGGCATGATGCGGTAGACCCGCAGCACGCCGCTGATCACGTCGAAAATTTGCCCGGCCGGGTCGCCCTCCCAGAAGAGCGCCTCGCCCGCCGCCAAGGTTTCCGCGGACTGACCCTTGAAGAGGTCCCTGAGCGTCGGCGCCGGCTCGGCCGCGGCCGCGAATGGCGCGGCCTGGCTGCGGGTCAGGGAAACTGCGGCTTGGCTATACATGACGTGGCCCTCTTCATCAGCGCGTGCGGGGCATTTGAGCGGCGTCATGTGATCGGCGTATCATTGCCTTGTGCGATTCGGCGCCGATTTGTAACAATGTGCAACACGCTCTCCCGGCACAAAGTCTAATGGCCAGCCGCGCGGAAGACGCCGCCCATATTCTGGTCGTCGACGACGATCCGCGCATTCGCCAGATGTTGACCCGCTATTTCGAGCAAGAGGGATATCGGATCAGCGCCGCGGCGGACGGCGCGGCGATGCGCGCCCGGCTGGACGAATCGGTCGACGTCATCCTGCTCGACGTGGTCATGCCGGGCGAAGACGGGGTGACCCTCGCGCGCGAAATTCGCGCCGCTTCGAATGTCGGCATCATCATGCTGACCGGCCGCGACGACGTGCTGGATCGCGTCGTCGGGCTGGAAGTCGGGGCGGACGACTATATCGCCAAGCCGTTCCATCTGCGCGAAGTTTTGGCGCGGGTCAAAAGCGTCCTGCGGCGACGAGGTCCGCTGACCGTTCAAGCAGCCGCCGCCCTGGACGCCGTCGACGAGGTTATTCGCTTCGACGGCTGGCGCCTCGACATCGGCCGGCGTCAGCTCATCTCGCCGCAAGGCCAGGAGGTCGCGCTCACCACCGGCGAATTCGACCTTTTGGCTGCGCTCGCCAAATCCCCCGGCCGCGTCTTCGGCCGCGAGGCGCTGATGGATCTGACCCGCGGCCGCGCTTGGGACGCTTTCGACCGAACCATCGACGCCCAGGTCGCCCGCCTCCGAAAAAAAATCGAAGCCGATCCGAAAAATCCCACTCTGGTGAAGTCTGTCCGCGGCGTCGGCTATGTCTTCACCGGGAAAGTCGATCGATAGCCTCAGCCGCGCCGACGCCATGCGCCAGCAGGGCCTGCTCGATCTCGGCTGCGCTCGCCAGAGCGGGCATGAACAGCCCGTGATCGCTGCGCGCGATGTGGCGAGGGCTTAGCCGGCCGGCCCAGGCCTCATTCGGGCTCATGGTCCAGAAGCGGATGCCGGAGCAGACGAACTTGTCGCATTTGTCTCGCAAGAAGTCGAGGAGCTCGGCGGCTACGCCTTCGCCGTCCGCGGCGCTTGCAACGACGAAGAACGGAACATCGAGCAGACGGCCATAGGTCGGATGAGTTCTCACCGCGTAGACGCATAGGCCTTTGACATAGCCCGTCGCGTTGCGCGCGAGCGCGATCTCTTCTCGGTCGTCCGCAGTGGCGCGAATGCGCGACGGATCGTGGCCGCGACAGAATTGGCGCCACTCATGCGCGAGCAAGCCCGGCATGGCCGCCCTGGCCAGGAGATAAGTCCGATCGATCGTCGCGGGGCTTATCGACTCGATGGCGTAGCTTCTGGACATTTTAAGCCTGCCGACTTTCCCTTCCAGCGCCGCGAAACCGATCATCGCCGCCGCGCCTTGTGGATTTGAGTTTTCACCGACGCCGAAGCCCGCCTCTCAATTGGAGAAGATCGGCCGACCGCCAGCGCCGCCAGGCCCACAGGAATCGAAAGATACAAAACGAGACATTGGACGGACGCCGCCATGATCTCCTCCGCAATCCTGTTCATCCTCGCGCGAAAACCGCTGCCCGCATTGCGATAGGTCAATCCCCGCCGCCGCAATTAGACGAATTAAGGAGTGGGAAAAAAGTCTTGGCGGCCATCCAAGAGATCAAGGCTGCAACCCGGCCGGTGGGAAATCAAATACAGGCCGCCAGACTACGCCGCCGGCTGACGATGGACGCGCATGTAGATAGGCCACCGCTCCTCGGCAAAACGACCTCCCGGCGGCCTGGCCCGGCGTCAAGTCACGAGAGAAGGTCGAGGTCTACTACGCCGAAACCCTCAAACAACGCTTGGACAGAGCTTGTTTTTCTCACGAACTGCAGTCCCGTATAACTCCCGGTGGTCACGACTTGACCGGTCGAGACGCCATTCGAGGTTCTGAACTGGTTAACGAGCGCGATCGCCGGAAGCAACGGATCTCCCGCGGCATGACCTCCGACCAGACGCACAACTTCCGTCCCATCGATTCTAAGGCATGCCTCGAGCTTTCCTAGGTCGAAAGACCGCCAGTCGTCACGAGGCCTTCCGGCCACAAAGGCGCTGTTCGACATGAAGTCGGCCGCGCGATCAATGACGGGGGTTCCTTCGTAATCGCGAAAACGCGAATCGAGAATTTCAACGGCGGGAAAAGCCGTCACCGCTGCAGCGATTTCGCCTCTGTCATAGGGGCGCTCCCTGGGAGGCAAGGCTTTATCAAATCGGAACGCTATTTCCGCTTCGACGCCGACGAGCGCCATGTCCGAGGTGGGGATCGTCGCTCCAGTCTCGAACATGCGCGACCCTATGAGCGCGCCGACCAGCAGACCATACTCGTTCGATAGCGCGACCTTCCATCCAGCGATATTGTCTTCGATTTGCCGGATTGTCTCCAATTGAATTGCGTAGGCGTCGCGAGCGTCTCGCGGGCGCAGTCCTTTCGGGAGACCGTCCAGCAAGGCTCCTGTCGCCCTCGCTTGGACGAAAAGCTTCGCAGCAGCCCTCGCCGCCTCAGATTCCAAACGCGCCTCCTGACGTCTACATCACAATGATCGGTACGTCGCGCCTGCAATTGGGCATGCGACAAAGCCACAACGCTGCGCTTCCCCCGCGCCTAGCCATGGATGAGCAGCCCGGTTGCCGGGAATCCTCATTCGCTAAGAAGCGGACAAATCAGCGCGGGATAATGCTCGGCTAGCTTGCGCGCGAACGCCAGCAATGACGCGTCTTCGCCGAAGCCGGCCGCCAATTGGACGCCCATCGGAAGATTGGCCTTGGAGACGGCGACGGGCAGATTTATCGCCGGAAGGCCGCCGATATTGACCCATCCCGTGAAGACCGCATGGTCCCGCGGACCGGCGGGTCGCCCCGCTATCCGGTCAGGATAGGGCGTATCGGCTGGCCACGGCAGCGCGGCCGCGGTTGGCGTCAGCACATAATCGACACGAGAGAACAGCTCGCCGCACCGTCGCCTGAAGGCCGCGACGCGCTCCAAAGCGTCGATGTAATCGGCGCCGGTCAGCTTTCGGCCGTCCTCGGCCATGGCGCGAGCCGAGGACCCGAAGGAGGCTCCCATTTTTCCGCCGTCGCGGTCCGCCAGCCAGGCGACGCCGGATCGCGAGACGACGTGCCAAATTCGAGCCAAATCCTGCAAATCGAAGAACACGCTTTCTCGGATGAGAGTATGGCCATCGCCGATCAATTGCTCCGCCGCCTGCTCGGCGGCCGCGGCGACTTCGGGATCGACCGGAGACTCTCCGAATTGCGGAATGAACAAAATTCGCGCTGGTCCTGACGGGCGCGGCGGCGCCGATGCAAAGAGCGAGCGCCGATCCCGAACATCCGGTCCCGCCATGATCGAATCGAGAATCATGGCGTCCTCGACTGAGCGGGTAAGCGTTCCGATCGTCTCAAAGTCGGTTAAGATCGCGGGAAACCCGTCAATGCGGGGAAACCGGCCGATCGACGGTTTCCAGCCGACCAGCCCGGTATGACAGGCCGGACGTCGAATTGAGCCGCCGCCGTCGGTCCCGATGGCGGCAGGGGCCAAACCCGCAGCAACTCCTGCGGCGGCTCCGCCAGACGATCCGCCGGGCGTTAAGCGCAAATCCCATGGATTGCGCGTAACGCCGAAAAGATCGTTCTTGGTGTACCCTTCTAAGGTCAATTCCGGGACGTTGGTCTTGCCGAGAATAATGGCGCCGGCTGCGCGCAGGCGAGCGACGGGAAGTTCATCCTTGTCAGGGACGAAGCTGGCAAGGGAGCGGCTGCCCCAGGTCGCCGGCATGCCGGCGACCTGAATACTGTCCTTGATCGACAGAGGGACGCCCTCCAACTCCGAACGAGGCGCGCCAGCCTTGAACCGCGCATCGCTTTCATGCGCGGCCTTCCTCGCGCCGGGCTCATCGAGATGGACGAAGCTGTTCAGCTTGGGATCGATGCGGCGAATTCTTTCGAGCGTCTCCTCGAGAATTTTGGAGGCGCTGGCTTCTCCGCTTCGCAGCGACGCGGCGACCTGCGCGATGGTACGAGTCATGAGGCCCTCAATGGTCGCGCTGAAGCGCCTGACCAATTGCGGCCGGAAGTTTTGAAGACCGGCCCATTCCCGCCAACACGGCAAGCGCGATCAGGTAAGGCGCCATCTGAATCACATAGGAGCTCACCGGCGCGCCAAAGCCTTGCAGACGCAGCTCAAAAGCTTCGGCGGCCCCGAAGACCAAACAGGCCGCAGCGGCGCCCCACGGGGTCCACCGTCCCACAATGAGCGCGGCAAGCGCCAAATAGCCGCGGCCGCTCGTCATGCCGTCGGTGAAAGTGCCGACCTGCTGAAGGCTGAGCACTGCGCCGCCCAGGCCCGCGATCGCGCCGCAGGCGATCACGGCCAGCATTCGCATCATCAAAGGGTTCGCGCCGGCCGCGAATACCGCTTCCGGATTCTCCCCGGTCGCGCGAAGGGTAAGCCCTATTTGCGTGCGGCCGAGAAAAAGCGTGAGGCCCAAACAGCCGAGGACAGTCAGGTATGTCAGCGGCGGATGTGCAAATAGCAAGGGACCAAGCGCGGGGATATCGGAGAGGATCGGTATCGGCCACGGGGCGAGCGGCGACAGATGCATGCTGACGGGTTGTGCGCCGCCCGACAAAACGCGCATGAGATAGCTGGTAAGACCAAGAGACAGAATATTGACCGCCAGCCCCGTCACCATATTGTCGGCGCGAAACCGCACCGCCACGAAGGCGACCGCCAAGCCGATCGCCGCGCCTCCGAGGAGCGCCAGAACAATCCCCACGCCAGCCGCGCCGGTCGTCCACGCCCCGACAGTCGCAGCAAAGGCGCCGGCGAGCATCATGCCTTCGAGGCCTACGGCGAACACTCCGGCTCGCTCGGACAAGATTCCTCCGAGCGCCGCCAGGGCCAGAGGCGTTGCGATTCGAATAGTCGCCGCCAAAAACTCGATCATTTTCGGCCTGCCGTAGCCGCTAGTACGAAAAGCATCGTCAGGCCCTCGATCACGGTGATGAGCGCGGAGGGAACCCCGATCTGGCGCTGCATCGCCAATGAACCCGATTCCAACAGACCGATGAACAACGCAGCCGGCGTGACGGCAAGCGGCTCAATCGCGCCGAGCAGCGCGACGGTGACCGCCTTAAACCCGAAGCCGAGGGAAAATCCTTCGATAAGACGACGGTGAACTCCTAGAACTTCGATCCCGCCCGCCAAGCCGGCCAGAGCTCCAGCAATCAGCATTGCGCCCCATGTCAGACGCGCCAGCGAAAAACCCGCATACGCGCCCGCCAGACGCGAGCTCCCGGCGACGCGCAGCGCAAATCCAAACGGCGTGCGCCACAGCACGAAGGAGAAAGCGGCCGCAGCGAGGATCGCAATCAGAAATCCAGGATGCGCATCGAACCCCGCGAGCCTCGGCAGCCAAGCGGATCGCGGCATCAACGGCGACTGAAGAAAGCCCGCGCCGAACTGCCCGAGCGGCCCTGCAAGGAGCTGTTGTACGAGGAGAAGAGCGACGAAATTGAGCAACAATGTCGCCAGGACCTCGTGGACTCGCCGGCCGAGATGGATCGCTGTGGCGATTCCCGCCCAAGCCGCGCCGGCCAGAGCCCCGCCCAGCAGCGCCGCGACGACGGCGACAATCGGCGGCGCGTCCGCAAAGGCGAACGCCGCCGCCGCCGCGCCCGCTCCCCCGATCGCGATTTGGCCTTCAGCGCCAATGTTGATCACGCCGGCGCGAAAGCATAGTGCGACGCCAACGCCGGCCAGCAAATACGGCGTACAGCGATTCAACGAGGCGCCGATCTGGTGCTCCGAGCCCATGGCGCCTTGCGCAATTGCCGCGAACGCCGCGAAAGGATTATGGCCAGAAAGGCCGATCAGCACGGCCGCGCAAACCATTGAAAGGAGCAACGCGACACATATTCGACCGAAGAGGCCGCCGGGCGTCAGCCGAATTCGCCGACCTTGCAAAAAGGTCGCGAAGCTCAACGAGGGCGCCGCGTCGCTCATGCCGCCCTCCCCGCCATCCAGAGCCCGATCTGCCGCATATCCAGCGCGGAGCGCGGCATGACGCCTGCAAAACCGCCGCCCGCCATCACCGCGACCCGATCGCTAATCGCCAGGACCTCCTCGAGCTCGGATGATACATAGACGATCGCCGCGCCGCGATCGCGTAGCGCGATCATCCGATCGAGGACAAAACGAGTGGCGCCGGGATCAAGTCCCCAGGCGGCTTGGTGAGCGATCAATACGGCTGGACCTCGGTCGAGCTCCCGCGCAACAACGATCTTTTGCTGATTGCCGCCGGACAGTCGCGCGACGATAGAGTCGGGTCCGCGCGCGCGAATATCGTAATCCGCCATCAGTGCGCGCGTTTTGGCCGCCGCCCGCGCGGGCGTCAACAACGGCCCGCGGGCGTAGGGCGGTCGTCGACTGTCTCTCAGCATGACGTTTTCTGCGATGGACATTCCTTTGACGAGCGCCTTCTGGCCACGATCGGCCGGCATATAGGCGAGCCCCAGATTCATTCGCGCGGCCACCGTCGATCGCGTGATGTCGCGCCCGTCCAATTCGAGGACGCCGCCGCGCGCGGGCAGCAAGCCGCTCAGGCTTTCGACCAGCTCGAACTGCCCATTGCCGTCGACCCCGGCGACCCCGAGAATTTCTCCGGCCCGCACCTCGAATGTCAGGGGCAGAAGGCCGGGCGCGGAGAAATCGCGCAGCGCCAGTCGCGCCTGGCCCGGCGGCTTGGCCGCGTCGACCTCGCGCGGCGCGGATACGTCGCGGCCGATCATCATCTCCGCCAATTGGCCCCTGCTGGCGCCTGCGACCGGCGCTCTACCGACCACCCGACCAAGACGAAGGACGACGACATTGTCGCAGACATCGAGAACTTCGGGGAGCTTATGAGTGATGAAGACGATGCCCTTCCGCTCCGCTCGCAAACGTCGAAGAATGACCAGCAGATCGGCCACTTCGGCCGGCGCAAGGTTGGATGTCGGCTCGTCCAGTATGAGCAACTCCGCGTTGCGCAAGATCGCCTTGAGTATTTCCACGCGTTGACGACGACCAAGCGGGAGAGCGCCAACTTGCGCGTCCGGATCAAGGTAGAGCCCGAAACGCTTGCTGGCCTCCCGCACGCGCGACGAGATTTCCTTGGTACGAAGGACGCGGCCGGCTTCAGGCCATCCCAGCATGACGTTCTCTGTGACCGTCATTGCATCGATCAGCATGAAGTGCTGATGGATCATCGCAATGCCCGCCGCCATCGCCTCGGCCGGCGTGTGCCCGTCCAGCAACTTTCCCTTGAAGGCGATGCTGCCAGAATCCGCTCTCAACATCCCGAACAGCACCTTCATGAGGGTGCTTTTACCGGAGCCGTTCTCACCCAAGAGACCGAGGATTTCGCCGGGCTGCACATCAAGATCGATGTTGTCGTTAGCGCAAAGGTCGCCGAACCGGCGCACTATCCCACGCATTTGCAGCAGCGGACTCACCAAAAGCGCTCCTTCGAGTTCCGCACGGCGGTCATACTCTCACCTCCGTCGGCGCGGAAAGGGCGCGCCTCGCCCGCCCTGTCGTGCGGAGACCGCCTCGAGCCGACGAGGCGGTCTCGATCCGCCTGATCAGCGTCAGGTCCCGCCCCGCGCGTCATTGCGGGTCGGCTCGACTTTCAAGCTGCCGGATTTGAACTGGTCGGCCAAATCGGCGACCTCTTTCGCAACTGAAGCCGGCACCGCGGGATTGAAAGCCTTGCCCTCCATATATTCGAGAGAAGCGCCGGTCACCGGCGCGGTGTCGTAGCCATATTGGACGAAGTTGCCGAACAGCTTGCCGGCTTTCACTTCGTCCGCAGTCTTGCCGAACATGGCGGGCCAGTCTTCTATAATATTGGTCAGGACCAGATCAGGCGCCATTTTTGTCTGATCGAGGCCGCGCCCGGTAACATAGACGTGTTTCTCCTTCGCGGCTTCGACGAGCCCGGCCTCGGCGGCGTTGAGCTTCCCTGTGATCACATCGGCGCCCTGAGCGATCAGCGACAGCGCCGCCTCCTTAGCCGCCGCCGCGTCCTCCATATCCTTCACGTACAAAATCGAGACCTTTGCGCCGGCTTTCGTCGCGCAGATGCGGAACCCGCCGGCTTGGGCCGTGATGTTGGGAACGCCCTCCAGCCCATAGACGCCGGCGACCATCTTCGTCTTGCTCATACGCGCGGCCAACAGCCCGATCTGGCAGCCGAATTGCGCGTTGTTCCAGTCGATCGACATGACGTTCGGCGGCATGCCTTCGTTGCCGCTGACGACGATGAACTGAGTTTTGGGAAAATCAGGCGCAACCTGCTCCATCGCGGATACGAAACGCCCGGAATGGCCCATGACGATATTGTAGCCCTGGCTCGCATATCCACGGAGCGCCTCGGCCTCGTCGGCATCGGAGACATTTTCGGAATATGCCGTGGCGAAGCCGTGTGGCTTCAGACTCTGCAGGATGGCGTACCCTAAGGCGTTCCAGCTTTGATCGTTTATGCTGCCCGGCAGCAAGATCGCCGCCTTGTCTTCCGCCGCAGCAGGGGCCGCCGAAAAGGACGAAATTGCAAGGAGCGAAGCGACTGCTACGCCGCCCAGATAGTGGCTCAATTTGATCGCAGTCATCAGAACCTCCCTTTCAGATAGCTGCTTCACGGATCCATTAAGGGTCGCGCAGCCGGGCGACCGCTCGTCGTAGCCTACGCAAATTCGGCGCCATGGCTTGACCTATACGCGTACGATCGCTGCGATCGGCGCCTCTCCAGGCGCGCATTGATGCTCTGTGCCGCCTGAGACGAAGATTGCGGAATCCCCAGTCACCGACGCAATGACTGCGCCTAACGCCGCTCGGGCGTGTCTCTCGTAATTGATATCGGCGTCGGACAGCATTGTGGTGCGCCGTCCTCGCAAAACGCCGCCAGGCGGCGCCTCCGCTTTTGCAAACAGCGCGACGACTCTTGAGGGGTCCAACCTCGCGGACGACTCTCCCAAAGCGTTCGACACGGCCGCTCGCACCGCCTCGCTATCGACGACATCCTTTAATACCGAGTGGCCGATGCGCAGGTCGCCGCCGGCCTTCTCCGAATTTCCAAATAGGAGTATCTCGCAATTCTTCAGCTCGCCGCCAGCGGACGTATTCGCCACGGACGAAAACAGATCCATGTTCTGGGCAATGACTCCATCGGTGAGCGAGGATTCTTCGATTTCGCCGAGCGCGAGCGCAACGCCAAGAGCCGTAGCGCCGCGCGCGAAGGGCTTCGAGCCGTTTGGATCCTTGGTGACCAGCTTTGCGCCTCGCCGGTCGGCGTCCGCCACCATCGCAGGCGTCAGGAGAGGCCCCTTGACCTGCACGTAGTGCACGTCCTCCGCCGATGTAATTCCGGCCTCGGCCTGCGCGCGCCGAACTGCCGCCGCCACCTCCCGCACCTCGACAAGGGTCCCGACTTCTTCCGGAGCGAAGTCGCGCGTTACGCCTATTCCCAACGCCAATCGCTTTACGCCAGCCGCCGCGCCTTCGCTTCGCGTGAATATTGTCGCATGCGGACTGAGGACGCCTTCCGTACCGCCGGACCAAACGAACGCGACCCGGCGAGCGACCTCTTCCGGCGATATGCCAAGCCGGCGGGCAAGAGCCAGCGACAGCGAGAGCGTGGCGAAGCCCCGCGTAAAATCGTTCGCGCCGCCGTTGCCTTCCGTCTTGCCGATCGAGGCGACGATCTCGCGGGGATCAATAGTTCCGGCGTCGATTAAACGCTCCAGTCCCGAGACGTCGCTCGGACTGCTCATGGGAATCTTGTGGGCGGAGATGCGCATTCCGTGTTCTCCTCGTCTCGATAATCTCGCCGCCTCGCTTGGGTCTCCGCTATGCGCGATGGTTGCGAGAGGGGCGCGATTCGCGGCGCTTCTCAAGCGCCGCCGACCTAGCCAGCGACGGCTTTGCGCGTCATCGCCGCGTCCCTCTGAGAAAGGCCCAACTCGGCCATTGCAGCCGCCACGCCGCCGCCGCGGTGCGGCGTCCCCGCCGCCGATAGGCCCATCTCGACGCCGGCTAAAGCCGCGAGCAGGACGAGCTCATTGCATTCGCCGAGATGCCCAATCCTGAACACCCGGCCGGCGAGCTTGGTCAAGCCTGCGCCAAGCGACATGTTGTATCTCTCAAGTACGATCTGACGGAATTGATCGGCGTCATGTCCGGAAGGCATCATCACCGCGGTAAGGACCGGCGAATATTCCGAAGGCGTTAGGCAAAGGATCTCGAGACCCCAGGCGCGGACGGCCGCGCGTGTCGCGGCGGCCAGCCGCTGATGACGCGCGAAGACGTGATCCAAGCCTTCTTCGAGCAGCATCGCGATCGCCTCGCGCAGGCCGAACAGCAGATTGGTCGCAGGCGTATACGGGAAGAAGCCGTTGGCGTTCGGCTTCAGCATTTCGCCCCAGTCCCAGTAAGAGCGCGGCATTTTGTTGGTCTTGGAAGCGGCCATCGCTTTTTCGGAGATCGCCGTAAAGCCGAGCCCGGGGGGCAGCATCAGGCCTTTTTGCGAGCAGCTCACCGTAACGTCGATTTCCCATTCTTCATGACGATAGTCGACGGAGCCAAGTGATGAGATCGTGTCGACCATGAAGAGAGCCGGATGATTGGCCCGATCGATCGCTTTGCGGATCTCCGCGATCCGGCTGGTCACTCCCGTAGAAGTCTCGTTATGGACGACCATGACGGCCTTGATCGTGCGCCGCCTGTCTTCGGCCAATCTGGTTTCGATGATGTCCGGATCGGCGCCGTGGCGCCAATCGCCAGGCACGAAATCGACTTCCAGCCCCCATCTCTCGGCCATCCGCCGCCACAACGTGGCGAAATGACCCGTCTCGACCATCAAGACCTTGTCGCCCGGAGAGAGCGTATTGACGATCGCCGCCTCCCACGCGCCGGTTCCTGACGAGGGATAAATCACGACGGGCCCCGAAGTCTTGAAAATGGCGCGGGAGCCCTCGAGCACTTCTTGCCCGAGTCTTTTGAATTCAGGGCTTCGGTGATCAATGACCTGCCGGCTGATGGCCCGCAGAATTCGCTCGGGGACCGGACTTGGCCCGGGAATTTGTAGGAAATGGCGGCCCCGTCCTTCGCTCATCACGATCTCCCTCGCATCGAGGCGAGCCCGACGGCCAGCATCTTGCATGCATTTTGCTGGCTAGCAAGAAAATTATTGAATTCATTTTTTCCGTTCGACCGACTCAAATGAACGCGGTATTTGTGCAGGATGCTCAAATCTTTGGCGAACAAACCTGAAAAGGCGGCGGGCGAGGCGGAAGCGGCAGGTCCGCAGCCGCCGACCGCGTCCCTGCATGGGGAGGTGCTCACCCGCCTGCGCGATTACATCGTCGAGGGAAACCTCGCGGATGGAGACCGTGTCCCCGAGCGCGAGCTCTGCGCATTGTTCGGCATTTCGCGAACCCCGCTACGGGAGGCGCTGAAAGTCCTTGCGTCCGAAGGCCTCCTCGACCTTTTGCCCAATCGGGGAGCGCGCGTTCGAGCGCTGACCAAGCGCGACTTGACCGAACTCTTCGACGTCATGGGCGGCCTTGAAGGGCTGGCGGGCCGGCTTGCTTGCGAAAATATAACTGACGAACAGCTCGCCGAGATCGAGGGATTGCATTACGAAATGTACGCATGCTACCTGCGCCGCGATTTGCACGGTTATTTTCAATACAATCAAAAGATCCATCAGAAGATTGTCGCGGCGGCGGGAAATGCGATCCTCGCCTCAACCTACGCAAGTTTCGCCGGCCGGCTGAGGCGGGTGCGCTATTCCGCAAATCTGGCGCGCGAGCGCGATCGCTGGAGTGAGGCGATGCGCGAGCACGAAGCGATCTTAGACGCGTTGCGCCGGAAAGCCGGGCAGGAACTGAGCGATATAATGTTTCACCACTTGCGCAACAAACGGAGCGCGCTGGCCGGCGGCGACGAGAATTGATCACGCCGCGCGGCTTTGAGCGCGAGAATAGTGGGCCGGCGATTGAAAGGCGCCGCAGAGGATCAGGACGTCCGCCGAGGCGTCAATCCGATCGTCAGCGCCGCCTTCAACGCCAACAAGGGAGCGACGCGGTCATTCCGCATCTCGCGGCGCGCCCGCAGGCGAACCAATGTCGATCGCAGTTCGCCGCTCTAATGCGACGAAAGGTTCGACATCGTCGCATTGATGTCCTGAGCGCTGTTTCCGACGATCGAATTGTCGTCATAGGTATAGACGGTCCCGATCGAGCTGACGCCCTGGCTATTGCCGGTCGCAACTGAGCGACTGAGCCTGAGCACGCCGCCGAGGGTCGTGACAAAACCGGCGAAGCCGTTGAAGCTGGCGTTGGTCTCCCTCGCCAGAACCGACATCTGGCCGCTCTGGACCGCGACTCCCATGCTGGCGTTGTTGGAGGCGACGCTGCCGACGATGGTTATATTGGAGTTCGCGTTGCCCGTGAGATTTTGGCCGTCGACTGCGATCCCGTCGAACCCATTGCCGTTCGCTTCGACGTTGGTGATCGTCCCTTGCGCCGACCCTGCCCCGACAGGAGCGATGTAGACGCCGTTCGACGCGTTGTCGTCCACCACCGTATTGGAGATCGAGAAAGAAATCGGGCCTGTCGGGGCGAGGTAAACCCCCTCCGCGGTAAAATGCCGAAAGGCGCAGTTGATCACCGTCAGCCGGCCGCCTGTGTTGAATTGAAGGCCGACAGCGCCGGTCCCGAGTCCCTCGACCGACAAGCCGCGCAGATAGATCGCGTCGCCTCCGCCTGCATTGATGGTGATCGCGTTGCCCGACGCGGCCTGCACGCCGGCCGTGCCGACGCCGTCATTGACGATGCTGATCGCCTTCGCAATGGCGATCGCGCCATAGCCGGCGGGATCGAGCACGTCGATCTCGCCGCCGGCGGCTATGATATTGTCATGAACGTACTGAAAGGTGCGGCACGGATTGCTCGGCGCGCCGCAGCCGGCCGCGTCCGTTCCCTTGCCGGAAACCCAGGCTCGGCTGATCCCCGCCGCTTCGGCGGGCGAAAAGGCCAGAAGGAGCGAGACGAACGTCGTCGCGGCAAGCACATATGTCTTGATCATGGAATCCCCTCTCGAGCGTGCAGAGCGGTCTGCTCGCGGCCCGGGAGCTTACCGGGCGATGGGCGCTCCGGATAGGCATGGCGCCGCTTGGCGAGCCGCCCGGCTCGTCGGGCGGCAAGTTTGGGCCAAAACCGCCGGTTGGCGAGGCCTCGCCCCATCGCTGGTTTCGGCCGCGCCGACTTGCTGGCGAGCCGGCCGCGTACAAGGCCACGGGCCCAAGTCTGTCTCTCTATTCGACCACGTTGCGCGGTTGGCCGGCCCAGAACGCATCGATATTGTCGATGAGTTGATCGGCGAGACTTTGGATCGCTTCCTCGCTGGCCCAGGCGACATGCGGCGTCAGGATGAAGTCCGGCCGGTCGAGCAGACGCATGAAGGGATGATCGGCGGCGGGCGGCTCCTGCGTGACGACGTCGAACGCCGCGCCGGCGATCCGGCCGCTCGTCAGCGCTTCGCAGAGCGCCTGCTCGTCGACGAGGCCGCCGCGCGCCGTGTTGATCAGCAGCGGCTTGCGCTCCATCAGCGCGAATTCGGGCGCGGCGATCAGGTTGCGCGTCGAAGGCAGAAGCGGCGTATGCAGCGTGATGATGTCGCTTGTTCGCAGCACGGTCTCGAAGGGCGTATAGAGCGGGCCCATGCCGGTCGTACCCTTATAGTCCGAGAACAGCGTCTTGAGCCCGAAGCCGCGCGCGATGTCGGCGACCGCGCGGCCGAGCACGCCGTCGCCAATAATGCCGAGCGTCGAGCCGGCGAGGTCGCGGATCGGATAGTCGAAATAACAGAACTGGTCCGCTTCTCGCCAACGGCCCTGCGCCACGGACCGATGGTAGGCGAGAATGTTGCGCCGCAGCGCCAGGATCAGCGCGAATGTATGCTCCGGCACCGTATGGATGGCGTAATTGCGGATGTTCGATACCGTGACGTCGCGGGCGCGGCAGGCGGCGACGTCGACGTTATCGGTTCCGGTGGCGGCGACCGCGACGAGTTTCAGATTCGGCGCGCCGGCGATCGCTGCGGCATGGACTGGCGCCTTGTTAGTCACGACGATCGCGGCCGTGGCGATGCGCTCGGCCACCTCCTCGGGCGCACTGCGCTCGAAGCTCATCCATTCGTGCGGAAAGGCGGGCTCCCGCAGGCTGGTGCGCGGCGACAGCGTCGCGCGATCGAGGAAGACGATCCGGGCGGGCTGGGCGGCTGCGGTCATGGGGCGCCGATGTCTCTCGTGTTGTCGTTTCTCATCCTGCAGGTCCTCGCCTTTGCGTTCAACCGGCTTCGGCTGGGCCGCTTTTGACGCCGGCGATCCGCGGGCTCATCTTCATCGTCGCGAGGAGCGCCGGCTCCGAAGGAAACCGGGCCCGCTGCTGAAGAAGCCGGCGCGGTCCACCGGTCAATAGGAGGAAACGATGCAGGAAGGAAGCGTCATGCAGATCGCCTATATCGTCCGCGATCTCGACGCGGCGATGCGGCGCCATTGGGAGGTCTCGGGCTTCGGCCCCTGGGACGTCTACGAGTTCAAGGCGCCGAAAGTGTGCGACTACGTCTATCGCGGCAGGCCCGCCACCCATACGTGCTTGATCGCCGTCGCCTGGAGCGACAAGGTCCAACTCGAGCTCATCCAGCCAGTCAGCGGCCGTTCGATCTACGACGAGCATCTCGAAACGCGCGGCGAAGGCTTTCACCACGTCAAGCTCTTCTACGCCGATTGCGCCAAGGCGGTCGCCGACTATGCGCGGCGCGGCTACGCGGTGACGCAGAGCGGCAAGTTCGACGAGGACGAGCACTATTATCTCGATACGGAGGCAGACCTCGGCTACGTGATCGAGCTTGGCAACGCAGGAAAGATCAGGCCGGCGGAGCGCCGCTATCCGGCGGGGTAAGCGGCGTCGGCGAGGTCTGCGCGCGGCCCCGCGGGGGCGTCCGGCATAGGCGCGGTCGTCCTCTGCGGCAGCCGCGCGAGACCGCCGCGCCCGCCGACAAGACCTTACGCGCCGGCTCCGTTCAGCGAAAAGCAAATTGGGCGCCTTCCGAACGCCAGTAGCGAGGCGCGATTCCACCGCGCGCGCCGAGTGGCGACGCCACTCCTTTCCGCCTCGGTTCGCTTCCAGTGAACGACCTCCTATCGACTTATTTCAGCACCCCGATCTTGCTGCGGTCGATCGTGACGAAGACGGCAAAGATCAGCGCGGCGCCGAAGACGATCTGCTGCGCGAAAATGTCAACGCCGACGAAAGTCATGCCGATGCGGACGATCGAGACGATCAACGCGCCGACGACCGTTCGGCCGATGCTGCCGACGCCGCCGGTGATTGCGGTTCCGCCGACGATGACCGCCGCGATGGCCGGCAGGAGGAGCTGGCTGGCGAGATCGGGCGAACCGCTGGACAGGCGCGCGGCGAGCACCACCCCGGCCAACGCGGCGAACGCGCCCGAAACGCCGAATGCGAGAATCTTGTACCTGTCGACGGGAATTCCCGCTGCGATCGCCGCCGGCTCGCCAGCGCCGATCGCGGCGCTGTAGCGGCCGAATCGAGTGTAGCGCTGGGCCAGCATGCCGCCGGCCCCGACCAGCGCGGCGATGACGATCACGTTCGGAACGCCGAACAGCCACGCCCCCGCGATCCAGGCCGATTCTTCGCGGCCCTGGTCGAGGAGAGATACGGTCCGGCCGTCCTCCATCAGCAGGGAAAGGCCCGTCATCACGCCGGCCGCGGCGAGCGTCGCGATGAAGGAAGGAATGCGCAGCTTGACATGGACGAAGCCGCTGGCGAGGCCGAACGCCAGCCCGACAAGGACGGTCGCAGGGAAGGCGGCGTAATCGACGCGCGGCAGCAATTCGGCGACGATCATGCTGGCGAAGGACGCGGCCGCTTGCACCGATAAATCGATGCCGCCGAGCATGATCACGAAGGTCAGGCCCGCCGCGAGAATGAACAGGATCGAAGCGTCCGACAGGACGACGGAAAGCGTGGTCAGGGTGGCGAAGCCCGGCTCGGCGGCGTTGACCCCAGCGATGAGGAAAACGAGCAGAAAGAGCGGCGTATAGGGACGGAGGCGATCCGCCAAACCGCCGAACGAAACTTGCTGCGCCGCCGCTCCCGCCATCATGCGCTCCGTACCGGCCCCGTCTTGCGGCTCACACCATATGCTCCAGCAACGCGACCTGCTTCGGCTTGGCCCGCGCCGGCGCATCGAAGCGGGCCGTCACCGCGCCGTCGCGCATGACCAGAATGGTGTGACAAAGGCCGATCGTCTCTTCCAGCGTGTCGGAAGTCAGCACGATCGCGGCGCCCGCAGCGGAGAGATCGCGAATGAGGTCGTAGACCTCTTCTTTGGCGCCGACATCCAAGCCGCGCGTCGGATGATCGAGGATCAGGATATGCGAACGCGCCGCCATCCAGCGCGCCAGCACCACCTTCTGCTGATTGCCGCCGCTCAAGTTGCGGCACAATTGCGCGGCGCTCGGCGTCTTGATCCGGAGCCGATTGATCCAGTATTCGGCGATCGACTTCTCCCGCTTATGGTCGATGAAGCCGTGGCGCATCGCAAGATCCAACCGGGCGAGCGTCACATTGGCCGCGATCGAAATATCCGTCACCAAGCCTTCGATGCGCCTCTCGCGCGGGATATAGCCGATCCCCGCCGCCACCGCTTGAGTCGGCGTCTTGAGGACCGTTTCGCGTCCGTCGATCAGCAGGGTTCCCGACGTCTGCGGCAGGAAACCGAATAGCGTGCGGGTTAGCTCCTCGCGCCCCGAGCCGATCACGCCGGCGACGCCGAGGACTTCGCCGCGGCGCAACGCAAAGCTCACATCCCGAAACGCGCCCGCGACCGAAAGGCCGCGCGCCTCCAAAACGACGTCCGCTCGCGGGGGCGATTGCCGCGCTTCGCGGTAATATTCGCCCTTGACCTCCCGTCCGACCATCATGGCGTGGAGATCCGGAGCGCTTACGCCGGCGGCCAATCGCTCGGCGACGACTTCGCCGTCCTTCATGACATAGACGCGGTCGCTGATTTCTAGCACCTCCTCCAGGCGATGCGAGACGAAGATGAAGCTCGCCCGCGATTTGAGCGCGCGCATGCGCTCGAACAGCATCGCGACGTCCTTGGCCTCGAGGATCGAGGTCGGCTCGTCGAAAAGGATGGTCAGCGGCGCGTCGGTACGGTCCTCGAGCGCCAGGGCCTTGGCGAGCTCGACCATTTGCCGCGCGGCGAAATCGAGCTCGCCCGCCTTCATCGCCGGATCGACGTCGAGCCCGACTTTGGCGAGGCAAGCGCGCGCGGCTTCGATCATGCGGCGGCGATCAATCGCGCCGAGGCGCATGAACGGCTTCTCCTGCGCCAGAAAGATGTTCTCGGCGACCGACATGTTCAGCAGCAGCGACTGCTCCTGAAACACCATGGCGATGCCGTATTCGTTGGCGCGTTTCGGATCGCGTAGCACGACCTGCCGCCCATCGATCAGAATGGCGCCGGCGTCCGGCCGCATGCTGCCCGACAGGATCCGCATGAGCGTCGACTTGCCGGCGCCGTTCTCGCCGATCAGCCCGACGACTTCGTGAGGTCGAACCTCGAGAGACACGTCGCGAAGCGCGCGCACCGCGCCGAAACTCTTGCTGATCTTGTCGAGCTCGAGCATGCGCGCCCTATTTGACGATCAGGGAGCGGCCGCGGCGGACGGACAGCGCCACGGCGGCGATGATCATCAGGCCCTGCACCGTTTCATGGACGTAGGGCGAGATGCCGAGGAGCACCATGCCATTGGCGAGCACGGCCACGATCAACACGCCGATCAGCGAATTGGCGATCCCGCCCCAGCCGCCGCTCAAGGACGTGCCGCCGACGACGACGGCCGTCACGGTCATGAACAGCCGGCCGTTGGCGATCGTCGTATTGGCTTGACCGAGTTGCGCGGCGGCGAGCACGGCGGCGACGCCGTTGAAGAACCCGGCCAGGGCGAAAGCGAGAATCCGCGTCCGCTTGACCGGCACGCCGGAAAGCGCGGCGATGTCCTCGCCGCCGCCGATCGCATAGATGTACCGCCCGAACCGCGTCTTGCGTTCGAGGAAGAGCGCGAAGAAGAACATCGCCGCGGCGATCCAGACGGCGAGCGGAAAAGCGAGGACCCGTTCGAAGGCGATGGAGCGGATCGTTCGGTCCAGCACGCGAATCTCGGAGCCGCCGAGGGCGACGGTGCCGATTCCGAGCCCGACGAACCAGACGCCGAGCGTCGCCATGAAGGACGGAATGCGCAAGACGACATGAACGAGGCCGTTGGCGAGACCAAGCGCCGTGCAGGCGATCAGCGCGAGCAACGGGCCCCACCAGCCGAAATTGTTGGCGTTGCTGTCATTGGCGCAAAGGAGCGCGACGATCATCGTCCCGACCGACAAGGCGCCTTCGATGGAAAGATCGATACTGCCCATCAGGATGATGAACGTCGCGCCCATGGCGAGGATCAGCGGAATGGCCGCCGAATTCGCGACGCCCCAGACGAGATTGCGGAAGGAAAAAAAGCTCGGATTGAGCAATCCCAGCGCGACGCACAGCCCGACGAGAACGAGCAGCGGCGCCAGCTCGGCGAGGCCGATCGCGCCGAAGCGGGACGGCGCGAGCGCGCGCCATTTCGGCGCGGCGCTTCCCGCCGCCGGGCCGGCGCGCGGCGAGAGCCATGTCGAGGTCATTCCGCCCTTCCGTGGGCTCGAATCATCCATAGACGATCGGGCTTGCGACGCGGCTCCAGAGATCGGTCCAGTCGATGGTCGGATGCGAGTCGACCTGCGTCTTGATGTATTCTTCGACATTGTCGCGCGTGATCTTCACCGTGCGCGCGTTGAACTCGCGATGGATCTTCGGCTCCTTGGCGGGATCGAATTTACCCTGCAGCGCCTCGAGCGCCATCGACAAGCCGATGCCGCCCTGCCAGTACGGATCTGAGGTCACGGTGCAGACGAATTCGCCCGCCTTCACCGCCTCGACCGCCGCCTTGATGCCGTCGATGCCGACCACCGGCACCTTTCCGGCGAGCCCCTGCGCGCGCAACGCCTCCAGCGCGCCGACGCCCATGTCGTCATTGGCCGCCCAGACGCCCTTGATCTTGTCGCCGAAGCGGGTGAGCCAGGAGCTGGTCACGTCGAAAGCCTTCTGCGACTGCCAGTCCGCCGTCTGGAAATCGAGAAGCTGAACCTTCGGATGCTTTTTCAGCGCATCCATCATGCCTTTGCGCCGATCGATGGCGGCGGAGTCGGAAATCATGCCGCCGAGCGCGACGAAGCCGCCGTCGTCGCCCATCGCCTTGAACAGCTCCTCCGTGATGTAGCCGCCATTGGTGACGCCGTCGAACTCGATATGCGAGATGTAGTAGGGGTTGAAATCCCAAGGATGCAGATCGGCGGGCTTGTTCCACCACGTTACGACATAGACTTTCGCTTTGTGGCATGCTTCGACGATCGGCCGCGCGTCCGGCGTGTTGTTCGGATCGACGTTGAGGACCATGTCGCCGCCCGTCTTGGCGATCATGGCGCGGATGTCGGATATGCCTTTCTCGCTGTTCGCCTCGGTGACGAGCGTCACATGTTGCAAGCCTACGGATTTGGCGAAGGCCTCGGCGCCGATTTTCCAGACGGCGTGATAAGGATTGGAGAGGGAGCGGATCGAGGTGACGAGGGTCGGCGGGGCCGCCGCCCGCGCCGTCAGCGGCGCGCCGCCGACGAACGCGCCTGCGCCGAGAACGGCGGCTGATCTCAGGAGATGACGGCGGCTGATCTGATCGGAGCGGGAATTGTTGCGACCACTATCCATGGCTTCAAATCCTCCCAAAGCAGAGCCGGCTGTCGATCGGACGCTCCGGCCTTCCTGACCGCGCGAGCACGGTCCGTTGGCGTTGAACGGCGTATGTTGTATGATAACCCTTCAACATGGCGACCTTACCAGAGGTCGTCGCGAGCGGCAAGCGGTCGCTTTGCGCCGGCGCGGCGAAGGGAGGAGCGATGTACGATTACGTGATCGTCGGGTCCGGCTCGAGCGGCTCCGTGCTCGCCGCGCGGCTTTCCGCCGACCCCGCCGTCCGCGTGCTGGTTTTGGAGGCGGGCGGCTCCGACCGCCATCTCTACGTGCAAATTCCGGCGGCGTTTGTCCGTCTCGGCGGGCCGCGCTTCAACTGGGGTTTCGAAACCGAACCGCAGCGCAACATGAACGGGCGCCGCATGTATTTGCCGCAGGGGAGGCTTCTCGGCGGCGGCAGTTCGATCAACGCGATGGTCTATATACGCGGAAACGCCGCCGACTATGACGGCTGGGCGCAGCAAGGCAATCGCGGCTGGTCTTATCGCGACGTCCTGCCCTATTTTCGCCGCGCCGAACATAACGAGCGCTGGGATAATGAATTTCATGGCCGCAGCGGGCCGCTGAATGTGTGCGATCCGCTAGGACCGAATCCGCTGACGCGCAGGTTCGTCGAGGCGGCCGTCCAAGCAGGCTTGCCGGCCAATCCGGATTTCAACGGCGCCGCCCAGGAAGGCGCAGGCATCTATCAGGTGACGCAGAAGAACGGGCGGCGAATGAGCGCGGCGCGCGCCTATCTGCGGCCGGCGATGCGGCGGCCCAATCTGACGGTCGTGACCGGCGCTCTGGCGCTGCGCGTCGTCTTCGAGAAAGATCGCGCGATCGGCGTCGAATACGCCGTCGGCAACGCGACGGCGATCGCCAGAGCCGAGCGTGAAGTCATTGTCGCCGCCGGCGCGATCAACTCGCCAAAGCTCCTGCTTCTGTCGGGGATCGGCCCGGCCGACGATTTGCGCCGACTCGGCCTGCCCATCGTCGCCGATCTGCCGGGCGTCGGCCGCAATCTGCAGGACCATCTCGACATCAACATCATCGCTCGGGTCAGCGAACCGGTCAGCTATAACGGCCGCGATCGCGGCTTGCCCGCCCTGCTCAGCGCCGCGCGATGGATGGTCAAGCGGGACGGCCCGGCCGCATCGAATGTCGCCGAGGGCGGCGGCTTCACCAAGAGCCATCCGCGCGTCAATGCGCCGGACATCCAGTTCCATTTCCTGCCCGCCATGGTGATCGAGCATGGCCGGGTCCGCGCCGCCGGCCATGGCGTGACCCTCCATACGAATTGCTTGCGGCCGGAGAGCCGCGGCCAGGTTCGTCTCGTCTCCGCCGATCCGAGGGATCAGCCCGCGGTCGATCCTAACTACCTTTCCGCCAAAGCGGATCTGGACGTCCTACTCGAGGCGCTGAAGCGCGGCCGCGCGATTTTGAACGCGCCGGCGATGCGCAAAATCGTGGACAGCGAGCTTTACCCAGGTCCCGACGCGCGCTCCGACGCCGATCTGATCGATTTCATCCGACGCGCCGCCGAGACCGACTACCATCCGGCAGGGACGTGCCGAATGGGCGTCGACCTCGAAGCGGTCGTCGATCCGAATTTGCGCGTGCGCGGCGTCGAGGGGCTCCGCGTCTGCGACAGTTCGATCATGCCGGCCCTGGTCAGCGGCAACACCAACGCGCCGTCGATCATGATCGGCGAGAAGGGCGCCGACCTCATCCGAGGCCCACGCTGATGGCGCGCGTCGACGCGCCCCGCGCGAGGAAAACTCCGCCGCCCTGCGGCTCGATCTCAAGGCGTCTTGGGCATCGTGTCGAGACCGATGAGTTCGATCCGATATCCGTCTGGATCTTCGATGAACGCTATGTGGGTGGTTCCATGCTTCATCGGCCCGGGCTTGCGCGGAATGTTCGCGCCTTGCTTCTCGAGCGCGGCGCAGACCGCGTAAATGTCGTTGACGCCGAGCGCCAAATGACCGAACCCGGAGCCGATCTGATACGGCTCCTTCTGGTCCCAATTGTGCGTCAGTTCGATCACCGTGTTGCTCGCCTCCGGCCCGTAGCCGACAAAAGCCAACGTGAAGCGCCCCTCCGGGAAGTCCTCCCGCCTGAGCAGCTTCATACCGAGCAACTCGGTGTAAAATCTGATCGACTTGTCGAGATCGAGCACGCGAATCATCGTGTGCATCATGCGGAAGCCGCTTTGCGCTTCGCTCATCGAATGTCCTTTCTGGGCGTCTGCCCGCCCTCATTTTGAAAATCCGCGCGGCTTCGCCCGCGCGGCCTTGATGTCGTATGGAAGGGTTATATGATAACATGACAATAGCGCCTCATGTCTAGCCGTTCGCCGAGGGGAAAGTCGCCGATGGACGCCGCCCGCGCCTCAAAAGAGCAGATCGTCGCTGCTCTCCGCGAAATCCTGCCGGCCGGCGGATTGCTCACCGCGCCGGAAGACCTCGATCGCCACAGCCGCGACTGGTCCGGCGACCATTTCGGCCTGCCTCTCGCGGTGGCGCGCCCCGCGACGGTCGGCGAGGCGGCGGCGCTGATGCGCCTCTGTTGGGATCTCTCCCTTCCCGTCGTTCCGCAAGGCGGCCTCACAGGTCTGGTCGGGGCCGCGGTCGCAGAGCCTGGCGGCGGCGAACTGGCGATCAGCTTCGAGCGGCTGAATGCGGTGCGCTCGGTCGATCCGGTCGAATTCGCCATGATCGTCGAGGCGGGCTGCGTCCTGGAGAACGCAAAAAAGGCGGCGGAAGAGAAAGATTGCCTGCTGCCGCTCACATTCGGCGCGCAGGGAAGCTGCCGGATCGGCGGCAACATCGCCACCAATGCGGGCGGCATGAATGTCCTGCGCTACGGCATGACCCGCGATCTCGTGCTTGGGCTCGAAGTCGTCCTCGCCGACGGCCGTATCTGGAACGGGCTCAAAGTCCTGCGCAAGGACAATCGCGGTTACGATCTGAAGCAGCTCTTCATCGGCAGCGAAGGAACGCTCGGCATTGTCACGGCCGCGGCGCTGAAGCTCTTTCCTAAGCCGGCTTTGGTCGAGACCGCTTTGCTCGGGCTGCGCACGGTCGACGACGCCATGGCGCTTTACGCACGAGCGCGCCGCGGCTGCAGCGATCTTTTGACCGCTTTCGAGCTTCTCCTTCGCGACGGCCTGGAAGTGGCGATGCACGCCAGGCGCGATCTCGCCGATCCGCTTCAGCGGCCCTATCCCGTCTACGTCCTGTTGGAGGCGGCGGCGAGCCGAGAGATTCCGTTGCGCGGCGTGGTCGAAACCGTTCTGGCGGGCGCAAGCGACTTGATCGAGGACGGCGTTCTCGCCGCCAGCCGCGCCCAAGCCGAGCGGCTCTGGCTGTTCCGCGAAACAATGGTCGAGGCGCAGGGCCGCGGCGGGCGTTACCTGCGCACCGACGTCTCCGTGCCGATTTCAAAACTGGCGATTTTCATCGACGATTCGCTACAAGCTCTGCGCCAGCGCTATCCCGAGGCGCTCGCCCTCGCCTATGGCCATGTCGGAGACGGCAACGTGCATCTGAACGTCATTCCGCCCGTCGGCGCCTCCGCCGAGACGATGGCCCGCCTGTTCGAGGGCGCGGAGGAGGTCATTTTCAATGTCGTCGATCGACTGGGCGGCAGCATCAGCGCCGAGCACGGCATCGGACGCCTCAAGCAAAAGGCGTTCCTGAAAAGGAGCGACGACGCCACTCTCGATCTTGCGCAAAGACTGAAACACGCGTTCGATCCAAAAAGCCTGCTGAGTCCCGGCCGAATCCTTCCTGCGCCGGCGCGTCAGGAGATTTGAGATGGCCTTGAAGCTGGGCAAAGTAAATCGGGGGCCACATCTGCCCGCTCTCGTGGCGAGCTCGATCTCGCGCGAGATCGCGCAAGGACGTCTGAAGCCTGGCGACAAGCTGCCCACGGAGCAAATCCTGGCGACCACGTTCGGCGTCAGCCGGAACGTCGTGCGCGAAGCGATCGCCAAGCTGCGCTCGGAGGGGCGCGTCTGGTCGCAGCAAGGCCGCGGCGCCTTCGTCGCCGAGTCGACCAATGCGACCGTTCTGTCGATCGATCACGACGCGCTGCAGAGCGGCGACGCCTTTGCGGGCCTGTTCGAATTGCGCGGCATCCTCGAAACGCAGGCGGCGGCGTTGGCGGCGGCGCGGCGGACCAGACAGGACTTGGCCAAGATGCGCGAGGCGCTGTCGAGCATGACCGCCTCCCCCTATGGCAGCGTGCAATGGCTGAAGAAGGACCTCGAATTTCACATCGCCGTCGCCAAGGCGACGCGAAACCCGTATCTCGCGCAGTTCCTCGAATTCGTCTCGGAGCGCGTGCGCGAAAGCATTCTCGCGGCAGGCGCCAGCCACGCTTCCGACGAAATGGCGCGCGCCACGCTCACTGAACATGAGGGCATTCTAGCCGCCATCGAGGCCGGCGAGCCGGCCGCCGCGCAGCGCGCCATGCGCGGTCATCTCGACAACGCGGCCCGACGCGTCGGTCTGTCGGCGGATAAGCGCGAGGCCGCCAAAAGCGGCGCGCGCAAACGCGCCGACAAAGCTCCTGTTCTGGCCGCCGACTAAGCATCGCGCCCGCGGCGCCTTCAATCAGGGGACGCCGTTCAATTTCGCGACGACCTCGGAGAGAACCGGAACGAACCTATCGCCATAGCCGGCCGCGACTGCGGCGGCGAAGCCGTTGCGAACGGCAGCCCCGATCGGATTGGCGGCTTCGCTCGCCTGCGCGAAGGAGGCGAGATAAGTCATGTCCTTCAGTGCGTTCTTCAGCGCAAATCGCAACAGACTGTCGTCCTTCTCCAGCGCATAGGCGAAGAACATCTGGTAGAAGCCGCAATCCATTCGGCCGCCGCGCAGGACGCTGTCCATCACCTGGGGCGTCAGCCCGGCTTTGGCGCCGAGCATCAGCGCCTCCGCATAGATCGAGGCGTAGCCCATCGAGACGAAATTATTGAGCAGCTTCATCGTATGGGCGCTGCCGACCGGGCCGGTATGGATCACGCGCCTGGCGAAGGCCTCCAGAATCGGCTTGGCGCGCGCGACGACGTCCGCGGAGCCGCCGATCATCACGTCCAATGTCCCTTCCGCCGCCTCTTTCGGCGTTCGGGCGAGCGGCGCGTCGATCAAGGCGACGTCGCGCTTGGCCAGGGCTTCGGCGAGGCGGAGCGTCGACGAGGGGTCAGAGGTCGAGCAATCGACGATGAGCAGCGGCCTTTCGGCCGCGGCCAGGCCGTCCGGGCCGTTGACGATCTCCTCGACCTGCGGCGAGCCGGTGACGCAGAGAATGACGACGTCGCTCTCCTGGGCGAGCGCCCGCGCGGTCTTCGCCTCCTTCGCGCCCAGCCGCGCAAGCCGCTCGACAGCCTCGCGGCGGCGATGCGCCATCACGGTCAGCGGCCATCCTTTGCCGATCAGATTTTCCGCCATTCCCGCGCCCATCAAACCAAGCCCGATAAATCCGATCTTGTCCTTCATGATCGCTCCTCTAGCTGACGTTCCTGGCGCGAAAATCGCGCCGCCGGCTTGCCATTGACCGCCCGCGCTGCAATCTTCCCGCGGCTGGGAGGTAATTCTGATTCCTATGGCCGATCTGCGCCTTTCCGCGTTCGAGGCGATCCGAAAGTCGCCGAATCTGACCGGCGGTCTCGTCGACATATTGGTCTCGCAGATCGAGGCTGGCGAGTTGGCGCCCGGCCAGCGTCTGCCGACGGAGCAGGCGATCGTCGAGGCGACCGGCGTCAGCCGGACCGTCGTGCGCGAAGCGCTCGCTTCGCTGCGCGCGCGCGGTCTGATCACGACTCGCCAGGGTCTCGGCGCCTTCGTCGCCGAGCGGCCGCCCAAAGCTTTCGTCGTCGCTCCGCAGGACATGGAGTCGCTCTCGGAGGTTCTCCGCCTGCTCGAATTGCGCATGAGCGTCGAGGCCGAGGCCGCCGCGTTTTCGGCCGAGCGTCGAACCGCGGCGGACCTCGAAAATATGGCCGCCCATTTGCGCGCGCTCGACGCTGCGATCGGCGCAGAAGGGTCGGGCGTGGATCAGGACTTCGCCTTCCATCGCGACATTCTGGCTTCGACTCAGAATCCTTATTTCACCCGCATTTTCGACGTGTTCGGCAGCTTGATCATTCCGCGCCAGCGGCTGCGCGTCGAGGCTATGGCTGCGGAGCGCCGCGCCGCCTATCTCAAAGGGATTCAAAGCGAGCACCGCGCCATTCTCAAGGCCATACGCTCGCGCGACAAGGAGGCGGCGCGGCAGGCGATGCGGCGTCACCTCGCCAACAGCTACGAACGTTATCGGAGTCTTGCGCCGCAGGAAGAAGCGCCCGCCAACGGAGGCGTTCGTCGTCGCGGCAAAGGATGACGTCAACAGAGATCGCGCACGCCCCTTTCAGTTCGGCGCGGCGGCCTCGCCCAGCCGGCTCTTGCCTGCGCCGAGATAGAGATCGCGCATCAGACGCGAATCCCGCAACTCGGCGATCGCGTTGGCCGCGACGATCCGCCCCGATTGCATCAGATAGCCGCGCTCCGCAACAGCAAGGGCCAGCGAAGCGTTCTGCTCGACGAGCAATACGGCCGCGCCGAAATTCTTGCGCAGATCCGCAATTACGGATTGCACTTCCTTGACCATCAGGGGCGACAAGCCCAGCGAAGGCTCGTCGAGAAGGAGAAGGCGCGGCCGCGCCATGAGGCCGCGGGCGATGGCGAGCATCTGTTGCTGTCCGCCGCTGAGCGCGCCGCCCTTCTGGTCCCGCTTCTGCGCCAACACGGGAAAATAATACTCCATTCGGCGAATATCGGCCTCGATCGCCTCGCGATCCTCTCGCGCGTAGGCGCCGAGCCGCAGATTTTCGCGAACCGTCAGGTCGGCGAAGATGCGCCGGCCTTCGGGAACCATGACGACGCCCGCCTTGGCAAGCTTGTCGGGCGGCAAGCGCGTCATGTCGCGCCCGGAGACGAGGATGGCGCCGCGCTTCGGCTTGACGACGCCGCAGATCGCGCGGAGCAGCGTGGTTTTCCCGGCCCCGTTCGGACCCAATATGGTCGCGATCTCGCCTTCGCCGACAGAGAGCGAGACGTCGCGATTGACGGAGATTGCGCCATAGGCGGTGTCGATATGAGCGATGTCCAGCAGGCTCACGTCGGCGCCCCGAGATAGACCTCCATCACCTTGCGGTCGTTCAGCACGTCCTCGGGTCGGCCTTCCGCGATTTTTGCGCCGAAATCGAGCACGATGAGGCGCTGGCAAATCGACGTCATCAGGTTCATGTCGTGATCGATCAGGCAGACGCCGACGCCCAGCCCGGGCAAACGCCGAATGATGCCGGCGAGCTGCTCGGTCTCGCTGTCGTTGAGGCCCGCCGCAGGCTCGTCCAGGAGGAGAAGCCTGGGCCGCGCCGCCAGCGCCAGAGCAAGGCCGAGCCGGCGCAAATTGCCGAACGGCATCGAACCGGCGATTTCGTCCTCGCGGCCATCGAGGCCGACAAAGCGAAGCAGCGCGTCAGGCACCACGGCGCGCGTCCCGCTGCGAGCGCCGTGCTCGTGCGCAATCAGCGCGTTCTCGCGTACCGTGAGCGCGGGAAAGGACATTGCCTGCTGAAATGTCCGGACAAGTCCCTTGCGCGCGATCTGATAGGCGGCCATGCCGCCGATCTCCTCGCCGAGCCAGCGGACGCTCCCTGCGCTCGGCTTGAGCGCGCCGGTGACGACATTGAACAGGGTCGTCTTGCCCGAGCCGTTGGGACCGACAATGCCGACGATGTCGTCGAGACCGACGGCGAGATCAATTCCGTCGAGCGCGACGACGCCGCCGAACGTCTTGCGCAGTCCTTTCACTTCGAGCGCGATCATGACCGGACCACACAGCGGCGGCACGACAGGTACAAATGCGCGAGTCCGGCCATGACCCCGCCGGGCAGAAGCAGAATGACCAGAATGAGCCCGACGCCATAGGCGATGCGGGCGTCGATCGGATCGAGGTTCAAGACTTCCGGCAGGAAGGTGACGATGAAAGCGCCCATCAAGGGACCGAGCAGCATGCGCGGGCCGCCGAGCATCACCATCAGCGCGATATAGACGCTCGGAAAGGCGCCGTAGAGATCGGGCGAAATATGTTGGAGGAAATAGACTTGAACGAGACCGGCGACGCCGGCGAAGGCGCCGCTGATCATGAACGCGACGATCTTGTGCAGGCCGACATTGACGCCCAGCGCAGCGGCGAGCGTCTCGTTCTCGCGGATCGAGCGCAAGGTGCGGCCATAGGAAGAGGTCATGACGAGCCGCATCAGGCCGATGCTGGCGAGGACGAAGGCGGCGGCGAGGAGGTAGAGGTTCTGCAGCTTGCTGAAATTGACGCCGAAAACGGTTCCGATCGGCGCAATGTCCAGCCCAGTCGCCGCGCCGGTGAAAGCGCCGCCATTGGTCAGAACGATCGTGAACAAGCCGCAGAGCGCGAAGGTGATGATGACGAAGTGATGGCCGCCGACTCGCAGCGACGGCAGTCCGACCAGGCCGGCGACGGCCGCCGCCAGCAAAGCCGCGCAAGGCAGCGCCGCCCAGAAGCTCATGTCGAGGTCGCGCGCGAGGATCGCGCCCGCATAGGCGCCGACGCCCATCAGCGCGGCGTGCCCCACGGACATGATCCCCGCTTGCCCGAACAGGATGGCGAGGCCGCAAAGCGCGATCGTATTGACGCCCGTCGAGACGGCGAGCGACAGCAGCCGATAGCCCGGATGAAGCCAGGGCAGGCCGATCAGGAGCAGAAAGACCCCAGCCGGAACGATGGCGCGCTCCATCCATGTCAAGCGCGGCGCGCCGACGCTCCCGCCCTTCGCCGGCTCGGCTTGGGGAAGGTCGAGAGATTCGGTCTTGGCGAGGTCCATGCGCGCTCGGACGGTCATATCGCCTTGGGACCGGCTGTCCCGCCGAGAAGGCCCTGGGGCCTGAGCAGCAGGATGAGGATCATCAGCGCGAAGGAATAGGCCTCCGTCCATTCCGGCAGGCCGTAGCCGGCGCTGAGCCCATCCATGAGGCCGAGCACGAGTCCGGCGAGCACGGCGCCGGCCACATTGCCGAGCCCGCCGATCAGCGCCACGGCGAAGCCGCGCACCACGATCACGCTGCCGATGAAAGGGGTGATCGGAAAGAGCGCGATCATCATCGCCCCGCCCAATCCAGCCAGCGCGCTGCCATAAATGAAAACGCCGGTGATGTAGCGGCGAACCGGAACGCCCATCAGCGCGGCGGTCTCCTGATCTGCGACGCTGGCGCGCAGCGCCAAGCCGTAGCGACTGCGCGAGATCGCGAAAAAGGTGATCGCGACGACGACGGCGGTGATCAACACGACCGCTGCGCGCATCGCCACGATCCGCACGCCGCCAATCTCCCAGACGCTCGCCAGAGGTTGCGGGATCGCCTTTTGATAAGAATTCCAGAAGCGGATAACGACATGCTGCAGTACGACGATCAAACCGAGCGAAATGATGAAACCATTCATCGGCCGATCGAGCGTCAGCCGGAAGAGGCTGCGCTCGAGGACAAAGCCCAGCGCGCCGACCACCGCGACGGCGGCGGCCGCGCCGAGGAGAAAACCGCCGCCATGGCTGACGACGAGCCAGGTCGTCATGCCGCCGATCATCAGGAATTCGCCATGGGCAAAATTGATGATCCCGGTGAGCCCGAAGATCAAAGTGATGCCGATGCCGATGAGAATGATGACGCTGGCGACGGAAAGACTATTGATCAGTTGCTGCAGGAAGATTTCCATCGGCCGCCCTTTGCATCGTCACCCGGTCCTTCTCGCGGACCGGCGAAAATCGTCCGCCGGTCCGGCCGCATGGGAGGCGACGACCTGGCCGGCGGATTCGGGCTTCGGCTCAGCCCGCATTGTCTCCCGGCGGCGGCTCGGCCGGCGGCTCTTCGACCGCGCATTCGAACTTGTCCGACGTTCCGGGCTTGACCAGACAGACCTCGGTCGCGAAGGTTACGCGATGCCGCTTGTCGAAATAAAGCGGGACCTTCGATACGACGCCCTGATATTTCATCTTTTCGATTTGCGCGACGACCTTGTCCGGATCGGTCGTTCCAGCCTCCTCCATCGCTTTCGCGTACCAATGGACGTAATCGTAGTAGAGGAGCGAAACCGAGGACTGTACGCCCTTGACCGCGCCGGCGGCGAAATAGCGATCGAAATAGCTCTTCGCCTCCGGGCTCGGCGGCGCGCCCCAGCACATCGGCACGCAGCTTAACGTCACGGGCGCAGTCGAGACGAGCTTGCGCTCCGCCCACACGCCCGGATCGACTCCGAACAAGAAGTAGCCTTTGGCGACGTTGAGCTGGACCGCCTGCGGGAAGGCGATCAACGTGACATCGCCATTGTACCAGAAATGCACGGTGTCGGGATTGAGGCTCTTGGCCCGCGTCAACAGCGGCGTGAAATCCGTCGTGCTCGGCGGATATTTGATCAGATCGACATGCTGGCCGTTCGCCTCGAGCGCCTTGACATAATGTTCGGACAGATATTGGCCCGTCGCGTCGTCGGCGACGAACACGACCGCGTTCTTCAGCGGCTGGCCGATTTCCTTGCCGAGCAGCTTGAGAACGCCGCGCGCGGTGCTGCCGCTGCGCTGAAATTCCGGCGGTTCGGTCTGGAACGTATAGTGCAGCGGGCCGCCCGGCGCGACGGACTGCTCGGTCAGAATGGCGCCGAGCGAGCTGTTGCCGGTGAATTGCAGCACTTTCGCCGGGCCGGTGATTTTGGTCATCGACACCGAGAAATCGTGCGACTCGGTGCCGTAAAGCGCATTGATGTTGTCGTCGTTGACAAGTTCGCGCCCGGCCGCGATGGCGACGTTCACGTCGGTGCGGTCGTCGCGGTTGAGAAGATCGAGCTTGAACGTCTTCCCGTCGATCTTGACGCCGCCGCCATCGTTGATCTCCTTGACGGCGAGGCTCACGCCCGCGCCGATCGTATTGCCAGCCGAGACGAAGGCGCCGGTCTGCGCGGCGACGACGCCGATTTTCACCCCGCCCTCGCTCTGAGCGAATGCGGGACCGGCGAGCGCGCTGAGCGCAAGCGCCAAGACGGCCCGCTCCTTCCATGCTGCGATCACGACCGTTCCTCCCTTTTGCCTTCTTGCCCGGTTGTATGACAACCATATTCTCTGGTAAGTCGTCGGGCGGGAGCTGTCAAGATCGTCGGCGACGGCGCCTCGCCGTCCGCGCACGGGTTTTTGCGGCCTTATGGAGAAACGAAATGCAATCGAGAGCGTTTGATTCGACCGGACGGATGGTCTCCGAAATCGGCTTTGGCGCTTGGGCGATCGGCGCCGATTGGGGCAAGGTCGACGACGGCGAGGCGATCGCCGCCTTGCACGCGGCGCTCGATTCCGGCGTGACGTTCATCGATACCGCGGACGTTTACGGCGACGGCCGGTCGGAGCGATTGATCGCCCGCGCCTTGAAGGAGCGCCGCGGCGATCGTCCCTTCGTTGCGACCAAAGCCGGCAAGCGCCTGGCGCAACAATCGGTATCGGGATACACGTACGAGAACTTGCGCGGTTGGATCGAGCGCAGCCTGAGCAATCTCGAAATGGACGCGCTCGACTTGGTCCAGCTCCATTGCCCGCCAACCGATCTTTACTATCATCCGGAAGTCTTCGACGCGCTCGATCGGCTCGTCGAAGAAGGAAAGATCCGCAATTACGGCGTCAGCGTCGAGCGCGTCGAGGAGGCGCTCAAGGCGCTTGAATATGCGGGCGTGACCAGCGTCCAGATCATCTTTAATATTTTCCGCCAGCGCCCCAGCGAATACTTCTTCGATCGGGCCAAGAGCCGGAACGTCGCGGTGATCGCTCGCGTGCCGCTCGCCAGCGGCCTTTTATCCGGCAAATTCCGCGCAGACACGAAGTTCGAGGCGAACGATCATCGACAGTATAATCGTCGAGGCGAAGCTTTCGATGTCGGCGAGACCTTTTCGGGCGTTCCCTACGAAGTTGGCTTAGCGGCGGTCGAGCGGATCAAAAAGCTTTTCGGGCCCGATGTGTCTTTGGCGCAAGTCGCGTTGCGCTGGATCTTGATGTTCGAGGCGGTCACAGTCGCGATTCCTGGGGCGCGAAACGCCGCCCAAGCGCGGGCCAACTCCCAAGCCGCGGATCTCGCTCCTCTGACGCCGGCCGTCATGAACGAGCTCAAGACGATCTACGAGCAGGACATCAAGAGCTACGTCCATCAACGATGGTGAGCACCGTCTCGGCGGGGCGATGAACGAACCGTGCTGGCGGCGGGCGCGGCCGTCGGGGCGGCGCGCGCTAACGATCATCCCTCGGAACCGAAGCCGGCGATCCGCGCCGCTTTCGCGCGCGAAGCGACTGCGCCACAGACCTCGCGGGCGGCCAGTTGACAAACAGCTCTCAGTGGGATTGTCTAACTACAAAGCAAGACTTGTCTGACATGTTCCGTGACAACAATTAGCCCTCTGACCGCCGCCGAAGACCAGACGCCAAGCCCTACGGGCGGCCTCGTCGAGCAGGTCATGACGTCGATCAAGGAGCGAATGCGCTCCGAAAAACTGGCGCCGGGCGATCCCCTGCCGAGCGAAAACGCTCTGGCGCTGGAGTTCGGCGTCTCACGGGCGGTCATCCGCGAAGCGTTCCGCTCGCTCGCGGCTCTCAAGCTTATCGATGTCGGCGGCGGACGGCGCGCCAGGGTCTCGGCGATCGACCCTGACGTGCTTGGCCTCGTTCTCGATCACGCGGTGCACACCAAGCAGATCACGATTCAGCAAATCTACGACGTGCGGCGCACGATCGAGATGCGCACGGTCGCCCTCGCCGCATTGCGCCGCGCCGACGACGAAGCGGCTTCGATCGTTGAACTCGCTGACGCAATGGCGCGCGACTTCGACAATCCCGATCACGTGATGCGGCACGATATCGCTTTCCACGAAGCGATCGCGCGCGCTTCGCGCAATCCGCTTTTCGCTCTCGTCGTCGGCTCATTTCACATCGTGACGCGCCAGACCTGGGGAATCGGCTGGGCCAGCCGGCCGAATGACGCCGAGCGCATGGCGAGCGTCGCTTGCCACCGTTCGATCGCGCGCGCGATCGCCGACCGCGATCCGCGCGTCGCCGGCGCCGCGATGGCCGATCATTTCGACCTCTCGGTCAAGTGGCTTCTCGCCGCTGGCGTCAATTAAGGGCGCGGTCCATGAAAATTGCCGCCGTCGAGACGATCCGGATCAAAGAATTCGAAAATCTTCTTTGGCTGCGGGTTCATACAGACGAAGGCCTGGTCGGCCTTGGCGAGACCTTTCTGCTGCCGGCGACGGTCGAAGCCTATATTCACGAATTCCTGGCGCCGCGCGCGCTCGGTCGTGATCCTCTGGCGATCGACCGCTTCGCCCGGGACCTCACCGGCTATCTCGGCTTCCGGGCGACCGGCGCGGAAATTCGCGGCAATTCGGCCTTTGACATCGCGCTCTGGGACATTTTCGGCAAGGCGACCGGACAGCCGCTCGCGCAACTGTTCGGCGGCTTCACCCGGCCGTCAATTCGCACCTACAACACCTGCGCTGGCTCGAACTATATGCGCACGGCCAAGGGGCAGAACACGGCGAACTGGGGGCTAGGCGCTCAGAAGAGGTACGACGATCTCGACGCGTTCCTCAATCGCGCCGATGAACTCGCCCAAGATCTTCTGTCGGAAGGAATCACGGCGATGAAGATCTGGCCGTTCGACCTCGCCGCCGAGAGGAATGACGGTCTATATATCAGCCGGGCTGAACTGAAATCCGCGCTCGAGCCGTTCGAGAAAATCCGCCGCGCCGTCGGCGATCGCATGGACATCATGGTCGAGTTTCACTCGCTTTGGCAATTGTTGCCGGCGATCGAGATCGCTCGCGCATTGGCGCCGTTTCACGCCTTCTGGCACGAAGATCCTATCAAGATGGATAGTCTTGCCGATCTCAAGCGCTATGCCGCCGCCTCGATCGCGCCGATCTGCGCTTCTGAGACGCTCGGAACGCGCTCGGCGTTCAGGGACCTTCTCGAAACGGGCGCCGCTGGCGTCATCATGCTGGACATATCCTGGTGCGGCGGCCTTTCCGAGGCGCGCAAGATCGCCGCCATGGCGGAGGCCTGGCGTCTGCCTGTCGCTCCGCATGACTGCACCGGACCCGTCGTCCTCGCTGCGTCCACCCATCTGGCTCTCAACGCGCCGAACGCGCTCGTTCAGGAAAGCGTGCGCGCCTATCACCGCACCTGGTACCAAGACATCGCTGTCGGCCTTCCCGACATCAGCGGAGGCTTGATCAGCGTCGACCGCAAACCCGGCCATGGGGTCGAAATGCACCCCGATCTTACGAAACGATTCGCCGTCGAGCGCCGCTCCACGACGCTTGGCGACGTGTGAGCTGGCGCTTGATCCAAAAAAAGCGCGCTTCGAGGGAGGAGAACGTCATGCAAAGACATACAATCCGAGCCGCGATCGTCGGTGGCGCAGGTCTGGCCGCGCTGGCCTACGCGGCGCCCGCTGCGGCGGCCGAACAGCTCAACATCGTCTACACGCACCATTCCTCCGCCTCCAATCCATTTTGGCAAGCGGTGAAAAAAGGCTTCGACGACGCTTGCGCGAAGATCCAGGCCAATTGTCAAATGATCTTCACTCAGACCGAGGGGTCGGTCGAGCAGGAAGTGGCGAACCAGCAGGCGGCGCTCGCCCGCAAGCCGGACGCGCTGATCACGACGCTGGTCGACAACAACGCCTTTGTCGGCAATCTGAAAGACGCCAAGTCAAAGGGCGTCATCGTCATCGCCTCCAATGTCGATGCGACGGAAGGGCCCGAACTCGAATTGCGTCAAGCTTTCGTCGGCCAGAACTTCGTGCCTGCGGGGACGACGCTCGGCCGGAGAATGGCGGCGCTCTTTCCCAAGGAAGGGCCGATCCGCGTTCTTGTCGGCGTCAACGCGCCCGGCCAGAATTGGTCGGAGCAGCGCGCCAAGGGCATCATGGCCGGACTCGAGGAATTCAAGAAAGCCAATTCCGGCCGTCAAATTGTGATCGATCGATTGGACGTCAGCGCCGAGGGCGCCGTGGTGAGCGACCGCGTCGGCGCCTATATCAGCGCTCATCCCGACACGACCGCCTATATCGAGACCGGACTTTGGCACTCGAACGTCGCTCGCATGCTCAAGGATCGCAATATTCCGCCGGGAAAAATCCTGCTCGGCGGGTTCGACCTTGCGGCGCAAGTGATCGAGCAGATGAAGGCCGGCTACATCCAAGTCGAAATCGACCAGCAGCCTTACGAACAAGGCTTCCTGCCCGTCATGCAGGTTTACCTGGAGAAAAAGGTCGGCCTGATGCCGTCGGACATTGATTCGGGCGAAGCGGTGTTCACGCCCGATCAGGCCGACCAGCTCATGGCCTTGGCCAAGCAAGGCTTGCGCTGAAATGGCGGATCGATCGGCTCGGCGGGACTTGCGTCCCGCCGGCGCCAACGCCGAGCGGATGGGCGAAGGCGCCGTAAAGAACTTGTTCCGCATCTATATGGAGAAGCCGGAACTCGCCGGCGTCGCGCTACTGATCGCGCTCGCCGTCGTCTTCGAAATGCGCTCCGGCGGCGCCTTCCTGTCCGGCGACAATCTGCGCGGCATTCTCGGCCTGTTGCCCGAAGTCGGACTCGTCTCGATCGGCGTCACGATCTTGATGATAGGCGGCGAATTCGACCTCTCCGTCGGCTCGACCTTCGCGTTGACGCCTATGGCTACGTCGCTGCTGATCATTGCCGGCGTCCCGGCCTTTCTCGCGATTTTGCTCGGGCTGGCGATCGCCGCGGCCATCGGCTTCGCCAATGGCTTCATCACGCTGACTTTCGGCATACCAAGCTTCATCACCACGCTCGGCATGCTGTTCATCGTCCGCTCGCTGACGGTGGTCATTTCGGGCGGCTTTCCGCCGCTTTTGCCCGACGATCTCAATACCAGCGCGTTTACGCAATTCGTCGGGCCCGGCGGGCTCTTCCGCGCCTCGTTCATCTGGTTCGTCGCGATCGCGCTGGCGGCGTCGGCGATGTTGAGCCTCTCCAATCTCGGCAATTGGATTCGAGCGACGGGCGGCCATTTGGAGGCGGCCGGCGCGATGGGCGTCCCGGCGCGGCGGGTCAAGCTGTTTTGCTTCATGCTGTGCTCGACAATGGCCGGGTTCGGCGGCGTCATCCAGGTGTTCCGGCTGCACTCGCCCCTGCCCTCGATCGGCGACGGCCTCGAACTGCAAGCCGTGGCCGCGGCGGTGATCGGCGGAACGGCGTTGACCGGCGGCGTCGGAACCGTACTCGGTGCGATCGTCGGCGCTCTGTTGATCAGGGTCATCGACAATGGGCTGGTGATGAGCCAGGTCGACGCCAACTGGTTCAAATTCGCCGTCGGCGGCCTGACTATCTTCGCGGTCGTCTCCAATGCCTGGCTGCGGCGCACGGCGCGAAGGCTGCGGGTGGAGGCGTGATATGAGCGCTCCCCTGATCTCCGTCAAGGAAATGCACAAATGGTACGCCGGCGTCCACGCGCTGAAAGGGGTGAATTTCGACGTTCGTCAGCGCGAGGTGGTCGGATTGGTCGGCGATAACGGCGCCGGCAAGTCGACCTTGATCAAAATTCTTTCGGGCGTGCACGACCCGGACAAAGGCGAGATTTACATCGAGGGCGAACCCGTCAAGATCGGCTCGCCGAAGGCGGCGATGCGCCTCGGCATCGAGACGATCTATCAGGACGCCTCGATGGTTCCGACCATGTCGATCGCGCGGAACCTCTTCATCGGCCGCGAGCCGTTATGGGTCGCCCTCGGCGGCGTCGGGCTGATCGACCACGAGCGCATGCGCCGCGAATCGATGAAGGCGCTTGCCGACGTCGATCTCCATCTGCGCTCGCCGGACGCTTTGCTCGCCGAACTCTCGGGCGGCCAGCGACAGGGCGTCGCCATCGCGCGGGCCATGCACTTCAAGTCGCGCGTTCTCATTCTCGATGAGCCCACCAATCACTTGTCGGTCAAGGAAACCGCCAAGGTGCTGGGCTTCGTGCGCGGTCTGCCCGCGCAAGGCGTCACGGGAATCCTGATCAGTCATAACCTGCATCACGTCTTCGAATCCTGCGACCGGATTGTCGCCATGGCGCGCGGCGAGATCGTCTTCGACAAGCCGGTCGCCAACACTTCGATCGAGGAAGTGCAGGACTACCTATAAGGGACGAGCCATGGCTGCGCTTTCGGGAAAGACCGCGCTCCTCACCGGCGCGCTCGGTACGCTGGGCCGCGCGCAAGCCGAGGCGCTGGGCAGGGCCGGAGCGAGGCTCTTCCTGCTGGATCGCCCGGATCGTCGCGACGGTCCCGCCTTCGCCGAAGAGATCGCGCGGAGCACCGGCGCGGCCGCCGACTATGTCGGTCAGGATCTTGGCGATCTCGACGGTTCGGAAAGAGCGGTCAGACGTCTCGCCGACGGAGCGAACGGGTTCGACATCCTGATCAACAACGCCGCGCTGATCGTCAATCGTCCGTTCGAGGATTTTTCGCTCGCCGAATATGAAGAGCAAGTGCGGGTCAATTCCTCGGCTGCTTTCGCTTTGGCGCGGTCTTGCGCGCCGGGCATGAAGGCCAAGCGTTACGGCAAGATTGTCAATTTCTGCTCGGTCACTCTCAACGGCCGGTGGGACGGCTATGTCCCCTATGTCGCTTCGAAGGGCGCGTTGCTGGGACTGACCAAATCGCTGGCCCGCGAGATGGGCGCGTACGGCGTCCGGGTGAACGCCGTCTCGCCGGGAGCGGTCGTCTCCGAGGCTGAGCAGCGGGTGTTCGGCGAGCGCCTGCAACAGTACAATGACTGGATCCTCGAGAACCAGTGTCTGAAGAGCCGCATTCAGGCTCGCGACGTGGCCGAGCTCGTTCTGTTCCTGGTCTCGCCGGCTTCCGACATGATCACCGGCCAGAACTTCGCCATCGACGGCGGCTGGTGAGCCGTGTCGGAAAAAGATCGCCGGCGGCTTACGCTCTCCGACGGCATCGCAGAAGCCGTGGTCCTGCCATGGCTGGGCGCGGGATTGGAAAGATACGACCTGATCTCCAGCGGACGACGCGAGCCGCTGTTTCGCGCCGCGCCGGCGGAAACGACAGACGCCTTTTCGCTCGCGAATATCCTGCTCGTGCCATGGTCGAATCGAATCTCCGGCGGCGGATTTAGATTTCGCGGCGACTTTCATCGCCTCGAACCCAACGCGCCCGGCGAACCGTTCCCCATCCACGGCAACGGGTTTCAGTCCGAGTGGCAGGTCAAGGAGCACGGGCCGGCCGACGCGGTCCTCTCCCTGTCGAGCGACGGGCCGGGGCCGTTCAGATACGAGGCCGAGATCGCCTATTCTCTCGCGGCGGGCGCTCTGACCATGTCGCTCACAGTGGTCAATAAAGCCCCGATTGCGTTGCCTTACGGATTAGGCTTCCATCCCTGGCTGCCGCGCACGCCGGACGTCCTGCTCCATGCGCCGGCTGAAGGCGTATGGCTCGAGGATCAAGATCATCTCCCGACAGCAAGGGTTGAAATTGCTGAACGTCCCCAATGGGACTTCTCGTCGCCTCGCCCTCTGCCGGCGCAATGGATCAACAACGCGTTCGACGGCTGGAGCGGACGGGCGGAGCTCCTCTGGCCGGAACGACGCCTTTCGCTTACCGTCGAGGCCGGACCGGCGCTCGGCGTCTACATCCTCTATTCTCCGGATAGAAGCGCCGACTTCTTCTGCTTCGAGCCGGTCAACCATAGTGTCGACGCTCATAATCTGGCCCCCGCGACAGGCGCCGGCGGACTCGCGATCCTTGGCGTCGGCGAGCGGGCCCAGGCGTCTTGCCGTTTCGTCCCGAAAGCTGTCTGATGCCAAATCGGCTGAACGCGCCATCTCCCGATGAGAGCGAACTACTTTTGGGTACGCCCAATCGTCATTGCGAGTGAAGCGAAGCAATCTATCGTAAGGCAAAGCCCTCTGAATGGATGCTTCTTCCCTTCGCTCCTCGCAATGACGTGCTGCGATTCGCCCTAGACGCAATTCGCTCTAAGAGACGCGCAGACGGTCCGGCGCGGTCGACTTCGCTCCGGCCGCCGATTTGTCGTCCCGCCTGAGCCTCTTCTGGTCCAGATCGTTGGCGGCGATGTCGAGCAGCGCGGTTATGGCCGCGCGCGCGCCGTCCGCATCGCGCAATCGGACATGCTCCAGCACCGCCTTATGCGCCGCAAGAGCGCGCGATTGGGCCGTCACCAGGCGGTTGGTGATGGCGAAAGTGGCGCGCAGGGCCGCTTCGATCGTGCCGGTCAGCCCTTTCAGCACGACATTATGGCTGGCGGCGACGAGGCTGACATGGAACTGAAGGTCCGCTTCGCAGCACGCGGCGAGGTCGGTACGAAGATTGCGCTCCATGCTTTCATAAGCCTGTTCGATACGGGCGAGGTCGGCCGCCGTCGCTCTCATCGCAGCCAGAGCGGCGGCCGCAGGCTCGATGATCCGGCGCGCTTCGATCAAACTCGCGATCAGATCCCGGTCGCGCCCGACGTCCGGGTGCCACGAGAGCACCTGCGAATCGAGCAGATTCCAATCGTCCCGAGCCCGCACGCGCACGCCGACCCGGCGCTTCACCTCAAGCAATCCTTTCGCCGACAGCACTTTGACGGCCTCCCGCACGGAGGTCCGACTCACGTTCAGATTTCGAGCAAGATCGTCTTCGCGCGGCAACAACTGTCCGGGCGCATAGGTCCCGCCAAGGATCCATTTGGCGACCGTGTCGACGACCGAGCCGTGAATGCTCCCTTCATAGGCTTTCGCCTCTGGTCGGATGCCAGGCAAGGCGGAGCGCGGCCTCCTTCCGCGCGGCTCGATCGACGCCGCTGCGGGAGAAGAATGATCACTCTCGAATTCAATCACGTCCGCTCCGTTCGAAAAAACAGCTGACGATCTCGTCAACGCCATCCGAAGACTTCAACGCATTGACTTGGGCTTGCGGGCTAAGTCACGCTCACCAATCAACAATTGTACCGTCTTCCAGCACGGCGTTTACTGTGTGCAACACCTCGGGTTGGAACGGATGGCGGGCGCAAGCGGTCTCATCGATTTCGACGCCGAGACCGGGTTCTGTGGGAACCTGCCAGAACCCGTCAATCATTTTTATCGGGCCTCTGACGACATCGAAATACCACGGCGCGGCGCCGACCATCTCCTCTTGAATGACATGGTTGGACGTTGCGACTGCGAAGTGCAGCGCAGCGACGCCCGCGATCGGCCCAAGCGGATTATGCGGCGCCACGCCGACGCCGGCGGCCTCCGCCATCGCGGCGATCTTCTTCGCCTCCCATAGACCGCCGCAATGACAGATGTCGGGCTGGACGATGTCGACGGCGCGCTGATGGAAAAGGTCCTCGAATTCCGAGAGTTCGATGAGCCGTTCGCCCGTCGCGATCGGCACTTTCGTATTCGACGCGACCTTGCGCAGTCCCGCCGCGTCGCCCGGCGGCAGGACCTCCTCGACAAACATGGGTCGGCTCGGCGCCAGCGCCTCGATATAGGCGAGCGCCGCCCCAACCGAAGCGGGACGTCCATGGAAATCGACCATGATTTCGATTTCCGGGCCGACGGCTTCTCGCAAAGCGCTCATCATTCGGGCCGTTCGATCGACGTCCGCCAATGGGGCCGAATAATGGGTAAACGGCACGATCACCACTTTCATCGCCCGATAGCCTCGGGCCAGCACCTCGTGCGCGCGTTCGATGAGTTTCTGCGCGCTGTCCGTCTCATAGACGGCGCGCATGTCGCCCAGCCCGAGATGAGTATAGACGCGCACCTTGTCGCGAACCTGACCGCCGAGCAGGCGCCAGACCGGAACGCCGAGCGATTTGCCGAAAATGTCCCATAACGCGATTTCAATGCCGGATATCGCGCTCATGCCGATCGCGCCGAGGCGCCAGAAGCTGTGCTTCTTCATGATCCGCACCAGCTTCTCGATGTCGCGCGGATCGCGGCCCAAAATCAAGGGCGCGAGATCTTCGATGGCCGCGGCGACGGAACGCGTCTTCCATTCCAAAGTCGCTTCGCCCCAGCCGAACAGGCCCTGCTGATCGGTATCGACACGGACGAAAATCCAGTTCCGCATCTCTGCGGAGACAATAGTCGACCGAATTCCGCTGATCCGCACCGAGCGCCCTCCATTTGATCCCAGCGGACCGAACTTATCCGTACCTTCGCCCCTGAAGCTCGGCGATGATCACCGCCGCGATAAGCAGCACGCCTTTCGCCACCATCTGGTAGAAGGTCGGGACGCTCGTAAGGATCAGGCCGTTGTCCAGAACGCCGATGATCAGAACGCCGAGCCGGCCGCCGATAATCGTGCCTTTGCCGCCAGTCAGCGCGCATCCGCCAAGCACCGCCGCCGTGATCGCCTCCAATTCCAGTCCATCGGAGCCGGAAATCGGTTGGCCGGAACCCGTGCGAGCCGCCAGCAACATGCCGGCGAGCCCGGCGGTTGCGCCGCTCAGCGTGTAGACGCCGATCTGATAAGCTCGAACATTCAACCCGGCGAGCCGCGCCACGACCTGGTTGCCGCCGATCGCGTAGATATTCCGCCCCGTAACGGTATAGTTCATCAGGACAAAGAAGGCCGCGACCATTGCGATGAGGACCATGATCGTGACCGGCAAGCCAAATATCTTGCCATTGCCGATGAAGCGGAAAGCGGGATCGAAGATGCTGATCGACTGCCCGTTCGAGACGATGAAGGCGACGCCTCGGAAGACCGCCATCGTGCCGAGCGTCGCGATCACCGCGTTGATGCGTCCTACGGTGATGATGACGCCATTGACGACGCCGGCGATCGCGCCAACAAAGACTCCGAACAGGATGCTGAGCAGCGGCGATCCGGTCCATCCGACTGCAAGCGCGATATACACGGTCGACATGCCGACGATTGCGCCAACGGAAATATCGAGTCCGCCGGAAACGATGACAATCGTCTGAGCCGTCGCCAGGACGCCTAGAATGGCGATCGCTTGGCCGATATTGAGGATGTTGCGCACCAGGAAGAAAACGTCGGGACGCAGGCCGCCGAATATCGCGATCAGGATGGCGAGGGCGATCAACAGACTGAGATTATGCGTGCCGACGCGTTCGATCATCGAACGCACCGCCGATTTCTGCGCGCGAGATTCGGCCAGACCCGCCGCGACGCCGGTTTTCGCCTCGGTCAATTGATCCTCGCCTCCCCGACTTCGCCGAGAGCCTCCGCCATTGCGAGCTGGAGGATCCGCTCTTCTTTTGCTTCGCCCCGCGGCAATTCGCCGACGATGCGTCCGCCGGCCATGACGACGATTCGATCGGCGAGGCCGATCAATTCCGGAAGCTCGGACGAAATAACCAGCAAGGCTACGCCTTCCGCTGCGAGCTGGGCGATCAGACGGTAGATTTCGGCTTTTGCGCCGACGTCGATGCCGCGGGTCGGTTCGTCCAATATCAATGCTTTCGGGCGGCGCGCCAGCCATCGGCCGAGCACGACCTTCTGCTGATTGCCGCCCGATAGTTTCGAGACGGCCTGGTCCAAGCTGGGCGTCCTGATGCGGAGGCGGTCGACCAGGCTCGCCGCGATGCTTCGCTCGGCCCCGAACCTGACAAAGTTGAACCGACTGATGAGATCAGGGACCGCCAAAGAAATATTGTTCGCGACGCTGCGCAGGAGCAGCAGAGCTTGAGACTTCCTGTCCTCGGGCGCAAAGCCGATGCCGGCGGCGATCGCGTCAGCGGGACTGCGCAATCGAATTGCGCGCCCCCCGACCGCGACCGAGCCGGCCAACGAGCGGTCGTGACCGAAAATCGCCTCCGCGAGTTCAGAGCGCCCCGCTCCGATCAGCCCGGCAAGCCCGACCACTTCGCCGGCGCGGACATCGAGGCTGACGTCTTTCACGCGCTTTGTCGTCAATCCCCGTACGCAGAGGACGGGTGGCCCCGGTCGGCGCTCCGAGCGATCGAACAAGTCCGAGATGGGTCTGCCGACCATCGCCTGAACGATCTCGTTGTCGGCGATTTCGGCAATCGGCCGATCGACGATCAGCCGGCCGTCGCGCAACACCGCGACGCGATCCGCCAACTCTCGAACTTCGCGCATGCGGTGGGAAATATAGACGATCGCGACGCCGTCGGCCTTTAGCCGCCGCACGACCCGGAACAGTCTTTGCGCCTCGTCTTCAGTCAGCGAGGATGTCGGTTCATCGAGCGCCAGCACACGCAAGCCGCCGCGCAAGGCGCGCATGATCTCCATCAATTGCCGCTGCGCAGGGCCTAGGTCCCCGGCTCTCGTCCACGGCTCGAGCTCCTTCTCCAACCCGAACTCGGCGAGAATTTGCCGGGTGCGCCGCGCTGCGTCGCCGCGATCGAAAAAAATTCGTCGAGTCCGCCGCAAATCGCCGAGAAACAGATTTTCGGCGATGGAGAGGTCGGGAATAATGTCCGGCTCTTGATGAATGACCCGAATGCCGACTGCATGGGCGTCGGCGGGCGATCGAAATACGCGCTGGGCGCCAAGCGCGACAATCGCGCCGCTGTCCGGGCGAAAGACGCCCTCGAATATCCGGATCAGCGTCGATTTGCCAGCCCCATTCTCGCCGACCAACGCCAGCACCTCGCCCGCCCGGATCGCCAACGATACGCGATCCAGCGCGCGGACCACGCCGAAATCCTTCGAGACTCCGACCGCCTCGACGACGGATTCCAAGCGCTTCGGCGCAGGACTAGATCCAGCCACTGCTCGCGATCCTTGCTGAGGGGCGCCGCCCGACGGGCGACGCCCGCTGCTGCGGGTTCACTTGTGGCAGAGCTTATCCTTATAGGTCGGGAAGGACGCTGCGGAGATGAAGTCCGCCGACACGTATGTCGTCGTCGGCAATGGCTTGTTCTCCTTGACCGAGGCGTAGAGCAAGTCGATCGCCTCGGCGCCTTCCTTCGCCGAATCGATGTACATCGTGCCGCGGAAGCCGGTCGGCTTGCCCGCGCCGAAGGCGTCGCAAGCCCGGCTTCCGTCAATGCCGACGCCAATCACGTCATCCGGCGAATAACCCTGATTCTCGGTCGCGCGTACGGCGCCGAGCACGCCGTCGTCATTGCACGAATAGAAGATCCAGTGCTTGGCTTCGGGATGGGCTGTCAGGGTCGTCGTCACGGCCGTGATCGCGCTTTCCATATGATTATCATAGGGGATGCGCACGATGTTCTTCTTGTCGAAGTTGGGCGTCGCCTCGAGGAATGCGGCCTCGGCACCGCGATTGCGACGCATGCACGTGTCGGCCTTCTGATCCTCGATGCTGCCGATCATCACGTCCTTGTACTTGTCCCAACCCTGCGCCTTGTAGATCTTGGCCTCTTCAGCGCCGACTTGACGGCCGATATTTTCGGCATTCATGCCGACATAAGGCACCATCTTCTTGTCGCTGGTGTAGATGTCGTCGTCGACCGCGATGAGCTTAATGCCCGCCTTCTGCGCTTTTTCCGCAACGACCGGTCCCAACGCCCTGTCCGGAACAACGATCGCGATCGCTTTCACGCCGTCGCCGACCATTGTATCGAACGTCGTCAGCGCCAAGTCGGCGTTGAACTGAACGTCCTGGCTCATCAAAGCGACGCCGAGCTTCGCCGCTTCACTCTTGGCCCCGCCGACTTCGGAAACGAACCAGGGGTGCTCGCCCATCTTGTTGATGTAGCCCATCTTGATCTCATCGGCTTTTGCCGACCCGGCCGCGACCGCCAGGGCGAGACCCGCCAGGGACAGCGCCCCGGCCAGGCGCTGATGTAAGCTGTTCTTCATCGTTTCCTCCTTACTTTTATTGAGAGTTCATCGCCAGGCGCGCGAATCCGTCGCTGTGGAGAACCGCCGTGGCGCCGAAGAGCGTAGCCGGTCCATGAACCGCCTCGTCCCATGGACTGTCGCGGCGTCTCGCGAATCCAAAGCCTAAGCGCGCCTGTTTCCGCTTTCGCCGGAAGCGACTTCGGGATCCGTTTGTAGGTCGAACTCGCTGCGCTGGTCGCCGCCGGCGGGGACCGTTCGCGTTTAGCCGCCGGCCAATATCGTTCCTCCCGCATGCCGCTTATCCTTCCGATTTTATTCCTCATACAGAACATCCGGAAAGATCATATGATTGGCATTTTAAAACATACCTTTGCCAATGGTCAAGGCGCGGCTCCTTCCGCTTGCTTGACGCCGCCCCAACGCCCGGTGGACAATCCCTGTTTCCTGTCCTAGATAGGAGACATTGAAGCTCAGTCGAGATGCGCTCATCGCCGATCCGATTTGGCGGCGAAGGGAGGCCGGCTGCAAGTCGGGCCTCGACATGACTGAGACGCAGCTCACCACGCAGGCGTGGCGCGACCGCGACCTCGCCCATTTCCTTCATCCGTTCACCGACCATGCCGCCCTTCGGTCGGACGGCGCTCGCGTCATCGTTCGCGGCGACGGCGCCTATGTCTTCGACAGCGAGGGCGCGCGCATTCTCGACGGGCTCTCGGGCCTCGGCAATGTCGCGCTCGGCTATGGCCGTAAGGAGCTTGCGCATGCGGCCGCCGCCCAGATGGCCGAGCTTTCCTATTGCCAGTCCTTTTTCAAAACGACACACCCGACCGCGATCGCGCTGGCCGAGAAAATCGCCGCCTTGCTGCCGGGCGATGCGCTCAATCATGTCTTCTTCCAGAGCTCGGGCTCGGAAGCGAACGAGACTGCGGTCCGCGCCGTGCGCCGCTATTGGGAGCTCGTCGGCAGGCCGGAGCGACGCGTGATCATCGCGCGCGAGCGCGCTTATCATGGCAGCACGGCGATGGCCGCCAGCCTTTCCGGCCTCAAGCCGATGCACGGCGCCGGCGGCGACATCCCGCTGCCCAATGTCGCCCATATCAAGGCGCCGCATTATTACGCGCATGGCGCGGGCATGACGCCCGAAGCTTTCGGGCTCGTCGCAGCGCGCTGGCTCGAAGAGGCGATCGAGACGATCGGCCCCGACAAGGTCGCCGCCTTCTTCGCCGAGCCGGCGCAGAGCGCGGGCGGCGCCATCGCTCCGCCGCCGGGCTATTGGGCCGAAATCCAGGCGGTCTGCCGGCGGTACGACATTCTGCTTTGCGTTGACGAGGTCGTCTGCGGCTTCGGCCGCCTCGGCGCCTGGTTTGGCAGCGACGCGCTGGGCATCGAGCCGGACATCGTTCAGCTCGGCAAGGCGCTGACCTCCGGCTATGCGCCGCTTTCGGCGACCGTGCTCTCCGACCGCGTCGCCGACGCGCTGATCGAACGCGGCGGCGAATGGGCGCACGGCTTCACCTATTCCGGCCATCCGATGTGCTGCGCGGTGGCGCTGGAGAACATTCGTCTCATCGAGGACGAAGGGCTGATCGAGCGCGTCGCCGCCCGGATCGTTCCGCGCTTCAGCCGCGCTATCGAAACGTTCGCCGATCATCCGATCGTCGGCGAAGCCCGTTCGATCGGTCTGATGGGCGGCTTCGAACTGGCGCGGGACCGGAAAAAGCGTGAAGCCTTTCCGCACGAGCTCCATGTCGGCGAGTATTGCAGCGCCGAGGCGCTGAAGCGCGGCCTCGCTTTCCGCGCCAATGGCGATACGATGACGCTGATGCCGCCCCTGATCATTACCGACGATCAGTTCGATTTCGTCTTCGCCGTGGTCCGCGAGAGCCTCGACGCGACCGCGCGAAAATTCGGGCTGATGGACTGAGCGGCCGCGGAGATCGGCGCGATGAGCAACGTCCGTACCGGCCTCGTCTGGGGCGAAATCTTCATGTGGCACGACGCCAGCCCGCTCGCCAGCGTGCTGCCGTCCGGCCATGGCCTGATCGAGCCGGACGAGCCGGCGGAAAACGCCGCGACCAAGCGGCGGCTCAAGAACCTTCTCGACGTCTCCGGCCTGACGGAGCGGCTCGCGCCGATCAAGCCGCGGCCGGCGACAGTCGACGAGCTCGCCCTTGTGCATGAGCGCGCCTATATCGAGACGATCCGGGCGATGAACGCCAAAGGCGGCGACGCCAAGCTCGACGCGCCGATCGGCGAGACGCCGTTCGGCCCCGGCGGCTTCGACATCGCCGCGCTCGCCGCAGGCGGCGTTCTGGCGGCGGTCGACGCCATCATCGACGGCGACGTCCGCAACGCCTACGCGCTCGTCCGTCCGCCCGGCCACCACGCCGAGGCGGCGCATGGCTTCGGCTTCTGCATCTTCAATCACTGCGCGCTCGCCGCGCGCCACGCCATGCGCCGCGGCGCGAACCGAGTCGCGATCGTCGATTGGGACGTTCATCACGGCAACGGCGCCGAGCATATTTTCTGGCGCGAGCGTGACGTGCTGACGATTTCGATCCATCAGGACAGCGCCTTTCCGCCCGGCTCCGGTCCGATCGGCGCCAACGGCGAAGGAGCGGGCGAAGGCTACAATCTCAACATTCCCATGCCGCCGGGCAGTGGCGTCGGCGCCTATCTCGCCGCTTTCGAGCGCGTGGTCATTCCCGCGCTGCAGCGCTTCAAGCCGGATTTCATCGTCGTTCCTTGCGGTTTCGACGCGGGCTTCTACGATCCGCTCGCCCGGATGATGCTCCATTCCGACTGCTTTCGGACCATGGCGCGCATGGTGCAGGAAGCGGCGGCGTCCCTATGCGGCGGCCGGCTTTTCCTCTGCCACGAGGGCGGCTATCACAAGACGACCGTACCGTTCTACGGCCTCGCGGTGATCGAGCAATTGTCAGGCGAACGCACCGCGATCGATGATCCCTTTCTGCCGATCGCCGCCGGCTTCAGCCACCAGGCGATGCAGCCGCATCAGGACGCCGTCATCCGCGCTGCCGAAGAGCTCGTCCGCAAGATCAATTAAGGGCAGCACGCCAATGAGGACGGATCACTTCTATATCGGCGGCGCTTGGCTCGAGCCGATCGTCCCGCGGCCCTTCGCGGTGATCAATCCCGCGACCGAGGAGCCAATTGCGACGATCAATCTCGGCGGCGAAGCGGACGTCGATCGCGCCGTCAAAGCCGCGCGCGACGCATTTGCCGATTTCGCGGCGACGAGCAAAGCCGAACGCATCGCCCTGCTCCGCCGCATCGCCGAGATTCTCGCGGCGCGGCGCGACGAGGCCGCCGCGACGATTACGAACGAAATGGGCGCTCCGATCGATTTCGCTCGCAGCGTCCATGTCGGCATGGCGCTCGGCTATTTCGAAGACATGATCGAGGTCCTGGCGCGATTTTCGGGCGAGTCGTTATGGGACGACGGGACCCTGATCGCCCACGAGCCGATCGGGGTCTGCGGCCTGATCACGCCCTGGAACTGGCCGATCGGCCAGATCGTCAGCAAGCTCGCCGCGGCTCTTGCGGCAGGATGCGCCGTGGTGCTCAAACCGAGCGAGATCGCGCCGCTCAGCGCGCTGCTGCTCGCCGAGATTGTGCACGACGCCGGCGCGCCGCCGGGCGTGTTCAATCTCGTCAATGGCGACGGGCCGACTGTCGGCCAGGCGATCGCGCGCCATCCCGATATCGACATGGTCTCGTTCACCGGCTCGACGCGGGCCGGCGTGCTCGTCGCCAAAGCGGCCGCAGACACGGTCAAGCGCGTGCATCAGGAGCTCGGCGGTAAATCGGCCAATATCATTCTGCCCGACGCCGACCTCGAAACGGCCGTGGCCGACGGCGTGCGCCGCTGCTTCGTCAATGCCGGTCAATCCTGCATCGCGCCGACAAGGATGCTCGTTCAGCGCGGGCAAGCCGATTCTGCCGCCGAGATCGCCAAAGCCGCGGCCGCCGCGATTCAGCCGAGCGATCCAGCCCAGTCCGGCGCGAAAATGGGACCGGTCGCCAGCGCGGCGCAATTCGACAAAGCGCAGCGTCTGATCGGCGTTGGAATCGAAGAAGGCGCGCGCTTGCTTTGCGGCGGCCTGGGCCGGCCGGAGGGTTTCAATCGCGGCTATTATGTGCGGCCGACCGTCTTTTCCGGGGTGACGCCCGAAATGACCATTGCGCGTGAAGAAATCTTCGCACCGGTCCTCTCGATGATGAGTTACGAGAGCGAGGACGAAGCGATCGCGATCGCAAACAGTACGGTCTATGGCCTCGGCGCCTATGTCTCCTCCGGCGATCGCGAGCGGGCGCGTCGCGTCGCCGCGCGACTGCGCGCCGGCCGCGTCTATATCAACGGCGCGCCGGCAAGCGCCAAAGCGCCGTTCGGCGGCTACAAGCAATCGGGCAATGGCCGGGAGCTCGGCGAGATCGGGCTGCGCGAATTCATGGAGGTGAAGGCGGTGCTCGGCTATGGCGCGTAAGTCTCCTCGAGGGCGGATCTGGCTTCGGCCGACGCCCGAATCTGCAATGGCCGCAGTATGGACGTACCTTGCGCTAACGCCTCAACCTCTCGACCAGCACGCTCAGCAGCTCCGGCAGCGCCAGCGGCGTCGCGCCGCCGCCGCCGCGCGAATATTCGCCGCCGACGCGCGCGACGTCCCGGCCGAGCCGTTTCGCCAAGGCCGCGCGCGCGGCTGCGCATTGCTCGACCGTCGGCAAGCATTCGATTCTGAGCGCGGCCGGGAGCCGATCATTGGCGCCGATCAGCGCGAGCCGTTCGCTCCCGACAATCTTGGCCGCGGCGACGCGATGGGCGCGCCGTTCGTCGTGCGAGACGACGAAGCTGCGATGGGTCAGTCCGGGCGCGGTCCAGGCGATGCGCTCGTCATAGCTGTCGGCGAGCTTGCCGATGATCGCGGCCAGCTTCTCTGACATCGCGTTGTGCATCTCGACATAGGCGCGCCGCTCGGCCTCGCCCCATCGCCAGCGCGTCTTCGAGACCGCAACGGCGCTGAAATCCTTGCGCCAGGGCGAGACAGCGTTGCCGCGATGCTCGAACAGGCCGGGATCGTCATAAGCGGTGGCCGGCGAGCTTCGTCCCTCATAAGTCAGGATATGCTCATAAGGGACAAAGGCGAGCGGCTCCGAGATCACCGCGCGGTGTATGACGGTCCCGCTTTTATCGCGCAGCGGCGAGAGATTGAGCAGTTCTTGCGGAAATTCCGGCGGCAGCTCCTCCGCGAGGGCTTTGGGCGTGTCGTTCTCGCCGACCGGGGCGAAGCCCGCGGCGAACAGAGCGGCGTTGATCTTTAGATGTTCGAGGCTGAGCGGGTAGGGCTTGGTCTTGGTGCAGGGCGTCAGCAGCAGCACGCGCCGCTTCGCCTCCGGCAAAACCGGCCGATAGCGCTGCTCGATGAAGGCGAACCAGTCGCGAATGCGCGGATGGCTCAAGGCCTCGACATTGTCCTGCGGAGAGTAGAGACAGAGGCTCTCGTCAAGAGCGAAGAGCGGATGAATCTTGAGCCGGGATTCGCCGAGACGCTGGGCTCTGTCGAGAACGCTGACCATGATCGCGCTTGTCTTTTGTCCGAAACAGGATACAAACTAGCCGAAAACCCGCCGCGATCAAAGGGGGTTCGAGCCGATGCGACTCTGGATCAAGGATCCGCTCGCCATCCTCGCGGAAGGCGCCGCGCGTGGCGTGGTCGTCGAGGCCGGCCGCATCGTCGAACTCGTCGGCGCCGCCGGGCCGGCCGCGCCCGTAGAGCAGATTTTAGACGCGAGCGGCCACGTCGTCATTCCCGGCCTTATCAACACCCATCATCATTTCTTCCAGACTTTGACGCGCGCTCATCCCAAGGCGATCAACAAGGAATTGTTCGACTGGCTCAAGGCGCTGTACCCGATCTGGGCGCGCGGGCTCGATCGCGACGCCTTTCGCCTCGGCGTTCGCCTGGCCTTGACCGAACTGCTGATGTCCGGCTGCACGACGGCGGGCGACCATCATTTCCTTTTCCCGCCCGGTCTCGAAGACGCGGTCGACATCGAATGCGAAGAGGCGGCCGCGCTCGGCATGCGAATCGCGTTGACGCGCGGCGCGCTCAATCTGCCGCCGAGCCAGGGCGGCGTCGCGGACGAGCGATTCATGCAGGACGACGACGTCATTCTCGGAGATTGCGAGCGCGTCTTGAACCTGTTTCACGATCCGTCGCAAGGTTCGTTCCGCCAAGTCGCGCTCGCGCCCTGCGCGCCGTTCAACGTGACGAAATCGATCATGACCGCGACCGCGGCGCTCGCGGCCAAGCATGGCTGCCGCCTCCATACCCATCTCGGCGAGACCAGGGACGAGAACGACTATTGCCTCGCTCGTTTCGGCTGCCGGCCTGTCGATTATCTCGAAGAGGTCGGCTGGATGAGCGACCGCGTCTGGCTGGCGCATGGAATCCATTTCGACGATGACGAGATCGCCCGGCTCGGCCGGCATGGCGTCGCGGTCTGCCATTGCCCGACATCGAACATGGTTCTCGCCTCAGGCGCATGCCGCACCAAGGAGCTCGAAGCCGCCGGCGTCGCGGTCGGGCTTGGCGTCGACGGCTCGGCCTCGAACGACAATTCGAATCTCATGGAGAGCGTGCGCCACGCGCTGATGAGCGGACGACTCACCTATGGCGCCGCGAAGGTCACCCATCTTGACGCGCTGCGCTGGGCGACGGCGGGCTCGGCCCGCTGTCTCGGCCGCGACGACATCGGCGCAATCGCGCCCGGCAAGCAGGCGGACATGGCTCTCTTCACGCTCGATGAATTGCGCTTTTCCGGCGCCGGCGATCCGCTCGCCGGGCTCGTCCTGTGCGGCGCCCATCGCGCCGACCGCGTCATGATCGGCGGCGAGTGGCGCCTCATCGACGGCGCGCCGCCGGGCGTCGATCTCGCCAGGCTGCGTGACGAGCACGGCCGCGCCGCGCGGCGGTTTCTGGAGGCGTGAGGACGGACAGCGCCCTGCCGCACTGACGGGCCGCTCAACCTAGCGCCACAAGCGTTCGAGCGCGGCGACAGACTGGTACGCCGCGACGGAAATCAGGATGCTGACCATCGCGCCCGCCCAGATCATGTCGTAATCGAGATTGCCGCGCGAGACGTTGAGGAGATTGCCAAGTCCTCTGCCGCTGAGCAGCCATTCGGCGACCATGACGCCGAGCAGGGCTTGCGGGGCGACGAGCTTGGCCGCCGCAAAGAGATAGCTGATCGAATAGGGCGTGGCGATCAGACGGAGCTCCTTGAACCGCCCGCCGCCATAGGCGCGCACCAGGTCGCGTGCGGCGTGCGGCGTCAAAGCGAAGCCCTGCGATAAGAGGACATAGGCCGGGAAGAACACGACCAGCACGGCCATGAAGACCGAGGCGAGCGTTTCGCGGCCGAAGAGCAGCAGGACGATCGGCGTCAGCGCGACGAGGGGAATGTTCTGCGCGACGAGAGCGACCGGAAGGACGAGGCGCGCGAGCCGCGGCTGCAGCACGGTGAACGATGCGAGCAGGAACGCCGCCGCGAGGCCGCTGACGAGGCCGAGCGCGGCGATCGGCAAGGTCTCGCCCACCGCGTTCAGCAAAGTGGCGCGCGCCGCCGCCGAGTCGGGCGAGACGAAGAGGTAGCTCAGCGTTTCGATCGGGCCGGGCGCGATGATCGGGCTCAAGCCCGTCGCCGCGATCAGCGCCTCCCAAAGTACGAAAGGAGTGAGGATCGCGGCAAGGAGGATGGCGAGGCGCTGCGCGCCGCCGCGGCGTCCGGCCCTGTCGCCGAGCCGGTCCGGCAATTTGTTGGCGAGCGTCACGGCCTTGGTCGCGCCGGTCGTCTTGGCGCCGATCAGGGCGAAGGCGCCATAGCCGATCATCGCCAGGCCCGTCGCCGCAAGGCCGATGCTCCAGAGCCGCGGCGCGTCCCCCTGACTGAGCGAGCCGAGCAGGAAAGTGCCGAGGCCCCAGCGCACGCCCGAGCCGAATTCGCCCAGGATCGCGCCGAGAACGGCGAGCGAGGCCGCGACTTTCAGGCCGGCGAGAAGCGACGGCAGGGACGAGCGCAGCCGGACAAAACGCATCAACGCCGCCTCGCGCCCGCCATAGATACGGACGAGGTCGGAAAGCCGCGGGTCGATCTCGTTGAGGCCGACCAGCATCGCGGCCATGGTCGGGAAATAGACGAGCACCGCCGCAAGAACGATCTGCGGCAGGTCGCCCGGAAAGACGAGGACGAAGATCGGGCCGATCACGATCGCCGGGACGGTGAACAGGGCGATGTTGACGCCGCGGAAAAGCTGCTCGAGCAGGGGAAAGCGGCAGAAGGCGATCGCTGCGAGAATGGCGGCGGCGTTGCCGAGCAGGAAGCCCGCCGCGGCGGAGCGCGTCGTCGCCCAGATATGGGCCGGAAAGACGTCGCGATCGCGCCAATATTGCGCGAGGATTTCGCTCGGCGGCGGCAATAGTCGCCCCGCCAATCGGCCGACCAGCTCCCAGATCAGCAAGAGGGCGACGCCGATCGCGATCGCGCGCAGGCGCTCAAGCTTCATCGCCGGCCTCGCCCAGCAGCGCGGCGAGATGGTCGCAGATTTCGTGAAATTCCGGCGTGGTCATCAGCGCCGGATCGCGCGGCCGCGGAAACGGTACGGGAATGATCTCGGCGATCCGGCCCGGCTTGGCGCGCATCACCGCGACCTCGTCGGCGAGAAACACCGCTTCGTCGATGCCATGGGTGACCAGCAGGGCGGTGGCCCCGCTTTTCATCCAGATGCGCTGCAATTCGACGTTCATGGCGCGGCGAAGAATCTGATCGAGCGCGCCGAATGGCTCGTCCAGCAAAAGGACGGACGGTTCGGTGACAAGAGCGCGGGCGATGGCGACGCGCTGGCGCATGCCTCCGGAAAGCTGGCTCGGCAGGGCGTCCTCGTAACCGGCGAGGCCGACGAGCTGGATCAGCGCGTCGATTTGTCCGGCGTGATCGGCGACGCGCCGCCCGAGCACTTGCAGCGGCAGCGCGACATTGCGGCGCACCGAGCGCCACGGCAGCAGCGCGGGGTCCTGAAACGCGATGCCGAGCTCGCCCTCGGCGCGGAATTGCTCGGGAGACTTGCCGCGGATCAGCACCGCCCCTTGATCGGGCGTCTCCAAGCCGCCGATGATCCGAAGCAGCGTCGACTTGCCGCATCCGGACGGACCGATCACCGCGACAAACGAGCCGCGGCTGAGTTTCAGGGAGGTCGGCGACAGCGCCGTCACCGGCCCTTGCGGTCCGGGAAAGACCTTGGCGACCCGATCGACGATGAGATCGACGGCCGCCTCCGCCATTGGTTTCGCCTCCATGCGGTCGTCCCGGGCGCGGAAAGCGACCGCGGCGCCGAGCCCGGCCGTTGCGAGCGCCGTGATCATCGCTCGAGCCTGGTTGCAGAGATCATCTCGAACTCCCTCGCCGCCCGGTCGCGAGGCTTAAGTTTGCGCCGCCCCGCGCAGCCGTCCATCGAAATATCGCCGCGCGGCGGCATTTCTCCGCGCCCTCGCGAGGGGCTGCGGCGATCGCTCAGACTTCGGCGAAAAGCGAGGTGTCGAACAGGTCGCGGTTGACCTTCTCGCCGAATCGCGCCAGCGCCTCGATGTTGCGGCTGATGCCGTCGTCGGACATGTAGTAGACGCCTTTCGGCGTCTCCATGAGGCCGCGCTGGGTCTCGTTGAAATAGAGCTCCGCCTCGGGCGAGCTGCCAAGGCCTTTGAACCAGGTGTTTTCGTAGAGCGCGGGATATTTCTTCGGGTCGGCGAAGTTCTCGTCCCAGCCTTTGCGGCTGGCGCGCAGGAATTTGACGAGTTGCGCGCGCTTGGCCTTCAACGTGTCCTTTGTCACGACGACGAGGTCGACATAGAGCGGCAGGCCGACGTCCCAGAACAAGAAGTAGCTGGCCTTCTTGCCGGACTTCTGCTCGACCAGGAACGGGATCTGGGTGACGAAATCGACCACCGCGTCGACATTGCCCTCGATCAGCGGCGTCGGATCGAACGTATAGGGCACGACGCGAACCTTGTCGGCGCTGATCTCGGCGATCTTCAGCATCGCGTCGAAGACGTTGCGGCTGAGCGGCGGACAAGCGACGGTCTTGCCGACAAGGTCCTTCGGGCCCTTGATATTGGCGCTGGCCAGGCTGATCACGCCGGCCGGGCTCTTCTGATACTGCGTTCCGATGATGACGAGCGGCGCGCCCTTGTCGACGACGGCTTTCGCGGTCGTCAGAATGTTGGTCAGCGCGATGTCGGCCTTGCCCGAAAGCAACGCCCCTTCGGGAATGATGTTCGGTCCGCCCGGCATATAATTCACCGACAGGCCTTCCGCTGCATAGAAGCCGTTATCGATGGCGATCATGTAGCCGAGGAATTCGGGATCGTTCAGCCAGACCGATTGGAAATTGAGGGCATCGGCTGCGCCCGCGCCGCCAAGCCCGAATACGCCTGTCGCGGCGCCGCCAAGGCCGGCGCCGACCGCTTTGGCGAATTGTCTACGAGTAAGAGAGTTCATCACGCGCGCCCTCCCAGGCTGGTCGTACTCTAGAGAAAGACCGGCTTCATCCCAGCAATTTTCGTACCAACTCAGCGGAAACGTACCTATATCCGCGACGACGAGGAATCGGCCGATTCCGCCACATATTTCAACCACAGCCAAATCCGCCCGGCCTCGGCCGGATACCAGCGCTGCCTAAGATTCAGTTCGTCGTGACTGAAAGCTGCGCGCGGGCGCGCCTGACGCAGCGCGTAAGCGCAACGCTCCTCGAGGCTCCACAATCGCGCGGCTGCCTCGCCGACATCGCGCCCGACCGTCAGTGCGCCATTGCCGCGCAGAAAAAGACCGTCCGCAGCGCCGAGCGCCGCCGCGGCGGCTTGGCCGAGCCGCGGATTATGGACGAGATCGCACATGTCGAACGCCGCCAGCGCGCCGACAATGCCGCCGAATCCGTGCTGGATCGGCGGGATGTCGCCGTCCGGCCAAAGCGCGGCGAAGGGCGGATGGGCGCGGCAAATCGCGCCGATATCGGCGCGGGCGCGATAAATTTCGAGATGGAGGAAGACTTCGATCGGCCGATTTTTGGCGTCGCCGGACAGAATTGCGCCGTCAAAATCGACCGCGAGCGCATCTTCGCGCCGCTGCGCCGCGAGCGGCGGCGCGGTCGGCGTGATCAAGATCCGATCGCCGTCGCGCGCGCTGACATGGCCGAAAGCGTGAACATAGCCGAGCTTGGCGAAAGCGCGCGCCGCGGCGGCGATGTCGCCGCGCAAAGACGTCGATTCCTCTCGCGAGATCGCCGCCATGTGCTCCTCCCTCTCGGTCCAGCGCATGAGCCGCGTCTCTGTCTCCTGTCTTAGATTAGAGACAGGCGGCATTTTAGGTCGAATTTTTTCGAAGACAAGGACTTTCCCGCCAATCTGTCGCTCCGCTTTAGCCGACGAAATTCTCAACGACGCGCGACACGGCGACGCGCACGGGGCGCATGCCCGCCGGCGTGTTGCGGCTGCGGCCGACGAAGCGCGGGACGCCGCCGCTGATCACCGCGGAGACGGCGGGCGCGTCGCCGTTCTTCAGCGCGCTCAAGGCGTCGTGCTTGGCGCCGCCCGCCGGCGCGTCGATCAGCGCGATATCCGCGTCCTTGCCGACGCGCAACAACCCTGAGTTCAAGCCATAGACGCGCGCATTGGAGCCGGTGGCGGCGCAGACGAACCATTCCGCCGGCATGTCGGTCAGGCTGGCGCAGTGGCTGATCGTATAAAGCATGCCGAGCGGCATCACGCCGCTGCCGGTCGGCGTATCGGTGGCGATGATCAAGCGGTCGAAGACGTCCATGTCGCGAGCGAGCCGCGCGACCAGCAGCGCGGTGCGCAGATTGCCCGCCGTGCAGATTTGCAGCGCCGCTTGGGTCTTCTCGATGATCAGCCGGAAATCCTCGTCCGGAATCGCGGTCGGCCCGCCATTGATGTGGAACGAGACATGCGGCTGCATGGCGACGAGATGCTCGCCGCGGATCGCGCTCGAGCCCGGGATCGACGAGCCGCCGGTATGGCAGGTCGTGATCATGCCCGCGGCTTTCGCTGCAGCGACGAGCGGCGCGTAATCGAACGGCGTCTTGACCGCGCCGAAGCCGGCCTTGGCCAGCCATACGCCGGCCGCGGCCGCTTCGCGGAAATCGGCTTCCGCAAGGCCGGGCTCGAGGATGATCGAGCCGGCATGGACGCGCATGCCGCCGGGGCGAAAGCCGAGAAACGACTTGTGAGCGGCTATGGCCAGCGCCTTGACGCCCGCCGGATCGGCGGGTCGGCCCGGAACGTGGACTTCCGACGCGCTGATCGCGGTCGTCACGCCGCCATGAACATAGCTTTCGAGATAGCCGACCGTACGCTGGCGTGGCGTATAATCGCCGAACGTGATATGGACATGGCTGTCGATCAGCCCTGGAATCGCGGTCGCGCCGGCTGCGTCGATCACGACGTCGGCTTTGGCGACAAAGTCCCCTCCCCCGAAGCCGACGAAGCGTATGAGGCCTTCCTCGGCGAAGATCGTGTCGCCTTCGACGCGCGGCGCGCGCCAATCGCCGCTGACGATCGCGCCGATATTGACGATCGCCAGGCGAAGCGATGGCGCGGCCTGCGCGTGTTCAGACAAGGCCGTCGACTCCCTTCACGTCCGACGCGGCGAGCCCCCCGACGCGGTGATTGAGCCTGCCGCGATTGGCGAAGGCGGCGACGATCGCGATCTCGTCGGGCAAGGGGCCGTCGGGGATCGTCACCGAGATCCCGTCGTAATGCGAGCGGACATAGAGCGCGTCCTTATGGGCGAGCGGCACGTCGACAGTCGCGCCGGCGGCGACGCGCTTGGTCATCGAGGAAATCCACGCCTTGCCGCCGCCGACCGCCCGCCGCATGGCGTCGCCGAAAATCGTCGTCAGCATCGCCACGGCATGCTCCTGCTCGCCGGCGACGCCGACCAGACCGGCTTTGCCGTAGCTGGAGATTTCGTAAGGCCGCATCGCGGCGACGCCGAGCGCGGCGATCCTTTCGCCGATGGCGAGGCTCGCCTCGGTCAGCGGCGAAAGGTCGTCGACATAGCGGCCGACGAACGGGTTCTTGATCAGCGCGCCGATCGCGACTTTGCGCAGCGGCGGATCGCCCGGGCGCCCGGCCTCGGCGAAAATCTCTTCCGAGAAGGAGACGATCTTTCGCAGATCCATGCCGACCTCCTTGCTCGCCTGCTTTGCCCTTCAGGCGCTGCGCAAAACCATTTTCATCGGCGTCGGCTTGAACGCGTTGCAGGGCGTCAAATCCTGCGGGCAAGCCGAAAGCAATGCGACGCAGTCCATCTCCGCGCGCAACGTGATCGTGGCCCCGGCGGGATGCTGGGCCATATCGGTAACGACCGCGCCGTCTTCAGTGACGCGATTGTGCATGAACACGTTCCAGGCCAGATCGCCGCGGATGTCGTAGTCGAGGCCGAGCAGATCGCGGGCTTGGCGCAGATTGGCGAGACAATTGTCGTGATGAGGATCGCCGAAATCGCGCGCGAACCGCGCGGGGTCGCAGCACGGCACGATAAGGTCATGCTTGCCGACATCGTCGCGAAGGATCGTGAAGATCGGGTTGCGGCGGTTGGTGAACAGCCGGCCGCCGACTTTCAGGCGAATCGAGGCGTTGCACGAGACCGTGTGGGCGGGCGACATATATTCGTCCGGCGCCGCCCTGTTCCAGGCGACGAGATCGCCGACTTGCTTGCCTTCGACTGCGATAATGTCGAGCAACTGGCCCCTGCCGACGAAAACGCCGCGGCCCTGGCGCGCCGGCACGAAGATTTCGGCGAGCGGCTTTTCGGCGCTCATGACCAGGACTCGCCGAGGCGCGCCGCGGCCGCAGCCGGCGGATAGGTCGCGTCGAAAAGACCGGCCGGCAGCTTGTCCAAATAGGAGAGAACGTCGGCGAGCGTGGTCACGTCGACATATTTCATGTGCAGGTCGAACAGCGCGATCTTGTGCGAAATTTCGCCGCGATCGAACACCGCCTCCTCTGGGATCGTCACCCGAATGTCGTAGCTCAGCGCGTCGACCGCCGAAGCGCGCACGCAGCCGCTCGTCGTCGTGCCGGTCATGATCAAGGAATCGGCCTTCATATTGGTGAGATGACTGATCAACGGCGTGCCGAAAAAAGCCGAGGGCTTGCGCTTCTCGATGAAGAGGTCGCCGGGCAGCGGCGCGACCTCGGCGACGATCTCGTTGCCCTTATGGCCCATGACGTCGACTTCTTCCGCCGAGCGCGAGCCTTTCAAGCCCCAGACGCCGAGATCGAAACCGTCCGCCCGGCGCGGATTGGTCGTGTAGATGATCGGCAGGCGCTTCTCCCGCGCGAGGCCGAGAATTTTCTGCGTCGCCTCGATCCCGTCCCAGGCGCGCTCGCCGCAGGAAAAATGCCAGCGCTTGATCGATTCAAGAATCGGCTCACGCTTATCGCCGCAGAAATTGTAATTCATGTCGATGACCATGATCGCGGGTCGCTCGCCATAGCCGGCTCTGCGGCCCCAGCCTGCGGCGGCGAAGACTTCAGCGTCGCGCTCGGGGATGACGTCGTCCCATATCGCCATGGTCACGCTCCGCGCGGCTTGGAATATTTCAGCGTCTCTTTCGAGAAGCCGGGCCGCATATAGGGATCGGCGAGCCAGCGGTCGGTGCGGCTCACCCGCACCGGGCTGGTCACCTCCATGCCGCCCGGCTTGGCCCCGTCGAGCGAGCGTCGAACGTACCTTCCGCGCGGCTCGCCGACCGGACGCATGCCGGGACTGTCCGCCGCCCATTCGGCCGTGACCTTGCCGCGCAGGATCGTCTTGACCGGCCAACCGGTGAATTTATGGCCCTCCATCAGCGACCAGCCCGACCGGGTGTTGATGTGGTCCTTGGTCACGTTCACTTCGCGCGACAGATCGACAAGGACCATGTCGGCGTCGAAGCCCGGCAGGAGCGAGCCTTTCCGTCCCCAGATTCCGGCGGTCTTGGCCGGGTTCTCGCAGACGACCTGCACGACCCGCTCGAGCGACAGCCGGCCGGCATTGACGCCCTCCGACAACATGACCGGCAGCATCAGTTCGACCCGCGAAAACCCCGTGCGACAGGACCAGATGTTCGGATTGTACATTTCCTCGTAGGACGAGGGCTCCCAGCCGACGACATGATCGGAGCCGACGACGTCGACGACGCCCTCAGCGAGCGCGACCCACAGCGCTTCAATATTATCGCGGCGGCGCAGCGGCACATTGATTCGCCAGCCGTTCTGCGGCTCCAGCCACAGCCAGGCCGGCCCGGTCTGGGCGTAAAGTTCGAGCCCTTCCGCGCGCGCCTTGGCGATTTCGTCGAAAGTCAGCTTGGTCGTCGCGTGCTGTAGATAAAGCCGGACGTGGCCGGGCGTCTGACGCGCAAGATAGCTGTAAGCGTGGACGTGCTGGGCTTCGAGAAAATCGGGCGATCGGTCGGTCCAGGCGCCGAAATCGGTGCGGCCCGATTCGCGCAAGCGCTGCTCGAATATGCGGGCAATCTCCCAGTTTTCCGGATGGATGTGGCAGATCGCGGGATAGCCGAGATGGGCGACGGCCTCCATGACGAGGTACACGGTGCCGTCGTCGATGCCCTTGCCGAGTCCGGCGCGGCGCGACGGCCAATTCGAATCCTCGTCGTCGCGCATGCCTTTCATGCCGCGCGTTTGCATATAGAGCTTGAACGAAGTGACGCCGTGCTCCTCGGCGTAGCGCGGGATCTCGTTCGCCTGCTCGTCCGTCTCGAGCATATAGGTCAAATAGCAATCGACTTGGCTGACCTCTTCGATCACGCCGATTGCGGCGTCGAAACATTTGGTGAAGGAGACGACGTCGGCGCCGCGCACCACTTCACGGAACGGCTCCAAGCCGAGCCGCGTCGACGGCGCCTGAATGCCCCATGTGGTGATCCCGGCGCAGGCGGCGGCGCGCGATTCGGTGGTCATGTCGTGCTTGAACGGCACGTAGCAACCAGGATGGGCCTCGCTGTCGACGACGCCCGGAAGGACGTGCAGGCCGGAAGCGTCGATCGTCTCCTTGGCCGGCGGCATGAACTCTTCCGGCCCGAGCGCCGCCACCTTGCCGTCCTTGACGCCGATTGCGGCGCGATAGCGCCCCGAGCCGAGCGTCACCACGCCGTTTTTGACAATGAGATCGAGACCTTCCGCCACCTCATCCCCCGTTGACTTCGGCGACAGGCGACGCCATTCTGTTTCCTGTCTGAGACAGTAAAGCATGGCGATCCAATCGCGGCAAGCGCAATCGGAGGAAATCAGGAATGCTCGATCGACTGCCGTGGAGTCATTCCTTCCGCGCGGGCGCGGCGACGCCGGACGCGGCGATCGACGCGCGCGGCTCGACGGTGCAACTCGCCAACGGCTTTCTCTACCTCGACGCCGCCGCCGATCCGGCGCATAGCCTGCTCGGCTATGACGAGCCGCCGCGCGTCGAAGCGGACGCCGAGACGATTGCGCGGAAGCTCGAAGCAATCGCCAAGGGCTATCGCTGCGCCGCGCTCGTCGCCAACCTCGAAGCCGGCCGCGCGGCCGCGCTGGAAATCGCCGACGGCGAGGCGGCGACTGCGGACGCGCTCGCCGGCGAGCCTTCCATCCAGGCCCCGAAGCTGATTGCGATCGAGAACGATTCGCTCGGCCGCAGCGGCGCGTGGCTTGCGAGCCTGTCGTGGCGGCGCAAGCCGAATGTGATCGTCGTCGGCGAAGCGATCGCCGCCGGCGCTCCTTTTGCGGCGGTACTCGTCAAAGCCTCGCGCGGCCGAGCGCCGAAATTGCGAATCGACGTGGCGATCGACCCTTCCGTACCTTGCCGAGTGGCGGGCGTCATCGCGGCGGTCGAGACGAGCGGACTGCTGACGCAAGCTCAGCGCTCGGCGGCTTATCTCGCCGAAAGGCTCAGAAGCGCCAAGGCGGCGAGCGGCGGCGAAATCGCCGCGATCAGCCGCCTCCCCTTCGGCGCGTCGCTCGGCTTCAAATCGCGTTCCGCGGCCCAGATGAAGCGCAAGCTCTGCGAGCGCGGCGTGCTTGTCGGTCTGGCCGGCGATCGTCTCGTCGTCCTGCCGCCGCTGATCATCCGGCCGGCGGAGATCGACGTGATCAGCGGCGCGCTGCGCGGCGCGCTCGCCAATACGCCGACCTGGCGGCCTTCCGCCTGCTGCGCGGCCTGCGAGGGGCTCGCGGCCGAGGGTTGAAAGCGGCTACTGGCGCGATCCCATAATCGGGAACTGGCGCCGGCCCTCGGCCGCGGCGAGTTTCGAACGCAACGAACTTTCGAGCACGAACCGGACCGTGATCAGCCGCTTGATCCCCGGCGTCTTCTCCAACATGTCCGCGGCGTCCCGAACCGCGACGACGACGTCGGCCGACGGGATCGCCTTGGCGATCTTCGCCTGCTCATGCTTGGTGAAGCCGGCGATTTTCGCGTCGGAATAGTCGCGCACCAGTCCGGAAAGCCTGGCCACCGAGCGCTTATTGTGGCCGACGACGAGCGCTTTCGCGCCCGGCGCGATGGTCAAGAGCTCGTCCAGCGTCTCGGAGCTCGGCGAGGAATGGACCGGCACGATCGGAACATCCTCGCCGACCCGCTCGCGGACTTCGGCGTAATGATAATAAGGGACGACGACCACCGCGCGGGACTTGGCGAGAGCGCCGGCGTCGAGATCGTCGATCAATTGCCTCACCATCGAAATGTTCGGGACTTCGTTTTCGACCTGATCGCCCATCAAGCTCAGGTCGTTGGCGTTGCACTCCGTGAACACGAACTGAACCTCGGATTCGAAGACCTCGCCGACCAATTCGCGAATCGTGGCGAGCAGCTCCTCCCGCCCGCCGCCCCAGAGCTTCCATTTATGCGCGACCGAGCGGATCGTGCGGGCGATGTCCGCGGAGCGGATCGTCTTGGCCGGCAATTTGTCGCGCACGCGAACGAATTGGCGCTCCTGGACCTGGAGCAAACCGTTCCGCATCATCTCTTGCAGCGCCCGGCTCACTGTCGAGGGGCTGCTGCCGAACTCGGCGGCGATCGATCGAACGGGCGGCAGACGCTCTCCCGGCGCATAAAAGCCGTTGCTGATGCGCTCCTCCAGCGCCTCTTGCACTTCGCGCGCCGTCAGGGACGTTTCCAATTTCGGCTCCGGCCTTGTGTCCGCGACCTTTCGCGGACGGGCCGCCGCTCCGGGTTCGCTTGCTCAGCGCGGGAATCCTCGCCCCCGGCGCAGTCGCAGTCCCTTCCTATTAAACTGCCGATGAGTCCGCCAGTCGCGAATCGAGGGGGTGGCGGCAAACCCGACATTCTGCGGCTTGCGCAGATCGCCGCCGCCCCGGCCGAGGTGCGCCTCAGCCCGCCGGCCGGGCGGCGGCGGGCGGAAAATCCCCGCGCTGCGCCGGACCGGTCGAAAGCAAGGCGCCCGCCGGGCGCGTTGCCGGGAAGCGCGCTGGGGCGCCGCCGTCGGCGCGAACGCCGCTTCGACAGATAATTCTCAGCCGCGATGCGCTTCGCGGCCCCTTTCGAAAGCCCTCGTCGCGCGATCCATGGACGCCGCCGCTCGCTGCATCGAGAGTTTCTTGTACTGCGACGGCGTGACGCCTCGCTCCTTGCGGAAATGGCGGTTGAAATTCGAAATATTCGCGTAGCCGACTTCGAAACAAATGTCGGTCACCGGCGTCGTTGTCTCGGCGAGCAGCTTGCAGGCGCGGCCGATCCGCAGCTTGGCGACATAGTCGACGAAATTGTTGCCGGTGTTCTTCTTGAAGAAGCGCGAGAAGGCCGAGTTGGTCATGCCGGCGATCGCCGCCGCTTCCGACAATCGCACGGTCCCGGAAAGATTTTCGAGGATGTAAGAAATCACGTCATGGACCACGCCGAGCGTCGCCTTGTCGAGATTGGGCGCGTAATTCTCCGAGGCCAGGAGCTTCCGCTCCTTCGTTCGAGCCAGCGCGTCGATCAGTTGGAAAAACAACATCAAGCGCTGAAAGCCGCGCGCCGCGCCGATCCGCCGCATCAGGTCGGCGCCGATCTCCGCCGTTTCGCCGAAAAACTCGAAGCCGCGCAGCGCGTCGGCCAAGAACGGCTCGAGCTCGGCGAATTCGGGAAACAATCCGGCCGGCGAGCGCAACAGATCGGGCGTGAACTGGATCACCATGTCGCGGCCCTTGAGGACCTCGCCAGGTTTGAGGTCGCTGATCCAATTGTGCGGCAGGTTCGAGCCGGCGAGAACCAGATTGCCGGGGCCGAACTCGCCAATGTAGTCGCCGACGAATTGCCGCCCGTGCGAGCAGGTGATCAGGTGGATTTCGTATTCCGGATGGTAGTTCCAGCGCGCAATCGCGCAGGGATAATCGTGAACGTGCCATTTGAACGACTGCGAAGGATCGGTGACGATCGATTCGAAGTCCGGGGCGTTCTTGACGCTCCTGCTCACTCAGGGTCTCCCTTGGCTGCGCTTCGCCAAAGAACGACCGGTTTCTATGTCGAAAGCATGGAGATTGTCGTCCGAGAAGGTCATTCTCACCTGGTCTCCCACGCGGGGGCTCATCTGAGCCGGCACCAGGGCGCCGACCTCTTCGCCGGCATATTTGAACGTGATCAGCGCGTCATTGCCGAGAAATTCGATCAGATCGACCACGCCCTCGATGATGTTTGCGGTCTCGTCCTGACGCGCCGGCCTCAGGTGAGCGGGCCTGATCCCGACCACGACTTTTGATCGACCGTCGAGGTCGAACCGGGCGGGATCGATCGCGAGCCGCGCTTTCTTCGAGCAAGGCGCGCTCGCGCCGGCGAGGTCCACCTCGAAGAAGTTCATGGCGGGCGTTCCGATGAACGAAGCGACGAATTGGCTGTTCGGCCGCTCGAAAATCTCACGCGGGCTGCCGACCTGCTCGATCGCGCCGTTCCTGAGCAGTACGATGCGATCGGCCAAGGTCATCGCCTCGAGCTGGTCGTGGGTCACGTAGACGGTCGTCGTCTTGAGCTGCTGATGGAGCCTGGCGATCTCGACGCGCATATGATTGCGCAGCTTGGCGTCGAGATTCGACAGCGGCTCGTCGAACAGAAAAACGCCCGGCGTCTTGACGATGGCGCGGGCGATCGCGACGCGCTGCTGCTGGCCGCCGGACAGGGCGGTGGAGCGCCGGTCGAGCAGGCCTTCGAGGCCGAGCGTCTTGGCCGCCGACCTGACCCGCTTGTCGATCTCCTCGCGGCCGATCTTCATCCTTTTGAGGCCGAAGGCGATGTTGCCATAGACCGACATGTGCGGATAGAGCGCGTAGTTCTGAAACACCATGGCGACGTTGCGCTCGCGCGGCGCGAGATCGTTGACGACCTTGCCGTTGATGGCGAGCTCGCCGCCGCTGATCTCCTCGAGCCCGGCGATCATCCGCAGGATCGTCGATTTGCCGCAGCCTGACGGCCCGAGAAAGACGATGAATTCGCGGTCCTCGACGCGCAGATTGAAATCGGCGACGACGTCGATATCGCCGTATCGCTTGGCGATGTTGCGAAACGACAGTTCGGCCATCGGCTCTACCCGGTCCTGACGCCGCTGAGATCGATCTGCAGCTTGACGTCCGCCGGCCGTCCTTCCGCGGCCCGTTCGAACGCTTCGATGCTGCGCTCGAAGTCGAACGTGGCCGAGATCAGCGGCTTGAGATCGACCTTGCCCGAGGCGATCAGATTGAGCGCCCGTTCGAACATATTGGCGTAGCGGAACACCGTCTCGACCCGCAATTCCTTGCCGATCGCCCCGGCTATGTCGAAAGAGACGGGCTCGACCGGAATGCCGACCAGCACGATCGCGCCGCCCGGACAGGCGAGGCCGACGGCGCTCTCGATCGCCTTGGGCGCGCCACTGGCGTCGAAGACGATGTCCGCGCCCCAGCCGTCCGTCTCCTTGCGAAGGATCTCGGCGAGGTCCTGATTTCTTATATTGACCGGAACCACGCCGGGATAGCGGCCGATTATGTCCAGCTTGGGCTGGTGGAGGTCGCTGACGATCGCCTTGCTGCAGCCGCCGGCCAACGCCGCCAGCGCGACCATGACCCCGATCGGGCCGGCGCCGAGCACCACGGCGACGTCGCCGGGCTTGATACGCGCGCGGGCCGCCGCCTGCATGCCGACCGCGAACGGCTCGACCATCGCGCCTTCGGCGAAGCTCACATTGTCGGGCAGGCGAAAGGTGAAAGCGGCCGGATGCACGACCGAGCCGGTCAAGCAGCCATGGACCGGCGGCGTCGCCCAGAACCGCACCGCGGGATCGACATTGTAGAGCCCGAGTCGCGTCGCCTTGGATTTGAAATCGGGCACGCCGGGCTCCATGCAGACGCGGTCGCCCACCGCGAGCGATCGGACATTGGCGCCGATTTCGACGATCGTTCCCGCCGCTTCGTGTCCGAGCACCATCGGGCTCTTGACGATGTAAGCGCCGATGCCGCCATGAGTGTAATAATGCACGTCGCTGCCGCAGACGCCGACCGTGTGGAGGCGAATCCGCACGTCGTCAGGGCCCAGCGTCGAGGGCAGATCGATGTCCCTGAGGGACAGAACCCCTTTCCGTTCGAGAACAAGCGCGCGCATCGTCTATCCTTGCTTCCTGGTTTTCAGGGCCGAGCTCAAGAAGCTGCTCAACACGCCGAGGAACAGCAGCGGCGGCAGCGACAGCAGAATCACGGACGCGTTGAGAATGCCCCAGGGCACGTCGCGGCCGAGCTGGGTCATTTCCGAGGCGACGATCGGCAAGGTCTTGGCGTCGGAGGTCGTCAGCATCAAGGCGATGAGGAATTCGTTCCAGACAAGCACAAAGGAGAAGACGATCGCGCCGATCAGCGATTTGGCGGCGGCCGGCAGGGCGATCAGGAAGAAGATGGCGTAGGGTCCATAGCCGTCGACGAAGGCGGCCTCTTCGATCTCCTGCGGCACGCGCTTGAAAGCGGGAATGGCGAGCCAAATCGTCGTGGAGAGAGTCAACAAACTATAGGTGACGATCAGGGCGATGCGGCTGTCGTAAAGGCCGACATCAAGCCAGATCACGATCAGCGGGATGGCGATCGCCACCGGCGGTAGGAAGCGCAAGGACAAGACGAAAAACTGGATATCGTCGGCGACGCGCATAGGGTAGCGCGCCACCGCATAGGCGCAGGGCAGTCCGAAGATCGCGCCGATCAGCACCGAGCATCCCGAGACGATGATCGAGTTGATCAACCCGGCGCGGACGCTCTCCCGCTCGAGGACGTAGAGCACGTTGTCCAAGGTCGGCGTGAAGAACAGCATCGGCGTCGGCGTGACGATGTCGACCCGGTTCTTGAAGGCGCTGAGCAGCGTCCAGAACAGCGGGATAATCACCAGCAGCGCGGCGATTGCGACGACGCCTCGGCCGATCGTCTTGCTCACGTTTCGCGCCATCGCCGCGCCCAACGCCAGAGGACAGTGAAAGCGATCGTCGTCGCCGCCATCATCAGAACCGCCATGCTGGACGCATAGGAAATGCGCCCCGATTCGATGAAGCCCTGCGAGAAGGCGTACATATCGAGCGTCTCGGTGGCGATGCCCGGCCCGCCCCGGGTCATGACATAGATGAGGTCGAATGCGCGCAGCGATTCGACCATCTTGACGAAGACGAGGCTGATCAGCGGCGCTTGCAGCATCGGGATCGCGATGTAGGCGTAGATTTCCCACGTGCGCGCATGGTCAAGCTTGGCCGCCTCGAAAGGCTGGCGCGGCAGCGTCTCCAGCAGCTTGACGACGATCACCGCGAAGAGCAGGCCCCATTGCCAAACGTCGACAATTGCGACCGTGAACATCGCCGTATGAGGATTGGCGAGAAGATCGATCGGCTGGCCGGTGATCAGCCGCAGCGGATAAACCGCCAGGCCGAACAGTGGATGAAAGGCGAAGCGCCAGACGAAGGCGGCCGAGACGCGCGGCAGCAGCGCCGGCACGATGAAAAGGACGCAGAGCCCGTTGCGAACCGCCGGCGGCGTCGTCTCGAACAACAGAATGGCGAGCGGCACTGCGACCAGCATGGTCGCGGCGACCGTGAGGATTTCCCACGCAACCGAGACCGAGACCGAATTCAGGAAACGCGGATCGTCAATCAGCGCGCGGAAATTGGCGAAGCCTACATAAAGGCTGTCGGGATTGCTGAGGTCTCGGTTCTGCAAGGCGATGTTGATCGCGTCGATCGTCGGCACGAACGCAAGCACAGCCAGAGCCGCCATAGTCGGCGCGGTGAAGACGATCGGCAACTTGGTGCGGATCTTCATGGCGGCGGAAAACCGGACCCCATCCCGTCAATGCCAACAGCGAAGCGACGAAGCAGGCCATTCGGAGGGCGAGACCCCATGACTGGATCGCTTCGCTCCGCTCGCAATGACAATTGGCCGATACGATGGAGCATTGTCAGGTCTGGAGCGCCGTCCCCGATCGGCGACGAACGGCGCTCCAATCCCCTCAGATTACGATTTGCGGTTGGCGACGAGCTGCTTTGCGTAATCTCTGAGCTCGTCGAGGCTGCCCTTGATATCGGTGCGCGTGCCGGCGATCAGCTCTTCGAGCTCGATGCCCCAATGATCGCCGAGATTCGGCCATTCAGGGTCCTGCCAGAAATTGACCGCCGTCACCTTGGCGGTCTCGGCCAGAGCCTTGCCGAGGTCGGCGCCGAATTTCTGATTGAACTCGTCGCTGGTCATGACCGACGAGCGGTTCAACTCGCCGAACTGATCGGCGTCGAGCCGGCGCTTCTCGTTCTCCTTCGACGTCGCCCAGGCGATGAACAGGCCGGCGCATTTCTTCGAGGCTTCGTCCTTGTTCGCCTTCGCGCCGATCGCCAGACCATGGGCGTAGCCGCCGCCGGTCAACGGCGAAGGCGGCGGCGCGTAGCCGACCTTGCCGACGACTTTCGAGACTTTCGGATCGATCGCTTCGCCGGCGAGCGGCGTCGATTCGATCAGCATGGCGACCTCGCCGGAGAGGAAGGCGCCGGTCGATTCGTCCCAGCTGCCGGTCTTGGTGCCGGGCGGCGAATATTTGAACAGATCGAGATAGACCTGCGTCGCCTTGACCGCCGCATCCGAGTCGAAAGCCGGCGTATTGCCGTCGAACCATTGGCCGCCGAAGCCGCGGAAATAGGGCATCCAGCGCCAGACATTCGCGCCTGAGCCGCGCTGGCCGCGCAACGCGATCCCATAGACGCCGTGATCGGGATCGTGCAGCTTCTTCACGTCGGCGATGAATTCGTCGAGCGTGGTCGGCGGCTTCATCCCGGCTTTGTCGAGCAAGTCCTTGCGATAAACGAGCAGATCGCCGCCGCCGGTCAACGGCGCGAAATAGACCTTGCCCTCGTAGGTCGCGACTTTCTGCCGGCCAGGATCGAAATCGGCGTAATCGTACTCTTTCGGATAATAGTCGAGCAGCGGCGCGACCCATTTCGAAGAAGCGAACAACGCGACATTGGCTTCGTCGATATAGTAGACGTTGTATTTGCCGACCGTAGAGGCGTCGGCGCGCGACTTGGCGCGGCGGTCGTTCTCGTTGAGATAGTCGATGTCGAAGGAGGCTCCCGCCAGCTTCTTGAACTCGTCCTTGTACTTCTCGAGCAAGGTCAAGCCGTCGCGCGGCTGGGCCAAGACGCGCAGGTCGTGGCTGCAGACCGCCTCCGCCCGGGCCGAGCCGGCCAAGCCGGCGGATAAGATCAATGCGCCGCTGAGCGCGGCGAGGCTCGTTGCTAATCTCATCTCGCATTTCCTCCCTTGAGGACTCGCCCGGATTCGCCAGGCCGGCGGGACCCTTTCGCCCGCTTCTTTCGACTTTTCGCGGTTTCTGCGGCGGCAGCTAGCGAGGAGGTTGCGTCAAACCTATACGAATTTGCTCTGAAATCGTAAGTTCGACCGATTACCGAGCAAAAAGGCGCATTCGCCTACACGTCTACCGCCGACAGAGCGAGCCGGCGCGGCGAGGAGCGACGTCGAAGAGGCCGGGTCCGGAGGCGAAGCGGTCGTCGATCGCCTGCTACGGGCGGGCGTCGCGATCCTTGCTCGGCGGCCTGTCGAAGCGCAACCGATAGGCGCGCGAGAAATGGCTCGGCGAGACGAAGCCGCAAGCGACGGCGACCTCCGTCACGCTCATCGCGGTTTGCCTGAGCAGATTGCGGGCGCGCTCGAGCCGCACCTCAAGATAGTGGCCGCGCGGCGTCGCGCCGAGCTTCTCGGCGAAGAGGCGCTCGAGCTGCCGCGCCGAGAGGCCCGCGCCCGCCGCGACCGCCTCGCACGACAAGGGCGCTTCGGGGCTCCTTTCCATCAACGCCAGCGCCTTGAGCAGCTTGGCGTTGTCGACGCCATAACGCTCGCGGAGCGCCATCCGCTGCGAGCCGCCGCCGGGGCGCGGCTGGGTGCGCAGGAACCATTCGCTCACGCTCGCGGCGAGATCGGCGCCGTGATCGCGCTCGATCAGCGCCAACATCATGTCGAGCGAGGCTATGCCGCCGGCGCAGGTCATGCGCTCGCGATCGAGCTCGTAGAGCGTGCGACGTATGTCCAGATCCGGAAATTCCTCCTCGAAAGCCGGGATATGCTCCCAATGAATGGTGCAACGATGGCCGGCGAGCAGGCCGGCTCGGGCCAGAACGTAGGAGCCGCCGGAAATGCCGGCCAGGCGAACGCCTTTGCGCGCGAGCGAGCGCAGCCAATTCAGTGTCGGCGCGTGGCGGAATTTCGCCGGATTGCCCCCGGCGCAAACAAAGAGCGCGTCGAGGGCGACCGTCTCGCCGATCCGATTGTCGGCGACGATGTCGAGGCCGTTCGAGGCGCGGGCGGTGGCGCCGGCGACGGCGATATGTCGCCAGGCGTAGAGATCGCGGCCGGCGAGCAAGTTCGCCGCCCGCAACGGCTCGACCGCCGAGGCGTAGGACATCAACGGGAAGCCGGGCGGCAACAGAAAGCCGTAGCGCTGCTTCCGCCCAAAGGCGCCGAATGAAACCCGGCGCGAATTGCTCATTCTGTTTCTCGAACGCGATTGCGAAAACCGGCGCGCCGCGGGCGGCCGCGCTGCCGTCGGATTCAGTCAAGAATCCGTCGCCTCCCGTCAAGCGCCCAGCCGCAGGCGCGGCGCTTGATGCCGGGCGAAAGGAACGCCGACTTAGGAGATCGCCGCCGCGCATGGGCTATTCCGTCTTGTCGCTGATCGCCAACGCCTTAACCGGCCAGCGCGGCTGGACGCCGGCTTGGCGGGACGCCGAGCCCAAGCCTTTCTACGACGTCGTCATCGTCGGCGGCGGCGGACACGGGCTCGCGACGGCTTATTATCTCGCCAAAGAGCATGGTCTGCGCCATGTCGCGGTCGTCGAGAAGGGCTGGATCGGCTCCGGCAATGCAGGCCGCAACACGACGATCATCCGCTCCAATTACCTGCTGCCCGGCAATGAAGCTTTCTACGAATGGTCGATGAAGCTCTGGGAGGGGCTCGAGCAGGACCTCAACTATAATGCGATGGTCAGCCAGCGCGGCGTCCTCAACCTCTATCATTCCGACGCCCAGCGCGACGCCTACGCCCGGCGCGGCAACGCCATGCGCCTTCACGGCGTCGACGCCGAGCTGCTCGACGAGGCCCAGATACGACGACTTTATCCGTTCCTCGACTTCGACAACGCCCGCTTTCCCATCAAGGGCGGATTGCTGCAGCGCCGCGGCGGCACGGCGCGGCACGACGCCGTCGTCTGGGCCTATGCTCGCGCCGCCGACCGGCTCGGCGTCGACATCGTCCAGAATTGCGAGGTCAAAGGCTTCTTGCGCGAGAACGGCGCCGTGTCCGGCGTCGAGACCACGCGCGGCGCCATAAAGGCTGGGAAGATCGGGCTCGCGGTCGCCGGCGCCAGCTCGCGCCTCGCCGGGCTCGCCGATCTCAAACTGCCGATCGAGAGCCACGTGCTGCAAGCCTTCGTCTCGGAAGGGCTGAAGCCGATGATCGCCGGCGTGGTCACGTTCGGCGCCGGCCATTTCTATATCAGCCAATCGGACAAGGGCGGCCTCGTCTTCGGCGGCGACATCGACGGCTACAATTCGTACGCGCAGCGCGGCAATCTGCCGACGATCGAGGATGTCTGCGAAGGCGGCATGGCTTTGATGCCGGCGCTCGGCCGGGTGCGGGTGCTGCGCCATTGGGGCGGCGTCATGGACATGTCGATGGACGGCTCGCCGATCATCGACCGCACGCCGATCGCCGGCTTGTACCTCAACGCCGGCTGGTGCTATGGCGGCTTCAAGGCGACGCCGGCCTCGGGATGGTGCTTCGCCCATCTCATCGCGCGGGACGCGCCGCACCCGGTCGCGCGCGCCTTTCGTCTCGACCGGTTCGCGACCGGCCGTCTCATCGATGAGAAGGGGGTCGGCGCGCAGCCGAACCTGCACTGACCAATGCGCATTCCCTGTCCCTATTGCGGCTGGCGCGACGCGCAGGAATTCGCCTATCTCGGCGATGCGACCGTCGAGCGGCCCGATCCTGCCGCCGCCGACGCCCCGGCGCGCTTTCATGACTATGTCTACCTGCGCGAAAATCCGGCCGGGCCCCATAGCGAGCTTTGGCGCCACAGCGCCGGATGCCGGCAATGGCTCGCCGTCAGGCGCGATACGACGACTCATGAGATCATCGCGGCGGAGTTCGTCCGCGGGCGAGGAGCCCGGCGATGAGCCGTCTCCGCCAGGGCGGCCTGATCGACCGCAGCCGCCCTCTGTCCTTCTCTTTCGATGGGCGAAGCCTCGCCGGCTTCGCCGGCGACACGCTCGCCTCGGCGCTGATCGCCAACGACGTCGCCCTGGTCGGACGCTCGTTCAAATATCACCGTCCGCGCGGCATTTTCTCTGCGGGATCGGAGGAGCCGAATGCGCTCGTCGAGCTCGGCGCCGGCGCGCGGCGCGAGCCGAATACGCGCGCGACCACCGTCGAGCTGTACGACGGACTGATCGCCGCGAGCCAGAATCGCTGGCCGTCGCTCGCTTTCGATCTCTTCGCGATCAACGCCCTGCTGTCGCCGCTCCTTGGCGCGGGCTTCTACTACAAGACTTTCATGTGGCCGGCGAAGGCCTGGGAGAAGATCTACGAGCCGGCGATCCGGAGAGCCGCGGGCCTCGGTCGGGCCTCGCTCGAGCCTGACCCCGATGCTTACGAGAAGGCGCACGCTTTTTGCGACGTTCTGGTCATCGGCGCCGGTCCGGCCGGGCTGATGGCGGCGCGCGCCTCTGCGCGCGCCGGCGCGCGCGTCATCCTGGCGGACGAGGATTTTCTCCTCGGCGGCCGGCTCAACGCGGAGCGCTGCGAGGTCGACGGAGAAGCCGGAAGTGCCTTCGCAGCGAATGCAGTCGCGGAGCTCGCAAGCTTGCCGAACGTGCGGGTCTTTTCCCGCACGACCGTGTTCGGCGTTTACGATTCAGGGATCTACGGCGCATTGGAGCGGGTTGGCGATCATCTCGCCGAGCCTCTTGCCTACGCCCCTCGGCAAAGGCTGTGGCGGATCGTCGCCAAGCGGGCGGTGCTGGCGGCCGGCGCGACGGAGCGGCCGATCGTCTTCGGCGGCAACGATCGGCCCGGCGTCATGGCGGCGCAGGCCGTCCAGACGTACCTCAACCGCTTCGCCGCCATGCCGGCGCGACAGATCGCCCTATTCGCTAACAACGACTCCGCCTGGCGCGTCGGCTTGGACATCGCCCGAGCCGGCGGCGAGGTTGCGGCGATCATCGACATCCGTCGAGCAGTCGCGCCGACGCTGACGGAAGAAGCGCGACGGCTCGGCGTCCGCATTTTGCTCGGCGGCCAGGTCGTCTCGACGTCAGGCAAGCGGCTGCGCTCGATCAAGGTCGCGACGGAGAAAGGCGTCGAGCGCCTGTCGGTCGACGGCCTGGCGATTTCCGGCGGCTTCTCGCCGAACTTGCACCTCGCCGGCCACCATGGCGGCCGGCCCGCATGGAAGGACGACATCGCCGCGTTCGTACCTGGCCGGGCGCCGCCCGGCCTCCTTGTCGCGGGGGCGGCCGCCGGCCGCTTCGGCCTCGCCGCTTGCCTCGCCGACGGCGTCGAGAAGGGAGCAATGGCGGCGCGCGACCTTGGATTCCATCGCAAGCCCGATGCGCCGCCGCGCGCGGAGGACGAGGCTGCGGCCGTCGAGCCGTTCTGGCGTGTCGGCGCGTCGCGCGGCGCGGCTTTCGTCGACTTCCAGAACGACGTCACGGCCAAGGACGTGCAGATCGCCCATGCCGAAGGCTTCCGCGCGGTCGAGCATCTGAAGCGCTACACGACGCTCGGCATGGCGACCGATCAGGGCAAGACGTCGAACGTGACCGGCCTCGCCATCATGGCCGCCCTGGCCGGCCGCAGCATCGCCGAGACCGGCGCGACGACGTTCAGGCCGCCCTACACGCCTGTCGCGATCGCCGCCTTCGCCGGCCATCATCGCGGCAAGGACTTCCGCCCGACCCGGCCGACGCCGACCCACGCCTGGGCTGAGCGCCAAGGCGCCGTCTTCGTCGAGACCGGCCTCTGGCTGCGCGCGCAATACTTTCCAAGAGCGGGCGAGCGCGATTGGCTCGAAAGCGTTACGCGCGAGGTCAAGGCGACGCGCGCCAGCGTCGGCCTGATCGACGCCTCGACCTTCGGCAAGATCGACTTGCAAGGCCGCGACGTCGGCGCCTTTCTCGACCGCGTCTACATCAACACGTTCTCGACCCTGCCGATCGGCAAAGTCCGCTACGGAATCATGCTGCGCGAGGACGGTTTCGTCATGGACGACGGGACAACCGCTCGCCTCGGCGAGACGCATTATCTGATGACGACCACCACGGCGAACGCCGCGAAAATCTATCAGCATCTCGAATTCTGCCTGCAGAAGCTGTGGCCCGAACTCGACGTCAAGCTCACATCCGTCACCGAGCAATGGGCGCAGATCGCCCTCGCCGGGCCGAACGCCCGCCGCGTCCTTCGCGCCGTCATCGACGCTGGCGTCGATCTATCCAACGACGCGCTCCCCTATATGGGCGCGCGCGAAGCAACGGTAATGGGCGGGGTGAAGGCGCGCCTCTTCAGGGTCTCCTTCTCCGGCGAGCTCGGCTACGAAATTGCGGTCCCGGCGCGTCATGGCGAAGCGCTCGCCAACGCGCTGATGGAGGCCGGGCGCGGCTACGACATCGCCCCTTACGGCGTCGAGGCGCTCAGCGTGATGCGCATCGAAAAAGGCCATGTCTCCGGGCCGGAGCTCAATGGCCAGACCACGGCGCGCGATCTCGGGTTCGGCCGCCTGGCTTCGGCGAAGAAGCACTATATCGGTCGGGTGATGGCGGACCGGCCCGCCTTGCGCGATCCGGCGCGGCCGAGCCTTGCCGGCTTCAAACCGGTCGATCGCGTGAGCCGCCTGCGCGCCGGCGCCCATTTCACCGCTCTCGGCAAGCCGGCGGCGATCGAGCACGACGAGGGCCATATGACCTCGGTTGCGTTCTCGCCCTCGCTCGGCCATTGGATCGGACTCGGGCTGCTGGCGCGCGGTTCGGAGCGTATCGGCGAGCGGATGAGGGCCTGCGATCCGGTTCGCGGCGGCGATGTCGAAGTCGAGATCTGCTCGCCGGTTTTCGTCGATCCTGACGGAGAGCGGTTGCGTGTTTGACTTTCTAACCCGGTTTCCGCCGGCCCTGGTCATCCCGCCGGGCCGCTACGGCGCGGCCGGCGCCGGCGTGATCGCAACGCGCATCGAAGGTCTGGAGATCGCGTCCCTCGCCGCCGCGCCGGATCGGATCGAGGAGCTCCGCGGGCGCTGCCGCGCCGATTTCGGCCTCGACCTTCCCGCCGGTCCCCGCCGCGCCGCGGGAGAGGACGTCGAGTTCATCGGCGTCGGTCCCGGCCGCTGGCTCGCTTTGGGCGGAGAGGGTCTCGAAGAGCGCCTGCGCAGCCGGCTTTCTCCTGCGGCCGCGATTTGCGACCAGAGCGACGGCTTGATCCTTTTCGATCTCACTGGCCCGCGCCTTCGCGACACGCTCGCCAAGGGTCTCGCGATCGACATCGATCCGTCGGTTTTCCGGCCCGGCGACGCCGCGACGACGGCAGTCGCGCTCATCGGCGTGACGTTCTGGCTGCTCGACGAGAAGCCGACCTTCCGCTTCGCCGTCCCGCGCAGCTACGCGCCGGCCTTCTCGCGCTTCCTCGTCGCAAGCGCCGCGGAATTCGGCTGCGTCGTCAGTTGAGGCGGCGCGCCGCCCCGCCCAATGGCTCGCCTTAAGCCAAAAGCGCGTCAAAGCTCGGCCGGGATTCGACGTACCGCCGATGGACGTCGGCATAAACCTGCCGATAGACCGCGTCGATCTCCGAAGGCTGAGGAAAGCCGCGCAAGAAGCCGGGGCAGTCCGGCTCGATCGCAAGTTCCGCGCCCTTGATCAAATGGGCGAGCAAGGTTCGCGGATCTTCGCTGCCGACCGAGATGCGGATCGTCGTCGGCGCGATTCCGGCCTCGCGCAACGCTTCGTCGCTCAATTCGGAATGGCTGGTCAGCGCAGGACACAGCACCACGCTGTTATTTTGGCCAAGACTCACCTGCAGGCCGAAGGCCGGCTCGAGACGATCGAACAGTTTCTTGAGCTGCGCTCTGCCGACCCGCCCGGGCCCGGACGCCCCGGCTTCGAAATCGATCGTGAAGAGCGGCGCCGGCAGGCCGAGATAGAGCAAGCGCTCGCGCAGCTTCGCGTTGCGATTGCCCGGCGCGGCGTTGCAATGCACGTTGATTTCCGGATGCCGGGAAAGAAGCTGCGCCAGCACGATCGTGTTGACGCACTTGCCGAGCACGCGCTGCTCCAGCGTGCGCGCGCCGTTCAGGACCTCGAAGGCCTTGTCGGCGTCCAGGAATGCGCCCTTGACGTAATAGACGTTCCAAAACAGCGTCTCGTCCCATTTGTAGACGCGGCGATTCCCGTCAGGCCCGGTCGCCGCGGCGCTTTCGCCCTTGGGAATGAACATCCGCTCGTTGCGGCCGATGACGACGCCGGCCGTCGTCGCGCCGGAGCCGGTTATGTCCTTGGTGAAGGAATGGATGAGAAAATCCGGTCGCCGCGCCGGATCGGAGTCCTGGAGGAGACGCTGCAGGACCGGCGTCGCCACGGTCGAATCGAGGATCGTCGTCAGTCCGCGCCGATGCGCCGCCTCGCAAATCGCCGGCGCGTCCAACACGTAGCCATGCGGGTTGCACGGAGATTCGAGATAGACATAGATTTGCCGGCCCGCCTCGAGCCGCGCGCGATGAGCGGCGCTGACGCGGTCCAGAGCCGCGACGAAATCGGCGCACTCGAAGCCGTCGAACCATTCCACGGCGACGTCGAGATTGCTGCTTTTGCCGTACCAATCGTGCAGCAATTGGTAGGCGCCGCCGTAAATGTTTCGGCTCGATAGGACAATGTCGTTATGACCCCAGAAGATGAGAGAGGACGCCGTCGATGGCGGCCATGCCGGAATTGAAATTCCACGCCAGATATTCGCTGGCGAAGGGCCCGGCCTCCAGATCGACAATATGATTGGCAAGCGCGATCGAGGTCGGATTGAGCAGCCGCGAATAGATTTCAAGCAGCAGCTCCTTGCCTTTGAACGCGTCCTCGACCCATTCGATGCAGGCGTAAAGATAGGTCGCGGTCCGGGTGATCGCCGGCGTGGCGCTGAACAAGGCCGTGACATTGTCGAAGATCGGATAAGGTCCCTTGGCCATGGCCGCGCCGGACCCGCCGACCAAGGACTGATAGACGGCGCGCATCGGGTTCTGCAGCGTGTCCAGAATTTTGGCGAGCTGGAAACAGGCGAAGCGCTTGGCGTTGAAATAGGCGATGCGGTCGGCGCGATCGAGCCCTGACAATGTCTCGATCGTGATCGACCATAGTTCGTGCGCGGCCGCGTGGGCGCCGTAGATATGCCGCGTGAAATCCGCCAGCGCCTGGCCATAGCGGCCGGCGGGATCGATCGAGAAATGCTCGAGCTGCTCGGCGACCAGGCCGTCGAGGCTTTGCGCCTCGGCGCCATGGCGCAGCGGGCTTAAGATTTGAGCGGAGCTGAAACCAGACATGGCGACCTCCCGACCGGCCTAGCTCATAACGCGCGGCAATGGCCCAAGTATGATGTTCAACGCCCGGCCGGCCTCGGGGCGCGGGCGATTTGAGGCCGCGCGGCGCGTCGAGCCTCCGCCCGCCAGCCGATACGGCGTTCGACGAGGTCGCGCCATTCAGCGCTCAGCACGTACTATGGCTCCCGAGCGAGAAGAAGCGCCGTTTCGAGCGCCCTTCTATCGGTAAAGCGCCAACTCTACGCCCGTCCTCACGTCGATCGGCGGCGGCCGGCGCCGCGCCCGGCCGCCTCGATTTCGGCCCGCAGCCAGGGCGCGAGGCGGAACTGCGTCGGCGCAGTCGCCAACATCTCCCGATCGCCTCTTCGGTAGGCGCCGACGAACGCAATGACAGGGCCGAATATTTGCGGGTCCCAGGGCTTGGCGATCACGCCTAGGGCTCCCGCGTGGTCGTCGGGGACATGATGCGGGCTTCCTGTCACGAACACGACAAGAGCCTTGCGGGCGCCGGTAAGCGCGCCGGCGATGCGGGGGCCGCTGTGGCCGTCGCGCAGATGAACGTCGATGAAGGCCAGATCGGGCAAGGCCGAATTGACCACGGACAGCGCCTCTTCGGCGTCGGCCGCTAGGCCGACGACCTCCTGCCCAAGCTCCTTGAGAATCGACTCCAGCTCCATCGCGATCAGGAGTTCGTCCTCGACGATCAAGACCCGAAACCGGTCGGCTGTTTCTCCCATCTCTGACGCTCGCCATTGAAGCGACATTGCCAGGAGCAACACCGGCTAGATGCATCCGGTTCCGTACACTCGCGACGAATCGCGCCGAGGCCGACGCCATTCGCCCATCGAAAATCAACACCTAGCCGACGGTTTTTCCAAAGAGATCGCCGTCGCGCTCCCTTCCTCCGGACTTGGTCGAGGCAGGAAAAGATGCACCCGGGTTCCTTTTCCAAGCTCGCTGTCGATGCGGATTTGACCGCCCGATTGACGCACGAAGCCATAGACCTGACTGAGGCCGAGCCCGGTGCCTTCGCCGTCGCGCTTTGTCGTAAAGAAGGGCTCGAAAGCCTGCGCGCGAACGTCCTCGCTCATGCCCGCTCCCGTGTCGGCGACCGTGATCCGCACGAAGCCAGCGGTCGCCGTTGCGGATTGATCAATTTCATCCTGTGCATTGGCGGTTTCGATCGTGAGCACTCCCTGGCCATCCATCGCATCGCGACCATTCACAGCAAGATTGAGGATCGCGTTATCCAGTTGATTGCCGTCGATATGGATCTGTCCGAGGGCGGGATCGAGCCTCCTTTCAATTTCGACGCCGCTTCCGAGCGTTTGCTCAAGGAGATTCGTGAGCGATTCGATGCGCGCGTTAATGTCGATTGTTTCGGGCGTTAGCGGCTGTCGCCGGGCGAAGGCGAGCAATTGTCGAGTGAGCGCGCCGCCGTTCTGAGCGCGCTTCAGCATCTCGTCGATGAACATGGCGACCTTCGGATCGTCGGGATCCTCGGCGATCTGCTTTTTCAGCAGTCTGAGACCGGAATCGAAAACGCCGAGCAAATTGTTGAGATCGTGAACGATGCCGGCCGCGACGCGTCCGATCGATTCCAGTCTTTGCGATTGTCGCCGACGCTCCTCCTCGGCGCGCCGCGTCGACACGTCGCGCAAGCTGGCGAGGAGGGCTGGGCGGCCGCCCCATGCAACCTCGACGACGCGCATTTCGACCTCTATCGGCTTCTCGCCCGGTCTGCGGATAGCCAGTTCGGCGCTCGCTCCAGCGGCGATTGGGAGGCCAAGCGGAACCGTGAGCAATTCGTCTTTCGAATGACCGAAGATGCGTTCCGCAGCGGGATTGGCGTAGAGGACGGCGCCGGCGAGGTCGACGACAAGCACGCCGTCGGCCGTCGTTTCGATCAGTCCTTGAAAGCTCAGTTGGCCAATTTGGGCCAGTTGAGCCTCCTCGGATTGTCCCAGCTCGGCAATCGCGCTCGCCGGGTCGTTTCCGCTGCTCATCGGATCGGGCCCTCGCCAGCGCCGTATCCCCAAACACATCGGGCGCGCCATCGAACGGCGGCCTGAGACGCATGTAAGGGATATTCCGCCGAGCGTCTGTTCACTAGTAGACACTCCTTGCGGCCTGCTTTACAGGATAGCGGTCGAAGGGGGGCTGTCTTGGCGCTATCCGCGGATCAGAACGTCGAACCGAATGGCAACAACCTGCTCCGGGCGCTTAACGCGCCGGACATGGCGCTGCTTGCGCGACGTCTGGAAGATTGGTCGGCGCCGACAGGCGCCGTGTTGCACGAACCAGGCGATACGGTTCGGTACGCATATTTTCCGCGTCGCTCGAGCATGATCGCCTATCAAGTCGTGCTCCTCGACGGACGGGCCGTCGAAACCGCGCTTGTCGGACGCGAAGGCGCGGCCGGCGGAATCGTCAGCCGGGGTCGCTTGCCCGCTTTTGCGCGCGCCGTCGTCCAGATGGGCGGTCCATTTTTTCGCATGGAATTGGCTCATCTCGAAGAGGCGAAATCGCGTTCGCCGAGCCTGAGCCATCTCTTTGCGAGATACGCAGACTGTCTGATGGCCCAGATTTTCCAATCCGTCGCTTGCAACGCCTCGCATTCGATCGAACAGCGCACCGCAAGATGGTTCCTCGCCGCGATTGAACGAACTGGCGCCGCCGACATGGCGCTGACGCAAGAGCAGCTTGCCGCTATGCTCGGCGTCGGGCGCACCTATTTAAGTCGCGTCATTCACGACTTGAGAAAGAGCGCGGTCATAGGCACTCGTCGCGGCAGGATCGCCGTTCGCGACGCAGACGCCTTGCGTACGCTCGCTTGCGAGTGCAACGGCGCGATCAGCCGTCATTTCGATGACGTGCTCGCAGGCGTCTATCCCACTGTGGAAAGCGGCGTCGCGGCGGAATAGCTCGCGGTCCGTCCTTCCTCACCGCCCGGCGATCTCCGCCCGCGCCTGCTCCAACGTCTCGGCCATTTTGCGGCGGATGCGGTGATCCGACATGTCGATTCCGGCGGCTTTGAGATCGCCGCGTAATTTCTCGAACAGGGCTTCATCGTCGTCCCGTTCGACTTGCGCCGCGACGATCGCTTTGGCGTGCGCCTCGGCTTCCGCGCCTTTCTTGCCGATCAATTCCGCCGCCCACAGGCCGAGGAGCTTGTTGCGCCGCGCCCGCGCCTTGAAATTCAGCTCCTCGTCCGCGGCGAAGCGCTTTTCGAACGCCTCTTCCCGCTCGTCGAAAGAGCTCATGAGTCCTCCGCGTGTCAAAGGCGTTGCGGCCTGTCCGCAAACGGCGCTTGCCCCAGGGGCGCAACCATGCCGAGAATTCGCGGCGGCTTCAACTTCCTCAGGCCTGAAGAGACGAATTGTTCAAAAAGCGCTTTGCTCTCGCCGCGGTCTGCGCATTGGCGGCCGCGCTCATGGCCGGCTCTTCGGGCTCAGCCGCGGCGGAAACCATCTATCGCCGCGGCGCGGCCGGCGACGTCGCCACGGTCGATCCGCAAAAGACCGCCAGCGTCTCGGAGGCCGATCTGCTCGGCGATCTGTTCGAAGGGCTGGTCGCTTATGACGCCGACGGCAAAACCGTTCCTGGCGTCGCCGAGAGCTGGTCGATTAGCGCCGACGGGCTGACCTATTCCTTCAAGCTGCGCGACGCCAGATGGTCGAACGGGGACAAGCTGACGGCCGGCGACTTCGTCTTCACGTTCCGGCGGCTGCTGGACCCCGCGACAGGCGCCCAATACGCCAATCTCTTCTATCCGATTATGAACGCCGACAAGGTCAATCGCGGCGAAGCGCCGCCCGACGCGCTCGGGATTCGCGCGATCGACGAGCGCAAGCTGGAGATCAAGCTCGCCGCGCCGACGCCGTACTTTCTCGAATTGCTGGCCCATCAAACCGCAGCGCCGGTCGAACAAAGCAATGTCGCGCGCTTCGGCCGGGATTTCACGCGCGCCGGCAATCTCGTCAGCAACGGTCCGTATCGGCTCGCCTATTATTTCCCGAACGATCGCGCCGTCCTCGTCAAAAATCCGAATTTTCACGACGCCGCCCAGGTTGCGATCGACCGCGAGATCGTCCTGCCGATCGAGGACCGCGCGGCGGCGCTGCTGCAATTTCAGGCAGGCGAGATCGATTCCTATCCCGACGCGCCGACCGAGCAGATCGGCTACATTCGCGACAAGCTCAAAGACGCGCTCAGGCTCTCGCCGATGCTCGGGACCTATTACTTCGTTTTCGACACGCGCCGGCCGCCCTTCGACGACGCGCGCGTACGTCGCGCTCTATCGATGGTCGTCGACCGCGATTTCCTCGCCGAGGACATCTGGGGCGGGACCATGGCGCCCGCCTATAGTCTCGTCCCGCCCGGCATCGCCGATTACGGCGCGCCGTCGCCGCCCGATTGGGCCGGGCTCTCGCTGAGCGCGCGCGAGCGGACGGCCAGGGAACTGCTCGCCGCGGCGGGTTTCGGGCCCGGCGGCAAGACGCTCAAGGTCGAGATCAGGTACAATAGCAGCGAGAATCACCGCAACACCTGCGTCGCCCTCGCCGACATGTGGCGCCGGCTCGGCGTCGAGGCGACGCTCGTCAATTCCGACGCGAAGAGCCATTTCGCCATGCTGCAGAATGGCGGCGCTTTCGACCTCGCCCGCGCCGGCTGGCTCGGCGACTATCCCGATCCGCAGAATTTCCTCGCCCTAGCCGAAGGCGACAATTCCGGCCTCAACTATTCGCATTACGCCAATCCGGATTACGACGCCCTGCTGCGGCGCGCCGCCGGCGAGCGCGATCTCGGCGCGCGCGCGAAAATCCTGGCCGAGGCCGAGGCGATCCTGTTGCGAGACCAGCCGATGATGCCGCTCTTGTTCTATCTGTCGAAGAATCTCGTCTCGCCGCGGGTGAAAGGCTGGCGGGCGAATGTGCTGGACCGCCACCCGACGCGGTACTTGTCGATCGCGCGCTAATTCCAAGTCCGACGGACCGGCAACTCTGTGTGCGCCCCCTTTCCTTTCTGTCATTCCCGCGCAAGCGGAACCCAGAACCGCCGCGCTTTGAGAACTCGCTTAGCCTAGATTCCCGCTTACGCGGGAATGACACGTACCTTTGCGAGGTGAATCCGGACATGGTCCAATCGGGCGCGCCGAGCATGTGTTTCGGAAAAAGCCGGAGCCCGACCGTTGAGCTTGCGAAAATCCATATCAGCAGACATTAAAGCTCTTGCTTAACTATTTGCGTCCTGATACTAAAGCATATGCTTAACCAATCGCCCGATCTGGACCGGCTCTTCCACGCCCTGGCCGACCCGGCGCGCCGCGCCATGGTCGAGCGGCTGAGCCGCGGCCCGGCCCCGGTCTCGGAACTGGCGCGGCCGCTGCCTATGTCGCTGCCGGCGGCGATGCAGCATCTGAGCGTACTGGAGGCGGCCGGCCTGGTGCGCTCGGAAAAGGTCGGCCGGATCCGGCAATGCGCGATCCAGCCTCGGGCGCTGAGCCAAGCCGAGCAATGGATCAACGCCCAGCGGAGGGAGTGGGAGCGCCGCCTCGACCGTTTGGCCGACTACCTCAAGACTCTTGACAACGAAGGAGATGGCGATGGCCGAGGCGACTGAAGCGGGAAACGAAGCGGCCGCGCCGCCGCTCATGCTCTCGCGCGTCCTGCACGCCCGCCGCGAGACCGTGTTCAAGGCCTGGGGTTCGGCCGAGAGCGTCAAGCGCTGGTTCGCCCCGGAGACGTTCTCGATCCCCGAAGCCAAAGTCGAGATGCGGGTCGGCGGCGCTTTCGATCTCGTCATGCGCTCGCCGGCCGGCGAAGACCATTCGATTAGCGGCGCCTTTGTTGAAGTGAAGCCGAATGAGCGGCTCGTCATCGACATGAAGGTCGCCGACGCCGCCGGCCAGCCTTTGTTTCGCGCCTTCACCGAGCTCGACTTCGCCGACGCGCTCGGCGGGACGCGACTGGAGGTCAAGCAAACCTATACGCTGATCGATCCGTCGAAGGCCTGGATGCTCGCCGGCGCGCCGGAAGGGTGGCGAAGCACGCTGGATAATTTGGAGAAGGAGGCCGTGCGCATGCAGGGCGGATCGGGGCTAGGCGCCCGCTCCGTCGTCCACGCGACGTTTCGCATCGAGCGCGCCTACGACTCGCCGGCCGCGCGTGTCTGGACGGCGCTGACCGATCCGGCGGCGAAGGCGAAATGGTTCGGCGGCCCGCCCGACCGTTTCCAATGGATCGAGCGCCATATGGACCTGCGCGTCGGCGGGAGCGAGCGCGCGAAAGGCCGGTGGGAAGGCGGCGTCGTCTCGACTTTCGATGCGATCTACCACGACGTGATCCCCAACGAGCGGCTCGTCTATAGTTATGTGATGCATCTCGACGAGAAGAAAATCTCGGCGTCGCTGGCGACGATAGAGCTCAAGGCCGAAGGCGCGAAGACGAGGCTCGTCGTCACCGAACAGGGCGCTTTCCTCGACGGCTACGACGATGCAGGATCGCGCGAGCACGGGACGGGGCTCTTGCTGGATGCGCTCGGCGAATCGCTGACGGCCTGAGAGGCGTCGCTCCGCCAAGCTCGCCTTCCGTGTCCGCCACGACCGCGTAGGTCCGTCCCTTGTTCGACCGTCCGAGGCGAGTCGGACATCCCGAGCGGAGCGAGGGCGACGCCCTTGCCCTGGCGCGGTCGCCGTCCTCATTGCAGTCCGATCGACGAGGTGAAGGAGGCGGCGTTCGTCGTGTAGTTGATGGCGTTATTGCCGAACGTCGTTAGCCCGCCCCCGCCTGTACTGACGGTCGGGCTGCCCGTGTGGGCGATGATCGAGCTGTCCAGGGAGATCGACGCGTTCGACCCGTCCGCTCGAAGAGCGGTCTCGACATGGGCGAAGCCGCTCCGCTCGACCATCACATGTACTTTTCCCGCGGTTCCGTTCGCCTGAACCGCTTGCCCCGATATGTTGCCGAAAGCGCAGTTCGATACCGACGTATGCACCGAGCCGGAGGCGCTCGCCGACCCATCCGACAGGATGCCGATTGGCGAGAAAGAGACGGTGCAATTGTCTTTGAACGTCGCCCGGGCCAAGGTGCCGCCTTGCGGCTGGACGACGACGTCGTCGGCGCCGTTCCCATAGATGCTGGTCGCGCTGACGGTCAAATCCGCCACGACGCCGGCGCCGTTGCCGGGTTTGAAATTCACGCCCACTCCGGTGAAGCCGTAGACTTGCGAGCCGGCAAGGCCCAGCGATCCGCCGGAATTGAACTGAACGCCGTTGAGACCGGATCCCTGCCCTTCGATAGTGAGTCCCTGCAAATTGACGCCGTCGCCCGCCGCCGCGTTGATCGTCACCGCGTTCTGACCGGGCGAGGCCAGGACGCCAGCCGTTCCGACGCCGGTATTGATCACATTGACCGCGAAATTGATCGTCATCGAACCGTAACCGGCCGGATCGAGAATATCGATTTCGCCTTTCGGGGCGATGATGTTGTTGAGGACGTACTGCAAAGTGCGGCACGGGCTGGCGACGGCGCCGCAGCCGGCCGTATCGGTTCCGCGCCCTGAAACCCAGGCTCGGGAGGAGGCGGCCTGAGCCGGCGCGGCGAGACAAAGAAACGCGCAGGCCGAAAGCAACAATGAAACCCTTCTTGGCATAGCCCTTCCTTTCGATTGTCCAGATGGTCGCGAGAAATAGGCGAAGCCCGTGTACGGCCGGCGGGGACGCCGCGAGCCGCGTCGGAAGCCTGAGAGCCGGCCATAGCGGCGGCGGTTGCGGTCGGCAGAGGCTGCGAAACGCGTGCGGCCGCTCTCATCCAAGCCCCCGGCCCGATGTACTTGAACGATCTAATCGGCCTGAATCGCCAGGGTCAAGCGCGAAACGCGCGAACCTATCTAAATAGGGAGGTTTCTGAACGTACCTCCGCGCTCGATCCGGAGGGACAATGTTCCTCGCAGGCGCTTCACATCTCGCCGCGCAAGATCAGCAGCGCCACCGCCTCGATGCGCGAGCGCACGCCGAGCTTCCGCTTGGCGCTCTCGATATGGAAATGCGCGGTGGCCGTGGAAACGCCAAGCCGCCGGCCGATTTCCGCGTCGGAGCGACCGTCGGCGACCCATTGCACGCACTCCGTCTCGCGCGGCGTCAGCGGCGCCGTTTCCGGGACCGTGGCGCCGGCGGCGCCGCGACAGCGGTGATGAATGGCGAGCGAGATCATATGCAATAGGGCCCGGTCCTCGACCGAAAGCCGGCGCGGCGCGAAGGACGCCAAGGTGAGCAGGCCGTGATAGCCGGCCGGACCATGGATCGGCACCGCGAAGACTTCGCGCCAGCCATACGCTTTGAAAGCCGCATGGATTTCGCGCTCTTGCCGGTTCAATTTCCGCTCGGCGCTGATTTCGGTCCACAGAAAAGGGGTCATGCGCCGCCGCGATTCCGCGACGATGAAGTCGTCCTGCATGAAATTGCGCGACATATAGAGATCGAGCCAACTTTTCGGCCAATCGTTGAAGAAGAAGCGCGCGGTGCGCCGCCGGCCGATTCCGACCCAGGCGCCGCAGGCGCAGCCGGCGAAACCGTAGCTCCTGGTCAGGCTCCGGTATTCTTCGATCAGGCCCTCGACCTCGCCCGGCGCCGCGCAGCGCGCGACGAAATTCACAGCCTCGTCCGACCGCATATGCCCCCCAATAGCGAAACGTCGGAACAGGCTAACGCGACCGGGCGCGACCGTCGATGAGCTTCCGGGTCGCGAAACGGCGGGGCCGCCGGCCAAGCGCAATTTGGCGCAAGCGCGGCGTTTTCCTGCGCAAACCTATCTGACCAGATAGGTCCAGGATCGCTGAGGCTCGGCTATCGTGGCGACGGTTTCAGGGCTGGACAGCGGGCGGTCGCAACGAACTGCCGCGCATCGGGCGGCGATGGACCGTCGCGGCGCGGTTCGCTGTTAACGCGGCGCTGCGGACGAAACTCGCCGGCGCGTAGTTTCCGGCGTAAAACCGCCGCGGCGACCCGCCGTCCAGCCTGCATCGGCTTTTGAGCGAAGGTAGGAGGAGCCATCGATGAAAAAGATCTGGACAGTGCTTGCGGCTGGCCTATTCGCAGCTTGCGTCTCGGCGCCGGCCTTTGCGGGCAACCACAGCAATTTCGGCGTGGAGCGCCCCGGACAGACCTGCGCCGCGGCCATTCACCAGAAACATCCCGAACTCAAGGGAAAGGCCTTCAGCAACGAATGGGGCAAGTGCAAGGCCGATCCGACCGGCTATCTGCAGTCGCACGCCTGAGAGGCGCCCGGCGCGGCGCACGGCGCCCGACGCCTCGCCCTACGGCCGGCGTCGAAGACGGGGCAAAATGGATCGACGCTGCTCGACGCACGCCGGAGAGCGCCGCCGGCTAACTCGATGAGCGCCCATGAGTACGCGCAAATCGCCGCGCAACTCCCGTCTCCTCGCAGCGTCGGCCGCTCAGCCTAGACACGCCCGCGCCAGATCCTGAAAGGCGCGGGCGCGATGCGACAGCGCGCGCGAGCCGTCGGCGGGAAGGCCGTGCTTCTCCTCGGCGCTCATCTCGCCGAAGCTGCGGTCGTGCCCGTCGGGTACGAAAATCGGATCGTAGCCGAAGCCGCGCTCGCCGCGCGGCGGGAAGACGAGCGCGCCGTCGACGCGGCCTTCGAAATTTTCGACGTGATCGTCCGGCCAGGCGAGGGCCAGCGCGCTGACGAAATAAGCGCGCCATGGCGGCGGCGCGCCCATCGCCTCGAGCTCGGCCTCGATGCGGCGCATGGCGGCGGCGAAGTCCTTTCCCTCCCCGGCCCAACGCGCCGAATAGACGCCCGGCGCGCCGCCCAGCGCCTCGACGCAAAGTCCGGAATCGTCGGCGAGGGCGGGCAGGCCGGAGGCGCGCGAAGCGGCAATCGCCTTCAGCGTCGCGTTGGCGGCGAAAGTCTCGCCGGTCTCTTCCGGCTCGGCGAGGCCGAGCGCGCCGGCGCTGACGACGTCGATCGCATAAGGCGCGAGCAGCTCGCGCAGCTCCCTGAGCTTGCCGCTGTTATGCGTGGCGGCGACGAGACGGCCGGCGAGTTTGCGATGGGTCATGGGCGATGGCGCTTTCGAACCGAGTGACTATTCCGTCATTGCAAAAGCCGAACGAAGAGTCTTCTCACTGACCTGCGAGCGGATCGCGTCGTCTCCCCACAAGAGCGCGGAAGAGCGCAATCCGTCATTGTTGGAACGCCAAGCCAAACGCGCCGAGCGGAGAGGCTGTCAAGGATGCGAAGCACCGCCTTCGGCGGCGGCGCGCGACATGTCGCGCGCCGTCCTTGACAGCCTCTCCGCTCGGCGCCCATGGGCCAGCGTTCCAACAATGACGGATTGCGCTCCCCAGGCGCCTGGTTTCCTCCAACGGGATCAGCCGCGCCAAGTTCGATATCCTACTCCGCCGGGAGCACTTAATTAGTCGGCCACGATCTTGTACCTTTGCCCCGGCTGCAGCGGCCCGCCTTTCTCGAGGCCGTTGAGCAGCAGGAAATGCTCGAGCGGGCGATCCGAGACCGCCATCCGCGCCGCGATCCCGTCGGCCGTGTCGCCGGCCTTAGCGGCGACGATCTCGATCCGCGCCGGATGGACCGAGGACGCTTCCTGCGGGCTCAGGCGGTGAAACGAGGCGATCGAGGCGCGGAAGCGCTCGTCGACCGAAGGCGTCAGCGCATGGGCGGCGAAGATCAGCCGATAGACCTTGTCCCCGAGGCGCACCGCGCCAAGCCGGAAGCTCCATTGCTCGCCTTGCGCGACCGCGGTCGCGGCGGGCAGATCGTTCACCGTCATCTTCTCGACGCCGGACGTCTTGACGCCCTCGATCCAGCCGGAGGCGATCGCCGCATCGAGGCCTGTCGACGGATCGATGGCGACGCTGTCGAGCCTTAGCGCCTGCGCCCCCGAATCGCCGACGCCGATCAGGGCCGCCGCCTGATTGTCGAGCACGAACCCGTCCGGCGCGCTGAAGGCGAAGCCGAGCTTGGGATGGATGAAGCGCGCGCCGCGGACCAGGCCTTGCGTCGAATCGTCGCCGAACACCAGCCCGTCGATCGCGGCAAGATAGGCGTCGCGGCCGGTCTCGCCTGCGCCGGGCGGACCAAGCGCCCGCGCCTCCTGCAGGGCGGCCGCGACGCGCTCGGGCGTCGAGGGATGCGTCGACATGATGTCCGGCTTGGCGCTGGTGCTGTCGCCGAGCAATTGCGCGCGCAGCGCGGTCGAGCGGCCAAGCGAAGCCAGAAAGCGCGACGCCGCGTAAGGGTCGTAGCCGGCCGCGGCGATGTCCTTGATGCCGATCTTGTCGGCCTCGAATTCCTGCTCGCGCGAGAAATGGGCGAGCGACAGCTTGGCTTTCGCCTCTTCTTCCTGGCCCTCTTGCGGCCGGCCGAGCACGTCGGTCGAGACGCGCGAGAACAGGGCCGCGGTCTTGACCAGTTCGGCGCGCTTGGCGGCGTGGCGGGCGGTGATATGGGCGATCTCATGCGCCATGACCGCGGCGATCTCCGACGTGTCGTTGGCGAGCGCGAGCAGGCCGCGGGTGACGAAAATGTCGCCGGACGGCAGCGCGAAGGCGTTGACGATCGGCGAATTGAGGATGGTGACGCGATAGGGCTCGCCCGGCGACTGGCCGTTGGCGGCGAGCCGGGTCAGCACGCCGTTGAGATAGCGCTCCGTCGCCGGCGCGTCGCACTCGCCGCCGAACAGATTGACCAGCTTGCGGCGCTCGGCCGCCGCCGCCGCGGCGGCGCCGCCGGTCGTGCGCGGCGCAGCGCTGGGCACGGCGCTCGCGATCTGCTTGCCGTTGTCGTAGCTGGAGCAGGCCGCGACGAGCAAAGGCGCGAGCAGAGCCAGCGCGGCGACGAGCCGTCCGCCTTTCCCGCTTCTTGCGCCCACGCCGCCGCTCATGGCTCCTGCGTCTCTCCTGTCGCGGCCCCGCCGACCCGCTCGACAGCGTCCGGCTCGGATATTTCCATCCGCACGCCGAACCGATTGTCGAGCGCGCCGCGAACCCTGATCCTCGCGCCGGCCAGCGCGGGAATCGAAATTCCCGCCCGCTCGAAGACCTTGGCCCGCTTTTTTGGGATCACGATCGTGAACCCGCGATGAAGCCCGAAATCGAGGTAATAGCGATTCCGGCCCTCGCCGACCCGCGACGGCGTCCCTTCGACCAATGTAAATTGGCCGTCACGCTTTCGTAAATTGTCGAGATCGGCCGCGTCAACGATCGCATAATATGGATCGCGCCAGAGGCCAA
>JAJPHH010000064.1 GCA_021325385.1 Alphaproteobacteria bacterium
GGGTTGGCGTCGATCCAGAGATCGCGATCGTTGACGATCGAGAAGACGGGCGTCCCGGCGGCGATCACGCGGCCGAGCTGGATCTGCGGCACTTGCGTGGCGACGCCGGGAATCGGCGCGACGACTTCCGTGTTGCGCAAATTGCGCTCGGCGTCTTCGAGCTGAGCTTTCGCTTCGAGATAGGCCGGGAACTGATCGAGCGGCGCCTCGGGCTTGCCGCCGAGCTGGACCGCCGCCGATTGCTGCTGCTGGAGCATATAGGCGAGGATCTGTTGGGCCTGAATCAGGGCCGCGTTGGACGTGTCCCGATCGTTTTGCGTTCCAGCGCCCGTCTTCGCGAGCTGTGATTTGCGGTCGTAATCGGCCTGGCGGACGCGGACTGCGTCCTCGCTCATCTTCACCTGGTCGCCATTGGCTTTGTAGGAGAGCTGAAGATTGGCGTATTGAGTCTTCGCCGCCTCGACCCGCGCCTTGGCGAGGTCCAGCGCGATGCGATAGGGCTCCGGATCAATCTCGAACAACTTGTCGCCGGCTTCGACGCGCTGGCCTTCCACGACGTCGACATGAATGATGGAGCCGGTCACTTGCGGCGTGATCAACACCTTGTCCGCGCCAAGATAGGCGTTGTCGGTGGAGACGTAGCGACCGCTCGACAGCCACCAATAAAAGCCGCCGATCGCCGCAAGCGCCGGCAGTACGACCAGCAAGACGAAACGCGACAGGCCACGGCGGCGCTTCGGCGCGGACCGGCGCCGGGACGCCGCCTCAGCGGGCGCCGGACTCGGCGCGGGTTGCGGCGACGGCTGCCCCGGCGCAGCCTCGTCCTTGCGGTCGCGCGGAAACGGCTTGACTTGCGACACGATCGGTTAACCCCGTAAATTCAGCTCACGCTTCAAATTGGCCTTGATGCGCTCCATGCTCTCGCCGAGCGCCGCGATCTCGAACGCGTCGAACCCGTCCAGCGCCTGCCCGACCAGCGCCTCGCCAAGCTCGTTCAATCGCTCGAGCACGGGCGCGGCGGCTTCGGTGAGATAGAGGCGGTTGGCGCGCCGGTCGTTCGGATCGTCGCGCCGCTCGACCAAGCCGAGGGCGGCCAATTTGTCGACCAGGCGGGCGAGGGTGATGGGCTGAAGGTCCAGCAGGTCGGCAAGCTCGGCCTGCTTGACCCCCTCGCTGATTTCGAGGCGCTTGAGCACCGACCATTGCGCGCGAGTCATGCTCAATTCGCGGGCGCGTTGATCTGCGAGCGTGCGCAGGAGGCGGGCGACGTCATGCATGGCGAAAACGAACTCGCGCGCCGGGCTCATCGCCTTTTTGGGACGCGCGGTCTGTGGCGGGGCGGCTGCGGCCGCAAGGACGGACATATCGGACACGGAGAGGGGCTCGGTAGTGATAAATTAGCCTGCTTAAGATAAGTTGCCTTATTATTTCTTGCAATGCGGAAACGCGGGGCGGATCGGCCTCTCACCGTTTCGTGAATTGTGGCGGGCGGGCCCACCGGATGAGCTTTGGCCTTTTAGGCCAAGCGTCGGCGTCTGGGGCGCAATTCCGCTGGCGCGGACTAAGATTCCTTAATGAAAACCGGCGCTTTTAACCTGGAGAAGAAGCGCTTTGCGCTCTGCCGAGGAGGGCGGCGACGATCGCCTCCCATTCCGCCTGAAGGGAGTCATGGCAGAACGGTTTGCGAGCGCGGCGATACCAATAGGCCGCGTTTGAATTGTCGCCTTCCTTCCGGTGCAGATACGCGTGGACCCAGTCGCCGTCGGCGCCCTCGTCGCGCTGAGCGAGGTCATGCGCGGCGTCGAAATCGCCCTGCCCGTCCCGCCAGAGCGCTTGCAGCGCCAAGCTTAAGCCCTCCGGCGGGGCTGTCTCGTCAAGCGACGCTCGAAAAGCGGCTAAGTCCATGCGCATCGTCAGGCTACGACGCTCAGGCGAGTCCGCCAAGGACTGTCGCCGAGCGCCGTCCCTAACTCTCCATTAACCTTAACATATCCTAATAGCGCCCCGGGCGCGGGGACAGTCTCCCTGCGCCGGCTTCGCGTTGACGCCCATATTATCCCATGCTATCCCAAGCCATCCCGTCGAGGTCTTCAGCGCCGACGCGGTCGCCGGCGCTGAGCGCGCCGCGGCCGGACGTCGTCGTGCGGCTTTGGGCTAACTTTGTTGGACCGCTTTGTCTCCCATTACGCCAACCGCTTCGACGCCAAGGGGCGAATCTCGATTCCGGCCCCGTTCCGGGCGGTCCTGGCGCGAGACGGATTCGATGGACTCTATCTCCATCCCTCGCTCGACGCCCCGGCGCTGGATTGCGGGGGCAACGCGTTGCTGAGCGAGATCGACGCGCTTTTGGCGACCATGCCGGCCTATTCCGAGCCGCGCGACATCCTGGCGACCGCGTTGTTCGGAACCAGCGAAATCCTGCGGCCCGATTCGGAAGGCCGAGTGACTTTGAGCGAGGCGAGCCGGACTTTTGCGCATCTTGCCGACGAAGCGGTCTTCGTCGGCCAGGGTCACAAGTTTCAGATCTGGGCGCCGGACCGCTTCCGGGCGCATCTCGAGGAGGCCAAGGCTCGAGTGCGTCAATTGCGGGCGGAGCTCGGCGCCAGATCGGCGCGGGTCGCGCCGGCGGAGCAACGGGAATGATCGCGAGCCGCGGCGAGGCTAGCCCTCCCGCAGGCGGACCGGCTCGCCACGTTCCCGTGCTTCTCGAAGAGGCCGTCGCCGCCCTCGGCGTCCACGAGGGCGGCGTCTATCTCGACGGCACGTTCGGCGCCGGCGGCTACGCCGCCGCCATCCTCGAGCGCGGCGGCCGGGTGATTGCGATCGACCGCGATCCTTCGGCCATCGCGGCAGGCCGGACGCTTGCTGCGGCGTCCGGCGGCCGGCTGACGCTCGTCCGCGGCCGCTTCGGCGGGCTCGACGCGATCGCGCGCGGCCAGGGCTATTCGCGTGTCGACGGCGTCGCGCTCGATATCGGCGTTTCGTCGATGCAGTTCGACGAGGCCGAGCGCGGCTTCTCGTTCCGTCACGACGCGCCGCTCGACATGCGCATGGAGCAACAAGGCCGCAGCGCCGCCGACCTTCTCGCCGAAGAGGGCGAAGAGACGATCGCCGACATCTTGTACTATTTCGGCGAGGAGCGCGCCGCCCGCCGCATCGCCCGAGCGATCGTCGCCGACCGCAAAGCCGCGCCTTTCGTTACCACGCGTCAGCTCGCCGCCTTGATCGAGCGCGTCGCGCCGGCGCGGCCGGGCGAGGCCATCCATCCGGCGACGCGGAGCTTCCAGGCCCTGCGCATTGCGGTCAATGACGAGCTCGGCGAATTGGCGCGCGGGCTGATCGCGGCCGAAGCGATCCTCAAACCCGGCGGACGTCTCGTCGTCGTGACATTCCATTCGCTCGAAGATCGCATCGTCAAACAATTCTTCGCCCGCCGCTCCGGCCGCGGCGAAGCGGCGGGACGCCGCCTGCCGGGCGAAGCGCCGGCGCCGGCGCCGACCTTTGCGGTCCCCGGCGGCCAGCCGATCACGCCGAACGACAGTGAGATCGACGCCAATCCGCGCGCGCGCTCGGCCAAATTGCGCTTCGGCGCCCGCACCGACGCGCCGCCGCGCGGGGCGGACGACGCGCTCATGGCCTTGGCCGAAGCTTCGCACCGCACCGCCAGGAGGCATTGATGTGGCGCGTCATGCATATCGTCGCAATCGCCGCCCTCGTCGCTTCGGCGATCTATGTCTACTCGGTCAAGTACAAGACCATTCTTTGGTCGGAAAAGATCGTCGAGACGCGCCACGCGGTCGAGCGCGAGCGGGATGCAATCAATGTGCTGCGCGCCGAATACGCGATTTTGACTCGTCCCGAACGGCTGCAAGCGCTTGCCGACAGACAACTCGGCATGCAGCCGCTCGCGCTCAACCAGATCGTCAAAGCCGCCGATCTGCCGGAGGCCCAGCCCAAGATCGACTCGATCGGTCGCAAGATCGAATCGCTGGGCCTGTCGGCGACGCCGAGTTCCGGCCTGGCCGGCGGCGCGACGCCGTCGACGAGGTGAGCGATGAACGGCGGACTTCAAGCCAAGATCGAGCAAGGCTGGCGATCGCTCACATCGCTCGCGACGAGCTTTTCCTCGGGCGCAAAGAATCCCTTCCCCCGATTGCGCGCGGCGGCGACCATTGGGCGCCAGAACGAGAACCATCGTCCGGATGATCTATCGCCGTCGGATGAAGGTACGCGGCCATCCTCCGGCGGATCACCCTCGCCGCCGCCCTCTCCCGCAAGCGGAAAGGCAAGCGCGTCGCGACGATCGTCAAGCTCGCTCGGCTTCATCGCGCGGCTGCGCGGTATGGCTGGAGAAATCTTCCGCACGCGGCTCGATAAAAGCGGCGGCCGTATCCGTCTCATCACGCTCGGCCTGTTTCTCATCTATGCCGGAATCGGCGGCCGCTTGATCCTGCTCGGCCTCTCGCGCGAGCCGCCGCAGACCCTCAAGACAGCCGCGGACGACGCCATCTCCGGCGCGCGGCCCGATCTCCTCGACCGCAACGGCGAAATTCTGGCGACCGACATCAAGACCATGTCGGCCTTCGCCGAGCCGCGGCGGATCATTGACAAAGACGAGGCGGTCGAACTGATCACCGCCGTCCTGCCCGACGTCAACGCCAAGGAGCTGCGAGAGCGGCTATCGTCGAAGAAGGGCTTTGTCTGGATCAAGCGGCAGGTCACCGCCAAGGAGCAGGAGGAGATTTTCCATCTCGGCCTTCCCGGCGTCGGGTTTCTGCCGGAGAACAAACGCGTCTATCCCAACGGGCCGATCGGCGCGCATGTCATCGGCTATGTCGACAAGGACAATATCGGCCTTTCCGGGATGGAGAAGTACCTCGACAGCCAGAGCCTGACCGATCCGCACGTCGCCGGCTTCTCTGTCGATCCGGCCGCGCTGAAGCCGGTGCGGCTGTCGCTCGACCTCAGGGTGACGCACGCCCTGCGCGACGAATTGGAGTGGGGGCTCGAGCGCTTCCGCGCCAAGGCCGCGGCGGGCGCCATCATGGACGTGAATACGGGCGAAGTGATCGCGGCGGAATCATTGCCGGATTTCGATCCCAATGATCCGGGCGACATGAAAGATCCGAAAGTGATCAACCGCCTCACCGTCGGCGTCTATGAAATGGGCTCGACCTTCAAAGCGCTGACCTTGGCTATGGCGCTCGATTCCGGCAAGGTGACGCTCGGCTCGCGGGTCGATGCGCGCGAAAATCTCCGCTACGGCCGCTTCACCATTCACGACTTTCACGCCACGCATCGCGTGCTCAGCGTGCCGGAGGTGTTCACTCATTCATCGAATATCGGGGCGGCGCGACTTGCCCTGATGATCGGCGTTCAGGGACATCAAGCGTTCCTGCGCAAGGCTGGCCTGCTCGACCGAATGCGCACCGAACTGCCGGAAAGCGCCGAGCCGCTAATCCCGAAGCGCTGGAGCGAACTCAACACGATGACCATCGCCTTCGGCCAAGGCATCAATGTCGCGCCGCTTCAGGCGATGATGGCGGTAGCCGCGCTGGTCAATGGCGGGCGTCTGATGACGCCGACCTTCTTGATACGCGACCCGGCTGAGGCGCTGACCCAGAGCCGCCGCATCATCAGCGACCAGACGTCGGAATCGATGCGTTATCTCATGCGCGCCAACGCCACCCACGGCTCGGCCGGCCTCGCCAACATTCCAGGCTACTACGCCGGCGGCAAGACCGGCACCGCTCAGAAGAACTTCCACGGCCACTATTCGAACGACAAGGTCTTCACCACTTTCATGGCGATCGTGCCTGCGGATAAACCGAAATATCTTTACATGGCGATCTATGACGATCCGCAGGGCTTGCCATCGGACGGCGGTTATCATACCGCCGCTTATAATGCGGGCCGTGTAACCGGCCGCCTGATCGAGCGGATCGAGCCGCTGCTGGGCGTTCCGCCGTCGTCGGAGCCGCCCGTGCAGCCGTTCCCCATGAACGCCAGGCTCGGCTATGGCGGCGATGCGGATAGGATAGGCAAGGAGTGATCAAACTACGCGACCTTTTCGGCGCTGCCGGGCTCGAACCGGCGCTCGCCGAGCGCGAAGCGGCCGGGCTTTGCGCCGACAGCCGAAAGGTCAAGCCTGGCGACGTGTTCTTCGCGCTTGCCGGCGCGAAAAGCGATGGGCTGGGATACGTCGCCGACGCGGCGGCGCGCGGCGCGAAATACATCGTCGCCGAGCGCCGGCCGGAGCAGATTCCCGAAGGGGTCCAGTTCGTACCTGTCGCCGACGCCCGCACAGCGCTTGCTCGCGCGGCGTCCCGCTTTTTCGATCGCCAGCCCGCAACCATCGCCGCAGTTACCGGCACCAGCGGCAAGACTTCGGTCGCGGAATTCACGCGGCAAATCTGGCGCGAGCTCGGTTTCGAAGCGGCCTCGCTCGGCACGATTGGAATCGTCTCGCCGAAGAAGACCGCCTATGGCGCGCTGACGACGCCCGATCCGATCGCTCTCCACCGCGCCCTCGACGATCTCGCTGGCGCCGGCGTCACCCACCTGGCGATGGAGGCCTCATCGCATGGCCTCGACCAGAAGCGCCTCGACGGCGTGCGCCTCGTCGCCGGCGCGTTCACCAATCTTTCGCGCGATCATCTCGACTACCACCGCGATCTTCGATCGTACCTCGCAGCCAAGCTGCGCCTGTTCAACGATTTGCTGGCGCCGGGCGCGGCGGCGGTGGTCGACGCCGACAGCGACGCGGCTGGCGACGTGGTCGCCGCGGCGCGCGCCCGCGGCTTGGAGCTGACGACGGTCGGCAGGGCCGGCGTGACCATCCGGCTCGCGGCCGCCGAGCGCGCCGGGTTCGCCAGCCGCCTGACGCTCAGCCATCGTGGCCGAGACTATCGCGTTCTTCTGCCTCTCCCGGGCGATTTTCAGGTTTCCAATGCGCTGGTCGCGGCGGGGATTTGCCTGGCGACGGGCTCAGACGCGCAGAAAGTCTTCGCCGCGCTCGAGAATTTGCAAGGCGCGCCGGGCCGCCTCGAACGGGTTGGCGAAACGCGCGGCGCCTCGGTCTTCGTCGACTACGCGCATAAGCCCGACGCGCTCGACAAGGCGCTGGCTGCTCTGCGGCCCTTCGTCTTCGGGCGGCTGATCGTCGTCTTCGGCTGCGGCGGCGACCGCGACCCAGGCAAGCGGCCGCTGATGGGGGAGATCGCGACGAAGCGCGCCGACGTCGTCATTGTCACCGACGACAATCCGCGCTCGGAGGACCCGCAGGCGATCCGCGCCGCCATTCTCGCCGCTGCGCCCGGCGCGATCGAAATCGGCGATCGCGGCGAAGCGATCAAATCGGCCGTGTCCATGCTTCGGCGCGGCGACGCGCTGATGATCGCCGGCAAGGGACACGAGACCGGCCAGATCGTCGGCGATCGCGTTCTACCTTTCTCCGATGCGGAAGCGGCGCGGGCGGCTCTGAAAGACGCCGCCGCATGAGCGCCGCGCTTTGGAGCATCGCCGAGCTCGAAGCGGCGCTCGGCGCGCCGACCAACCCGCCAGCAGCGCCGGTGCGCGGCGTCTCGATCGATACGCGGACGCTGCAACCCGGCGACCTGTTCTTCGCGATCAAGGGCGAGGCGAGCGACGGCCACGCCTATGTCGAGCGCGCCTTCGCCGCAGGCGCAGCCGCCGCGGTCGTCGCGCGCGATAAGGCGAGCGCGCTCGCCGGAGACGGTCCCCTGTTCCTCGTCGAGGATACTTTGCGCGCGATGGAGCGACTCGGCGTCGCGGCGCGCGCGCGTACGCAAGCGCGGATCGCCGCGGTGACCGGCTCGGTCGGGAAGACCAGCGCCAAGGAGATGCTGAGGGTTGCGCTGGGCCAGGCGGGCTTAACCCACGCCGCGGCCGCGTCCTACAACAATCATTGGGGCGTGCCGCTGACCTTGGCGCGAATGCCGGCCGCCGCCGCTTTCGGCGTTTTCGAGATCGGCATGAACCACGCGGGCGAGATTACGCCATTGGTGAAGTTGGTGCGGCCGCACGCCGCCATGGTGACGACGATCGCGCCGGTTCACATCGAGCACCTCGGCTCGCTCGAAGCGATCGCCGAAGCCAAGGCGGAAATTTTTACCGGACTGAGCCCTGGCGGCGCCGCGATCCTCAATCGCGACGCGCCGCAATTCGATCTGCTTCGACGCCGCGCCGAAGCTGCGGGCGCGCGTGTTGCGACGTTCGGGACGACGCGCGACGCCGATGCGCGGCTGTTGAACTTCAAGCCTGAAGGTCGCGGCTCGCGCGTCGAAGCGAGCCTGTTCGGCCGCGAGATCGCGTTCGATCTCGGCGCGCCGGGCCTGCATATGGCGCAGAACGCCCTCGGCGTGCTCCTGGTCGCCGACGCGCTTGGCGTGGACGCCGCAGCCGCCGCCGCAGCGCTGGCCGAATTTACGCCGGCCAAAGGGCGCGGCGAGCGCGTTGTTCTTCGCGCAAAGAACGGCTCCTTCACGTTGATCGACGAAAGCTACAACGCCAATCCAGCTTCGATGCGCGCAGCGCTCGATCTTCTTGGCGCGACCGCGCCTGCGCCCGGCGGACGCCGCATCGCCGCGCTCGGCGACATGCTCGAACTTGGGCCGGAAGGCGCGGCGATGCACCGAGCGCTCGCCGCCGACCTCGAGCGCAATCGCGTCGATCTCCTGTTCTGCGCCGGACCGCTGATGCGCGGCCTCTACGACGCAGCGCCGACCGGGGTCCGCGCGGCATGGGGCGCGACGTCCGCGGACATAGAGAAGCCGCTTTTCGACGCTTTGCGTGGCGGCGACGTGGTGATGGTGAAGGGGTCGAACGGCAGCCGGATGGGGCCGGTCGTCGCCGCGCTTAAGTCGAA
>JAJPHH010000157.1 GCA_021325385.1 Alphaproteobacteria bacterium
ACGACTTCAAGCGATATCGGATGCGAGCCGAAGCTCGAAGTCAGCGCGGTGAAGAAGTCCAGCTCAGCGGGTGGAATCTCTGAGCCAGGCGGCGGATAGACCGGATTGAAAGTCGACGTCTTGGTGATCCACAGCGATACGCCATAGAGAAGGTTGTAACTGCCGAGGGTCACGATAAAGGAGGGAATGCGCAGCCACGTCACGAGAGCCCCGTTGAACAGGCCGACGAGCGCGCCGGCGCCGACCGCCAGCGGCAGCGCCGCATAGATCGGGACGCCCAGCAAGATCCACATCACGGCGAGCGAATTGGCGCCGAGACCGTACATTGCGCCGAACGACAGATCGATTTCGCCGACCACGACGACGAGCGTCAGCCCGAGCGACATGATCGCCACTGAGCTCATCGCGCGGAGCACGGAAATTCCAACATCGAGGTTGAACGAATTCGGCTTGAGGATGAACATCGCCAGGGCGACCAGCACGATGGCGAGGAACAAGCCTCCCATGCGCAATGCGAGGTCGAATGTCGCTTGACCAGTCGAGGATAGGCTCGCGCCGGCCGCCTTGGCCGGGGCAGACTTGCGAGAATCGACACTGGTCATGAAGCTTCGCGGCCCTGCTCTTGAGAATGCTTGAAAGGGGGCCGCGACTTCGCGGCCCCCGAAACGTTCCTGTCATTTCTGCCCGAGAATGCGGTCGAGCTCGGCGCGAGCGGCGGGGACCTGATCCTTCATCACGGGCAGCAGCGTCTGCGTGTTGGGCAGGATGACGCCGTTCTTCAAGAATTGCGCGCAGGCGGGCCCGCCGAAAGCCGCCTGATCCGACCAACGCTGGTCAAGGGCGGCCACCTGTATCCCCTTCTCGATGCCGTCGAGTTGGCCCTTCGAGACGTTCCACCCGATGGTGAAAACCTGGCCGGTCTTATTCAGGCTCGTGATCGCGCGATCGGCATGTTCCGCGCCGATGTCGACATTCTCGATAAACTGAACGTCGGGATTCGCCGACAAGAACGTCCGATAAGCGTCATAGGTCTGGCCCGGATCGTAGCTGACATTGAGTCCGTTCGCCTCGGTGGTGACAAATTTCGCGTCGGGGATCGCCTTCGCGATCGCTTCGTGGAATCCCTTCATCCGACCTTGCGCCCAGAACTGGGTCGGGTCGCCGCCTGAAACTGCAAAAACCTTAAGGTCCTTGTTGTTAGCCTTCATCCAGTCGAGCACGATCTTGCCCGCGGTCTCGCCCTCCAGCTGCGGCACTTGCGTGAAATTGGTAAATTCGTGGCCGCGCGAGGTAACGCCAACCGTGAAGGCTGGAATGCCCTGATCCATCAGCTTGTTCACAATCGCGGTGGTGGAATCGGACGTTGTCGGTTCAATTGAAATGCAGTCGATCTCGCCGGCGGCGAGCTTGGCTTCGATTTGCGCGACTTGTTGGTTAGCGTCGGTTTGCACCGGCGCGATCGAGGCGCAATCGAGCGGATAGATCGCATTGCCCAGTTTGCAGCCGGTTTCGAAACCTGCGGCGTATTGCGGCGAAAAGAGCGGAATGCCGGACGCCTGGTACGAGAAGACATAGTTGATCTTGCTGCCGGCTTTGACTTTGGCCGCTATGCGGTCTGCGAGTTTGAAGGTTCCCCAATCCCGCTTCGCCTCGAACGGCGCGCCGGCGACCTTCTCGCCCGACGTCGGGATTTGCGACTGGCTGCTTTGCGCCCACGCGCCGGTCGCGCCTAACACGAATATGGTTGCGATGCTGACTTGCCAATGCGCTTTCATTTCAGTTCCCTCCCAAATATGCGGCGAGCGACGTCGCCTTCGATTGCGTGTTCATTGCGACAAGATTTTTTCACTGCGGTACCGGTCGACAACCTCCTCGATAACTTCGATCCCAAGACCCGGTCCTGTTGGCGGATACATCCAGCCGTCGACATGGCCGAAGGGCTGAGTCACGAGGTCGTGCTGCATGGGATTTCGCAGCGGCTTGAGCTCGAACAGCTTGCAGGCCGGCGAATTGAAGGAGATCGCGAGGCTCGCCGCGGTGACGATCGCCGACGACCAGGCGTGCGCATTGGCCTGGCGGCGATAGAATTCGCAGCGTTCGGTTACTTTCTTGAAGCCGGTGACGCCTTCGGCGCGGCCCGGATCGACGCCGATCACGTCGACGGTTCCGGTCGCCAGCACCCGCTCGAATTGCTCCAGCGTCCATTCCCGTTCGCCATAGGCGATCCGCGTCGTCGTCTTGGCGCGGAGATTGGCGTAGCCCTCCGGATCCCAGGCGCCGAGCGGCTCCTCGATCCAGGCGAGGTCGTATTCCTCCATCGCTTTCGCCCGACGTACCGCATCGGTTACGTCCCATTTGATCGCGATGCCGTTGTCGATCATCAGCATCCGCTTCGGGCCAAGCACTTCGCGCATCGCCTTGACATAGGCGACGTCGCGGTCGTGTTCGTAGCCGAGATTGGCCTTGCCGCGCTTGCCGAAGCCGGTCTTCAGGCCTTGGAGGCCGGTCGATATCCATTCCGCGGTCTCTTCGGCCATTTCGGGGATGGATTCGAAATGCGCGTGGCAAGACGCAATGGCCGGCAGGCGCTCGTGCGCGGGGCCGCCGAGGAGATCGAGCACGCTTTTGCCGAGCGCTTTGCCCTTGAGATCCCAGAGCGCGATGTCGATGGCGGCGGTGGCGTAGGAGGCGACGCCGCCATGATAGCCGTACCACCAAGCCTGCTGCTTGTTCTGCCGCCAGAGCGTCTCTGTTTGAACGGGGTCCTTGCCGATCAGATTGGGCGCCATGCCCTCGATGATCGCCTTGGCCGCGAAATTGGCTTCGGGGAACTGAGTGATCGACTCGCCCCAGCCTATTTGGCCGTCGTCGGCGGTGATCTTCACCAAGCAAAGGTGCCGCAGGGCGTTGAAGTCGTTGGGTTCCGGGTAGCTGACTGGAATGGGTTCGACTTTGGCGATCTTCATGGCGCTCTATCCGATTGCGCCGCGAAACAGCGGCATTCCCTCGACCCCGAGATCGACTTCGATCAACCGGCCGGTCATGGTTGCGCCGGTCGTGTCGAACGGTCCCATGTCGCAGCAGAACAATTTGCCGCCCTTGCCGAAACAGCAATTGAGAATGGTGCCGCCGGTCTCGAGGAATTCTATGTGCTCGCCGTCTTTGGAATAGTGATCGACCCCGCCGGCGGCGACTGCGGTGATCCAGAAGTCGCCGTTCGCGTCGATTTTCAGCCCGTCGGGAATATGGCCTTCCGGCATCTTGCACAGGACCGTCTTCTTGCCATCCGGGCGGCGGCGTATGACGTTCAGCGTGTAAGATTCGACCCAGACGACCGATCCGTCCGGCTCGACGACGATCCCGTTCGGATAAGTATGGTCGAGCTCTTCCAGAATCTTGGCGACGCCGTTCTTCTCGACCACGACGATACGGCCGGGATGCGGCTTGTCGGCTTGGTTCCAGTCGCCTGAATCGGTGAAGAAAAGCCGGCCGTCCGGCCCGAAGGCGAGATCGTTGGGGCCGTCGAATTTTTTGCCGTCAGCTTCGGTGACCAGCACGTCGACTCTTCCGTCAGCCGAGGTTTTCTGAATAGACGGCGGCCGATGGATCGGCGCGATCCAGCTCCCGACATTCGGCGTCTGGGTCGAATAGACGGCGCCGTCGGAGCCAAGCATACAGGCGTTAGGGCCGCCGCCGACCATGGCGTAAGTACTTTTCGTATTGGTCTTGGGGTCCCAGCAGCCGATCTCGCTGGCATAGGTGTTGGCGAAGATCACGCGACCGTCGTCAAGTTCATAAGGTCCTTCCGGATGGCCGAGCCCTGTGGCGCGCACCATGATCGGTCGTTTCAATTTCTCCTCCCTTGTCTCACCAATTGACCAGGCCGCCGGTGAAATTAATCGCCTGGCCCGTCATGTAGGCGCTTTCGTCGGACAAAAGAAACCAGATCAACCCGGCGCATTCCGCAGCGCTCGCGCCGCGTCCGAGCGGAACGGCTTTCTTGCGTTGGGCGTCGAGTTCGGCCGCCGTAACGCCGCGCCGCCGCGCCACTCCTTCCAGGAATCTCTCCTGCATCTCCGTCTCGACGATTCCCGGGCAAATCGCGTTGACCCGTACCGGACGATCGGCGAGCGCATAGGCGAAGGATCGCGTGATCGAAAGGATCGTCGTCTTGGACGCGGCGTAAGGCGCGACGTCGACCGACGTCGCGAGCTTCGCCGCGCTCGACGACAAATTGACGATCGCTCCGCCCGGATTGAGCCGAGGGCCGATCTGCTGGCAGAGAAAGAACACCGCTTCGGCATTGACGGTCTGGATCGTCCGCCAATCCTCGACCGTCACTTCGAGGATCGGCTTGACGCGCAGCAGGCCGGCGGCGTTGACGAGATAATCGAAGTCGTTCGCTGCGGCCGCGAGCTTCACGCGTTGAGCCGGGTCGGCCAAATCCGCGACGAAGACCTCGCATCCGCTGGAGGGCCGGTTCTTCAAACGCTCGCCGTCGATGTCGACGGCGAGGACCTCGACGCCTTCCGCAATGAGACGCTCCATCGTCGCCCGGCCGATGCCGCTGGCGGCGCCGGTCACGATGGCTTTTCGTTGCGTCGACGCCATCGGCTCCCTTCCGCCAAGTCCCGACCCGCGTCCAATCCCGGGCCGCGAACGCCTCAAACCGGACGCTGAGAAACTATATTGAAACGTTACCGAGCCGCGCAAGCGATTTATTGCCTGCGGCCGCCATGATCGGCCGCCGCCCTCCGAGTCGTCGGCCGCGCGCGGCGTCAGGGGCGGTTGGGTCGACACGCGCTCGACGCAGGTCGGGATGACGGCGACCGCTCAACGCAATGCCTGAAAAAGCTAATAAATGTCGACGTATGAGCCTTTTGCGCGCGGCGCTCGAGTGGCGATGACGGATAGGGCTATTCCTTCGCGAAGGAATCACGGACGGCGCGCAAACCCTCCGCGGAATAATCCCGGATAGAGGCGACGCGACCGCGCGCCGCGATCAGTCTCGGAAACCCGACCGCCAGGCTTGAAATAAGCCGGACCCGCTGTTATGGATGGAAACGATATTATTCCGGTCGCGCATCGTCCGCAGGCTTGGAACGGGCAGGAAGCGCATGGCGGCGTCCAAAATTGCGGTGATCGAGGGCGATGGGATTGGCAAGGAGGTCGTGCCGGAAGGCGTTCGGGTGATCGAAGCCGCGGCGCGGCGTTTTGGTCTCAGCCTGGTTTGGGAGCGGTTCGACTGGGGCTGCGATCACCATGCCCGCTTCGGCCGCATGATGCCCGAGAAGGGGCTCGATCGCATCGCCGGCCACGACGCCATCTTTCTCGGCGCAATCGGATGGCCGACGGTCTCAGACGTCGAATCGCTCTGGACGCTGCTGATGCCGATCCGGCGCAATTTCCAGCAATATGTGAATCTGCGGCCGGTACGCTTGCTTGAAGGGGTGCGCTCGCCGCTCGCCGATCCTGGCGCGATCGACATGTGCATCGTTCGCGAGAACAACGAGGGCGAATATTCGGAAATCGGCGGTCGGATGTTTCCGGGCGCCGACACGGAGGCGGCGGTTCAGGAAACTGTCCTCAGCCGGCGCGGCTGCGACCGCGTCATGCGCTTCGCCTTTGAACTGGCGCGCAAACGAAAGCGCAAAGTGACCTCCGCGACGAAATCGAACGGCATCATTCACACGATGCCCTTTTGGGACGAACGATTCCGAGCGGTGAGCGCCGACTATCCCGACGTCGCGACCGAGCAGTACCATATCGACATCATGACCGCGCATTTCGTTCGCCGCCCGGCAAGCTTCGACGTCGTGGTGGCGAGCAATCTCTTCGGCGACATCCTCTCCGATCTTGGCCCGGCGGTGACCGGAACCATCGGCGTCGCGCCGTCGGCGAATCTCAATCCGGAGCGCCGGTTTCCTTCGATGTTCGAGCCCGTGCACGGCTCGGCCCCCGACATCGCGGGGAAGAACATCGCCAATCCGATCGGCCAGATCTGGTCCGGCGCGATGATGCTCGAACATCTCGGCGCGACCGAGGCGGCGGGTGCGATCGTCGACGCGATCGAGCGCGTTTTGGCGTCCGGCGAGAACCTCACGCCCGACACGGGCGGCACCGCGTCGACGACCGCGCTGGGAACGGCGATTGCGGACGCCGTTTCCGTTCACGCAAAGCCGAAAGTCGCCGCGCATGGCTGAGCTTCCCTTCGTCGACACGCATTTCCATCTGCACGACATGAAGCACCCGAAGCTCCGCTACCGGTGGCTCGAGCCGGACGCGGCGCACGGCTTCTTGCCGGATACCGATCCCCTGAAGGCGCAGCGCTACCGCATCAAGGACTATCTCGCCGAAATCCGGTTCTCGAATGTGCCCAAGGCCATTCACGTTCAAGCCGCCGTCGACACGCCGGATCCGGTCGCGGAGACGGAATGGCTGCAGGCTTTCGCCGACGAGACCGGCTATCCGCACGGGATTGTCGCGGAATGCCATCTCGCGCGGCCGGACGCCGCGGCCGTGCTGGACCGGCATCTCCAATTTGCGAATGTCCGCGGCGTACGCAATTTCGGCGAAGGCCGCTATCTCGTCGACGCCGCGTGGCGGCGCGGCTTCGCCGAGCTCGGACCGCGCAATCTCGTCTCCTGCATCGACACCCGCGTCGAGCTCGCCGCCGATCTGCTCGATCTCGCGCGGGCCTTTCCCGGCACGACGATCTGCGTCGATCATTGCGCGATTCCGATGGCGCGCGATCCAGCCTCGTTCCGGCAATGGCGCGCCGCGATGGACGAGATGGCGAAAGGCCCGAACGTCGTGATGAAAATATCGGGCCTCGGCATGCGCGATCCGCTCTGGACCGTCGAAACGATCCGTCCTTACGTCCTCGGCAGCATCGAAGCTTTCGGCGTCGACCGCGTCGTGTTCGGGACGAATTGGCCAGTCGACCGTATGTTCAGCTCGTATCCGGACGTGATCAACGCCTATGCTGAAATCATCGCCCCGTTCACGCGCGAGGAGCAGACCAAGATGTTCAGCGGCAACGCCGAACGCATCTTCCGGATTTGAGGAGCGGCCTCATGGCGGAAACGGCGACATCGCATCCTTCGGCCGCCATCACTGGGGTACATCACATCGGGATCACCGTCGCGAGTCTCGAGACGGCGCTCGCCTTCTGGGAGAAATTCCTCGGGCGCCCGGCGCGCTGGACGACGATTCTCGATCGCCCCTATCTCAGCCGCGTCGTCGGCTATCCTGGCGTCTCCATCAAGGCGGCTTTCGTCGACCTGCCAGGCGGCGGGGTCGTCGAGCTTCTTGACTATCATCACGTGAAGGATCGCGCCGCCAATCCCGAGGCGACCGCCAATCCAGGTAACGTCCATCTCTGTCTTGCCGTCGGCGACGCCGAGACGGTGTGGCGCCACGCCGTCGCCTGCGGCGCTCGCTCGGTCGGCGGCGACGGGCCCGCCGATATCGACGGCGGTCCGAACAAGGGATCGAAATCGGGCTACCTACGCATCCATGACGGGGTCACGCTGGAGCTCTTTCAGCCGGCGCGACGGGAGACGGAAGGCCAATGATCAAGCGCGTCAGCTTTTTACGCCGCAAGGAGGGCATGAGCCGCGAGGAATTCTTTGCGCATTGGACAGGGCCTCACGCCGACATCGTGAAGCAAATGCCTGGCGTTCGTGGGTTGCGCTTCGGTAAGGTGAAGAGCTGGACTCCTGAAGCGGCTGCTTGGGACGGCGTCGGCGAAGTCTGGTTCGATAGCATCGAGGCGGCGGATCAAGCTTTTGCGACTGAGCCCTATCGTTCGATGCTGATCGAAGATCGAAAGAAGTTCATGCGCGAAGCGCAGTCGTGCTTCGTCGAAGAAGAGACCGCTTTGCCGCCGCCGCAGGGTCGGTAGCAAGGATCAAGGAGAGGAAGACATGGCGTTCGATCTCGGCGCCGGGCTCAAGGGGAAACGCGTCCTGCTGACCGGCGCGGCGGGCGGCATCGGCAAAGAGACGGCGCTCGCCTTCGCCGGAGCCGGCGCGCGCGTCGCGGCGGTGGACCTGGCCCAGGCGCAGGTCGACGCCGTCGCCGCAGCGATGGAAGGCGGGCCTCATCTCGCATTAGGCTATGACCTCAGGCCTGTCGCCGGGCATCAGGCGCTGATCGGACACGTGACGCGCGAATTCGGCGGCCTCGATGTTCTCGTGCAGACGGCCGCTGTGCTGATCCGCCGCGACAGCGTCTTCGAGGTCAGCGAAGCGGATTGGGACATCCAACATGACGTGAACCTGAAGGCCTCGTTCTTTCTCGCCCAAGCCGCCGCCCGCGTTATGGCGCAAAGCGGCAAGGGCGGCCGCATCATCAACTTCACCTCGCAAGGGTGGCAAAGCGGCGGTTTCGGCGGCTCGGTCGCCTATGCAGCGACCAAGGGGGGCGTGGTCTCGATGACGCGGGGCCTCGCGCGCTCGCTCGCCAAGGACAAGATTACGGTGAACGCGGTCTCGCCCGGCGCGGCCGACACGGCGATGATGCGCAGCGGCATGACCGACGCGGCGCTCGCCGCCACGGTTGCGCAGATACCGCTCGGCTACATGGCGCATCCGTCGCAGATCATCGGCGCGGTTCTGTTTCTCGCCTCGGACCACGCGGACTACATTACCGGCGCCACGATCAATGTCAGCGGCGGCTGGCTGATGTACTGAACAAGGATATATGCGCCGATGACATCCCTGTCCGGAAGAGTTGCAGCGGTGACTGGCGGCGCGCGCGGCATTGGCGAAGGCATAGCGGCGCGTCTCGTCGCGGACGGCGCGCGCGTGTTCTCGCTGGATAAGCTCGCCCCGGATCAACCCCGCGATGGCGTGACCTATCTCGAGACGGACGTCGCCTCTCCCGAGAGCGTCGCCGCGGCGTTTCACGCCATCGACGAGCGAGCCGGACAAATCGATATCCTCGTCAACAATGCTGGAATCCAACGCGTCGGGCTCGTTGGAAAAATATCCTTCGCCGATTTTTCCAGCGTGATCGCCACCCATCTCAACGGTTTTTTCCTCTGCGCCTCGGAGGCGGTGCCGCGCATGGTGAAGCGCGAAGGCGGCGCGATCGTCTCGATCGCTTCGACCGCCGCCTTTGTCGGCTTGCCGGGGCGCGGCGCCTATTGCGCGGCTAAGGCCGGCATTCTCGGCCTGACGCGCGCGCTCGCGCTCGAAGTGGCGGCCGCCAAAATCCGCGTCAACGCGGTCGCGCCCGGCTTCACCCGAACCAAGCTGATCGAGCAAGGGCTCGCCGACGGGTCGCTGCGCGAAGACTGGATGGTTGCGCGAGTGCCGATGCATCGGCTCGCGCAGGTTGACGAGATCGTCAACGCCGTACGTTTCCTGTCCGGCGACGAGAGTTCGTACATGACCGGTCAGTCGATCGTGGTCGACGGCGGCTGGATCGTGCAGGGCATTCCCGAAGCGCCGGACTGGCTGCAAACATCAAACTGATCATCCTCGAAACCGCCGGAGCAAAGGGAATGTTGACGACGCTCAAAATGCCAAAAGTCGGGGATGCGGTCGACGAGGTCGTGATCAGCGAGATCAAGGCCCAGCACGGCGCGACGGTCGCCAAGGGCGACGTCCTTTTCGTCGTCGAGACGGACAAGGCGCAGGTCGAGGTTCCCGCGCCGGCGAATGGCGTCATTTCGAACGTGCTGATCAAGGTTGGCGACGAGGTGAAGACCGGCGCGCCGACTGTCGTGCTCGATATCAAGTAGGTTCGCGTCCTGCGGGGAAGCGGATCGGGATCGCCAAGAATAGCGCTCAGGGAGGTCAGATGGCCAAGATATGGACGAGACAGGCGGTCTTGAGGGCGCTCGACGACGCCATGACCGACGATCCGACCGTCATCTTGATGGGCGAGGACGTCGCTGCGGCGGGCGGTCCTTTCAAGGTCACGGAGGGTCTTCTCGCAAAGTACGGGGCCGAACGCGTCATCGACACGCCGATCTCCGAAATGGCTTTCATGGGCGCCGCGGTGGGCGCCGCCGTCTGCGGCCTGAAACCGGTCGTCGAGATCATGTTCATTGAGTTCCTCGGCGTCGCTCTCGATCAGCTCACCACGCAAGCGGCGACAATGCGCTACCTGTCGCGCGGACGACTGACCGCGCCGCTCGTCGTGCGCGCCTCGGCGGGCGCGGGACAGGGCTTCGGCTGCCAGCATTCTCAGATGCTGGACCATTGGGTGCGCGGAACGCCGGGCCTCAAGCTCGCGGTGACCAGCAACGCTCGCACGACATACGGACTCCTACGCTCGGCGATCGAGGATCCCGATCCCGTCGTCGTGCTCGAGCCGCGCATTCTCTATTCCGAGCGCGAAGAGTACGAGTTCGATCCGTCCTACCGTATTCCGCTCGGCCGGGCGGAGGTCGCGCGGCAAGGCGCCGATGCGACGTTGGTGACGTGCGGCGCGATGACGCGCGTCGCGTTGGAGGCGGCAGCCAACAGCGACGCGAACATAGAAGTCGTGGACCTGCTCACGATCTGGCCGTGGGACCGCAAGACCGTCCTGCAGTCGGTCGAACGGACCGGCCGCTTGGTGACCCTCGAAGAGGCGACCGCCAGCGCCGGCTGGGGCGGCGACGTCGTCTCAGCGGTCGCCATGGAGGCTTTCGGCAAGCTGAAAGCGCCGCCGCATCGGATCACGCTTCCCGACGCTCCGGTTCCCTACAATGGCGGGCTCGAGGCCCGCTATCTGCCGAGCGCGGCGTACGTGACCGAGCAGGTCGCCGCCTTGATTTCGACCAACAAGTCGCCGGCGCCCTGGTGGAGGAATGCAGCATGACCGTCTCCGATTCGAATTCGCCTCTCGCCCGCCGCGAGGCGCTGCGGAACCGGCGCGATCAGCTGCAGCGGATGGTCGAAATTCGCGGCGTCGAGAACCGGATCCAGAAGCTGTTCGCGGAGGGGCACGTTCGCGGCAGCACGCATCTGGCGAATGGTCAAGAGGCGGTTTCGGTCGGCATTGCGCGCTCGATCGATCCTGACGACGTCGTAACCTGCACCTATCGCGGCCACGGCCATGCGCTGGCGCTGGGCGTCACGCCGGCCGGCGTGATCGGCGAAATCTGCGGCCGCACCATCGGCTGCGCCGGCGGCGTCGGCGGTTCGATGCATCTTGTCGAGCCGAGCGTCGGGCTGCTGCCGACGGCTGCGATCATCGGCGCGGGCCTGCCGATCGCCTGCGGCGCCGCCATGGCGGCTCGCGCGCGCAAGAATGGCCGCGTCGCGGTCTCCATATTCGGCGACGGATCAGCGAATATCGGCGCTTTCCACGAAGCGTTGAACTTCGCGGCGATCAACAAGCTGCCGGTGATCTTCGTCTGCGAGAATAATCTCTACGGCGAATATACGCGCATCCAGCTCTCGACGCCTATCGAGGACATCGCCTTGCGCGCAAGCGGTTACAACATGCCTGGAATCATCGTCGACGGGCAGGACGTCGATAAGGTCGCGGAAGCGATGGCGGAAGCCGTTCAGCGCGCGCGCCGCGGCGAGGGGCCGTCGCTGCTCGAAATGAAGACCTATCGCTATTCCGGCCATTCGCGGTCCGATCCGGCGACCTATCGGCCGGCGGGCGAACTGGACCGCTGGCTGAAGCGCGATCCGATCAACATCTTCGCCGATCGGCTCATCGCTGAGCAGGCGCTTTCGCCCGGCGGGCTCGAGCAAATGCAGGCCGAGACCAACGAGGCGATCGAGCAGGTGGTGGCCGAGGTCCTCGATTCTCCGGCGCCGGATATGCGGGAAATCTTCGCTCATGTCAGCGGCGAGTCTCCCGGCGGCGACCAACGCTGGAGTTTCTGGGGCCGTTAGAAGGGAGCCGGACCAGCGTGGCGAGACCGCAGGCCTCGCCGTCCTCGAGGTTCACGTCGTCGATGAGGTTGGCATGCGTGTCGCAGTCATCGGGTGCGGATTTTTCGCGCAGAATCATCTGAACGGCTGGCGCGATCTCGCCGCCGAGGGGATCGAACTCGCCGCCGTTTGCGACATCGATCCGAAAAAGGCGGAGACGGCGGCGAAAACCTTCGGCGTTCCGCGCTTCTATACGGAGGCCGGCGCGATGCTCGCCGAGGAGCAGATCGATTTCGTCGACATCGTGACTCAGATGGACACGCATCTCGAGATGGTGAAGCTCGCTTGCGCCAAGGGCGTCGATATCATCCTGCAAAAGCCGCTCGCGCCGGAATGGAGCGCGGCGCGGGAGGTCGTTGACACGGCGCGCAAGGCTGGCGTGCGGCTGACGATCCACGAGAACTTCCGCTACCAGTCGCCGATGCGCAAGCTGAAAAGTGTGCTCGACAGCGGCGCCATCGGCAAGCCGACCTGGGCGCGCATCGCCTTCCGCACCGGCTACGACATCTACGCCGTGCAGCCCTATCTGCACCAGGCGAAGCGCTTCGCCATCCTCGACGTCGGCATTCATATGCTCGATCTGGCGCGCTTCTTTCTCGGCGAGGTCGAACGCGTGTCATGCGAAGCGCAATGCCGCAATCCCGAGAATGTCGGCGAGGACACCGCGACCATTCTCATGCGGCATCGATCCGGCGCGGTCAGCGTCGTCGAGGTGACGATGGAGGCTCGGATCGATCCCGATCCGTTTCCGGAAACGTTGGTGACGATCGAAGGCGATCATGGGGCGGCGTCGGTCGGCCCGGGGCTGGCGGCGCGCATTACGTCCGGAGGTCAGACCCGCGCGGAGGATTTCGGCTCTCCCTTGTTGAGTTGGACGTCTCAGCCCTGGCATACGGTGCAGGAGAGCGTATTGCGGACGGAAGAGGCGATCATCCGCGCCTGGCGCGCCGGCAAAGACCCGGAATCGACCGGCGATGACAATCTGAAGACCTACGCGCTCGTCGAAGCGGCCTACGAAGCGGCCCGTGAGGGGCGGGCGATTGTCCCGGCGGTAAACTGACTCCCTCCGCCGGCGAGACACGGATGTATCGGCGGAAACGATTTTATAGCGCCGGCGAGCGCGGGGAAATATCGCTGCGACCATTTATTCGAGGCTGAGCGCAGGCGGCGCGGCGAGGGACATTGTCGCTGATTGACAGGCGCCGGATTGAAACGTTATCATTCGAAATTGCTCACGGCGCGGCAAAGCAAACGAGGGGCAAAGACCTCCCCCGCGCGATCGATACATGAGCGAGGGAGGAAGCTGTGCTGAAATCATATCGGCGTCACCTGCTTGTCCTGAGCGCCGTGGCGCTCACGCTGGGCGGCTTGGATCTGCGAGCCCGGGCCGACGACATCACGATCGGTTTCGTCACCCACGCCCAGGGCAATCCTTTCGTCGAGCAGATCGTGGACGGCGCGAAGGCCGCCGCCGCCGATCTCGGCGTGGCGCTCAAAGTGCAGGAATCGCCCGGCGGCTCGCCGGAGGGCCAACTCAAGCTCGCGCAAGGTCTGGTGAACGCAGGCGCGGCCGGCATCGCCTCGTCGATGCCCGGCGACGCAATGGCCAAAGGGATGAACGACATCATCGCGAGCGGCGTGCCGGTCGTCCAGTTCAATATTCTCGCTAAGGCGGTGCAGGGCCCCTATGTCGGCGAGAGGTCGACGCAGAGCGGACGCATCCTCGGAAAAATGATCGTCGATAAGCTCGGCGGCGCGTCGGCCAAGGGCAAGGTGGTCATCGGCAATTGCTTCCCCGGCTTCCCGGTGCTGGAGAACCGGGCGAAGGGCGTCGAGGAGTCGCTCAAGGCCGCGCCAGGCCTGACCGTACTCGGGCCGTTCGATGTGAAAGTCAGCGCAGTCGACAATTACAATCATTGGGAGCAGCTCTACGCCGCCAATCCGGATTCGGTGGCGATGATCGGACTTTGCGCGCCGGATATCGCCAGTCTGGGCAAGCTGAACGCCGCCAATGGCGACAAGTTCATCGCCGGCGGCTACGACCTCACCGCCGAAAATCTCGCCGCGATCAAGGACGGACACGCTTATGTTTCGCTCGGCCAGAGCCCTTTCGTGCAAGGGTATTTGCCGATCGTTCTGCTCGTCGACGCGATCCGCAGCAAGAAGCCTGCGCCGGTCGGTTTCTACGATGCAGGGACGCAGGTGGTGACGGCGAACAGCGTGGATATGGGTCCAGGATTGCCCAGCGTGACGTTCGATGAACTGCAGAAGCTCGCCGCCGATCCCAAGGCGACGGCTGAATTTTATAAGCCCTGGACGAAGACCGTGCTCAGTGCGGCGACGCCGCCCGGCATGCAGTCCATCGAGGCCGAATCCAAGTGAAGCGCCGGGCAGGGCGAGCGGCGCCATGCAAAGGTCTGTGACGCCGCTGCTCGTTTCGGTCCGCGGTCTGGTCAAACGGTACGGCGGCGTCACCGCCCTTGACGGGTTGAGCTTGGACGTCGCCCCCGGCGTCATTCATGCAGTCGTCGGCGAAAACGGGGCGGGCAAGTCGACGCTCATGAAAATATTGGCCGGCGTCGTGCAACCCGACGCCGGCCAAATCCTGCTCGAGGGCAGGAACGTCGTGATGGACTCGCCTGCCGCGGCGAGAAAACGCGGCGTCGGCATCGTCTATCAGGAGCTCTCGCTGTTTCCGCAACGCTCGGTCTTGGCCAATCTCTTCGTCAATCGCGAGCCGCTGCGGCGCGGATGGGTCTCCACCGACGCCATGCGGGATATGAGTCGAGAGCTTCTGGATCGGCTCGGCCTTGACGTCGATGTTGCCGCGCCGGTCAGCCGGCTCAGCATCGGAGAGCAGCAGCTCGTCGAGCTGGCGCGCGTTTTGCTGGAAAGACCACGACTGTTGATCCTCGACGAGCCCAATTCGGCGCTCAATAAACGCGAGACGGAGCGTTTATTCGCTGTACTGAGGCAATTGCGCGCCGAAGGCGTCACGATGCTTTATGTCTCGCACCGGCTCGAAGAGGTTTTCGCCATCTCCGATCGCGTGACCGTCACGCGAAACGGCAAGGACGTGGTGACGCGCGACCGCGCGGGCCTCACCATTCCTGAAATCATCGACGCGATGATCGGCGCGCATCAAGAGGATTTATTTCCGCCGCCGCTTCCGGCGCGAAAGTGCGACGCGCCGGAGCAGCTCCGCGTCGACGGCGTCTGCGGCGGCGAGCTCGACGACATCCGCTTCACGGCCCGTTCGGGCGAGGTGGTGGGCTTAGCGGGACTCGAAGGCGCTGGCGTCTCCACCTTGCTCGGCATTCTGTTCGGGACTCGCAAAGCGCAGGCGGGCGCTGCGATCTTCCCGGATGGTCGCGGGCTGCCGCGCAGCGCGACGGAGGCTGCGCGGCGCGGCGTCTGTCTGGTGCCTGCGGACCGCCGACGCAATGGCCTCATGCTCGATCAAACCGTCCTCTTCAATATCAGTCAGGTGGTCGTCGGCGCGCTGAAAACGGGCTCCCCTCTTTTCAGTCCCAAGGAGGCAAGCGCCCGGGCGGCGCGCCAGATCGAGCGTTTGCGGATCAAGACCCGTTCGCCAGGCTCGCTCGTCAACCACCTGTCCGGCGGCAATCAGCAGAAGGTTGTCATCGGCAAATGGCTCGAGATACAGCCGCGCGTCGTCCTGCTCGACGATCCGACGCGCGGCGTCGATGTCGGCGCCAAGCGGGAAATCTATGAACTGATCCGACAGATGTCGGCGGAGGGACGCATCGTTCTTTTCAGTTCGACCGAGCTGCCGGAGCTGATCGGGCTCTGCGATCGGATTCTCATCCTCTATCGCGGCCGGCTTGCCGGCGAAGTGGCCGGCCGCAGCGTCGACAATCGAACCCTCTTGCACCTGATCAATACCGGGGAGCGGCCGACGGCCGCCGGAAGCGCGCTCCAATGACAAAGACCGATCAAGCGCCGCGGCGGGCTCTTTCTTCCACCCGGCTCGGCGCTCGATCCGCGCCGTCGGCGCGGCGACGATTGAGACTGCCGGAAGAGGCCGGAGTCCTCGTCGCGCTCATCGTCATGATCGCCGTGATCGGCTTCGCGAAACCGCGCTTTCTCAACCCGATCAATCTTTTCACCGTTCTTGGCAACACCACGTTCCAAGGCATGCTCTCTTTGGGCATGGTCTACCTGCTGGCGATCCGCGAGATCGACCTTTCGGTCGGCTGGATGTTCAATTTCTCTGCGGTCGTCGCCGCTCTTTTGATGGTCGCCGGCGCCAATCCATGGCTCGCCATGATCGCGGGAATCGCCTTCGGCGCTTTGCTTGGGCTGGTGAACGGGTTGCTGTCGATCACGCTGCGGCTGCCGTCGATCATCGTGACGCTGGGCACGTTTTCCATGTTCGAAGGACTGTCTCTGGTCAGCAACAACGGCCGGGCGATCAATCCGCCAGATCCGACGACCTCCTATTTTACGCTGATCTCCGCCAAGATTTTCGGCGTCGTGCCGGTGGTCGCGATCGTCTTTGTTCTGCTGACCGTCGCGCTCCATTTCGTACTCCATCGGACGCGCTTCGGCTATCGCGTGCAGGCGGTCGGCAGCAATCCCGACGCCGCCCTTCTCGCCGGCATTCCGAATGCGCTGGTCCGGCTGCAGACGCTGGTTCTGATGGGCGTTATCGCCGGCCTGTCCGGCTCCATGTATGTCGGCTTCCGCGGCGCGATCGATCCGCAGGAAGGGTCAGATTTCGTCCTGACGGTGATCGCCGCCGTCATCATCGGCGGTACGCCGCTTTCCGGCGGATATGGCACGGTATTCGGCGCCATGATCGGAATGTTGATTATTCAGGTGATCGCCAGCGGCATCATCTTTTTCGGCATCGACGCGACCTGGAGCACCTTTGTGACCGGCGCGGTGATCATCATCGCCGTGGTGCTCGATCAAATCGTCCGATATCATCGTCAGCGGCGAGCGAACGCGCAACGATTTAACGAGAACTGAGGCCGCTGCGGGTGGAGCGCGCGCGATTATGACGCTCGATAAGGAGCATTCGCCGGCCTTAGATCCTGGCGACGTCGACGACGGCAAGCCGATCCTCGAAATACGCGGGGTCGCCAAGCGTTTCGACGGGACCCAAGCCCTCGATGACGTATCGCTCGCCTTATATCCCGGCGAAATTCACGCTTTGCTGGGCGAGAACGGCGCCGGCAAGTCGACATTGATCAAGATCGTAACCGGCGTGCATCAGCCGGACCACGGTCAAATCCTGCTGGCCGGCGAATTGGTCACGATCCGAAGCGCCGCCGAAGCGCAACGGTTGGGCGTCGCGGCCATTTATCAGGAGCCTTTGCTGTTTCCCGATCTCAATGTCGCTGAAAACATCTTCATCAGCCATCAGGATCGCGGATCGATCGTCGGCTGGCGGCGCATGTTTCAAGAGGCCGAGGCGATCTTAGCGGAACTCGGCGTGGCGCTCGACGTCAGAAGCCCCGCCCGCGGCCTCACCCTCGCCGCGCAGCAATCGGTCGAGATCGCCAAAGCCATCTCGATGAATGTCCGCGTCCTGATCATGGACGAGCCGACGGCCTCGCTCTCCGCGCACGAAGTTCAGCAGCTCTTCAAGCTCGTGAAGGATTTGAAACGGCAGGGCGTCGCGATTCTCTTTGTGAGCCACAGAATGGAGGAAGTCTTCGAGATCGCCGACAAGATCACGATCTTTCGCGATGGACGGTTGGTCTCGACGCGCCGGCGCGCCGAGGCGACTCCGCAACGCGCAATCGCGGACATGGTCGGGCGCGAGATAGACTTGCTGAAGGCGCGTCCGACGACGGCGCGAAAGGATCCCATCCTTTCGGTGGTTGATCTTGGTCGCCAAGGCGTCTTCGAAGGCGTCACCTTCGATCTCCATCGCGGCGAGGTTCTTGGTTTCGCCGGCCTGATCGGCGCAGGGCGTACGGATGTCGGACTAGCGCTCTTCGGCGTCGAGCCCGCCACGTCGGGAACCATCGCGGTCGCCGGCAAGCCGATTGTCGTGCGTTCGCCGCGCGAGGGCATGAAACTCGGCATCGCTTACGTCTCCGAGGACCGCCGCCAGCTCGGCCTCATCCTGCCGATGTCGATCGTCGCGAATGTAACGTTGCCGAGCCTCCATCGTTTCCTGAATCGCTTCGGTCTTATCCGCACGGCCTTGGAGCGGCGAACGGCCGAGTCGTTCCGCAGTCGGCTCGCGATACGAACGCCTTCGGTCGCCGTCGCCGTCGCCAAATTGTCGGGCGGCAACCAGCAGAAGGTCCTGCTGAGCAAATGGCTCAACACCAATCCCTCGATCCTCATTCTCGACGAGCCGACGCGCGGCGTCGACGTTGGCTCCAAAGCTGAAGTGCACGCGATCATCGCCGAGCTCGCCTCCGAGGGAATCGGAATTATCGTCATTTCCTCGGATTTGCCCGAGGTGCTCGCTCTCAGCGATCGGGTGCTGGTCATGCGCGAAGGTCGACAGATGGCGATTTTAGACCGCGCGGAGGCAAGTCAAGAATCGGTCATGACCGCGGCCATGGGCCAAAGGCCTGCCGACTCGGCCAGCGGACGCGCCCTATGACTTGGCTGCAGCGTCACGTCCGGCCCGAGCAGATTCGAGAGCTCAGCCTCCTGCTCCTCATCGTGGTCGCAATCTTCTTCTTTGGATCGCTGATCGATGGTTATTATACGTTTCGGACCTTCAATCGGATCGCGTCGAGCGTCGCCATCATCACGGTTGTCGCCGTCGGTCAGACCTTGGTCGTGTTGACGCGGAATATCGACCTTTCCGTCGGCTCCATCGTCGGTTTTACCGCTTATTTCGTCGGGACGCTGATCGCGAGCCACAATTCGATCAATCCATTTTTCGCCGTCGCGATCGCGATCCTGATTGGCGCAGCCCTGGGCGTCGTTAACGGCGTCCTTGTCTCTTGGGGAAGAGTGCCGGCCGTCGTCGTGACGCTCGGAACGCTCGCCATCTATCGAGGCGTGCTGGTCGATTTGTCGGGCGCAAAGACGGTCACGACGGACAGTTTGCCGCAGTGGCTCATCGATCTGCCGTTGCTCAATGTTCTCCCCATCGGCAGCCTCGATATCCGCGCGCTTTTTGTGCTCGCCCTCGTCATCGTCGTCCTCTTTCACCTCGGCACGATCTACCTGAGCTTTGCGCGGCGCTTTTACGCGATCGGCTCCAATCCCGAGGCCGCCCAGCTCATCGGCCTGCCGATGAAGAGCGTCGTCTTCCTGGCTTTCGTCATTTGCGGCGCGCTTTCCGGTCTCGGCGGGTTCATGATGCTCGCCCGCTTCGGCAATATCACGGTGGAGGCTGGACGCGGTCTCGAGCTCAGCGTCGTCGCAGCGGTCGTCGTTGGCGGCGTCAACATCTTCGGCGGGTCCGGGACTGTCACGGGCGCCATGCTCGGCGCGGCGCTGATCGGGACGTTGGAGCAGAGCCTCTTTCGTCTGGGCATCAGCGAATTCTGGCTCAACGCCGTACTGGGCCTGCTTATCTTGCTGGCTGTGGCGAGCGACGCGATCATCCTGCAGCGATTGCGCGCTCTTTGGACGCGCGCCGAGTTGAAGCTGATCGTCGGCGCGCCCGAGAAAAGGGGGACGCAGCCGTGACGGGCGCAGGAGCGGCGCTGAAACGCTGGGAAACGCTGATGTTCGTTTTGCTCGTGGCGATCATCGCGCTGAACAGCCTCGATTCTCGCTACTTCCTGAGCATCGGCAACTTCGTCAATCTGTTTCAGCTCTCGATTGAGAAGAGCATTGTCGCCCTGACCATGACCCTCGTCATCATCGGCGGCGAGATTGACCTTTCGGTCGCGTCCGTGATGGGGCTCGCGGCTTGCGTCGCCGCCTGGACGTTTCAGCACGGCGCGCCCATGCCGCTCGCGGTTTTGCTCGCCCTCGCCGCCGGGATCGTCGCCGGGCTCAACAACGCCTTTTGGATCGCTTATGTCGGCCTTCCTTCGCTCGCCGTCACCTTGGCGGGCCTGATCGGCTATCGCGGCGTCGCCCGTATTTTTCTCGAAGATCGCGCGATCGGCGGCTTTCCCGAATGGTTCAATCAACTCGGCCAGCAGCCGATAATCGGGCCGCTCACAGCGTCGATCGTGATATTCTTCATTCTCTTCGTCTTCTTTGCGGTCATCCTGCACAGCTCCGCCTTGGGCCGGATGATCTATGCCATCGGCAGCAATGTCCAAGCCGCGCGTTATTCGGGCGTGCGCGTCGGGCTCATCAAGACCGATCTCTTCGTAGCCTCGGCTTTCGTGGCGGCGCTCGCGGGCGTTCTCTATGCCGCTCGATTGGGATCGGTCCGCGGCGATATGGCCGAGGGGTTTGAACTGGATATCATCACGGCCGTTCTCTTGGGCGGCGTCAGTATTTTCGGCGGCAAGGGCAATCTTGCCGGCGTCGGCCTCGCGATCCTTGTTATCCTGAATCTCCGCAATGGGATGGGCCTTGCCAACATCACCGGCAACACCCAGAACTATGTCATCGGAGGGCTTCTCGTTTTCTCGGTTCTGGCGCCGAATGTTTGGCAAGACGTTCGCAACACGTGGAGAGGGAGGGAAATATGAGAAAAATGATGATGAGCGCTGCGGCTTTCGCGCTGCTCGCGCTGGCCCCGCAGAGCGGATGGACTCAAGTTGCAACGGTCACGCCGGGAAAAGACGTCAGCATGGTTCTGCTGCCGAAATTCCTCGGCATTCTGCCTTTCGATCAGGCGCACAAAGGCGCGGAAGAAGCCGCGAAGGAGTTGCAGAATCCGGCCGCGCTGCAGTTTCTCGGCCCGACGCCGCAGAACAGCGTCGCCGGACAGATCGAAATCGTGACCAACGCCACGACGCAGGGCGTCAAGGCGATCATGATCTCGAACAATTCGGGCGACCAGATCGCGCCTGCGGCCAAGGTCGCCCAGGCCAAAGGCGTCAAGGTCGTGACTTGGGACTCGCCCATTCCCTCGGCGGAAGGCGAAGACGTGTTCGTCGCCCAAGTCGATTTTTCCGAGATCGGCAAGGTGATGGCCGACATGGCGCTCAGCATTCTCGGTCCAAACGGCGGTAAGTTCGCCATTCTGTCGGCTTCGCCTGACGCCTCGAACCAAAACGCGTGGATCGCGGCGATGAAGACGGCGCTCAAGGATCCGAAATACGCCCAGCTCAATCTGGTCGATACGGTCTATGGCAACGACGAATCGGAAAAGAGCTATACGCAGGCTCAAGCTCTCGTCGACAAATATCCCGACCTGAGGCTCATCATGGCGCCGACTTCGGTCGGCATTGTCGCCGCCGCGAAAGCGCTTCAGGATGAGAAGCTGTGCGACAAGGTGAAGGTCAGCGGCCTCGGCTTGCCGAGCGAAATGCTCGCCTACACGAAGAATGGTTGCGCGCCGCAATTCGCCCTGTGGAGCTTCGTCGATCTCGGCTATCTTGCGTATTATACCGCGTACGCTTTGGCGACCGGCGCCATCAAGGCGGAGGAAGGCGCGAAGTTCAAGGCCGGCCGAATGGGCGATTACGCCATCACGAAGGACCCGACGCGCGCCAAAGGCTTACGCGTGTTGATGGGGCCATTCACGGTCTACACCAAGGACAACGTGGAGGCCGCGGCGAAGTAGCGCAAGTCGCTTCGCCGATCGGTTCGCTTCGATAAACGTTGGGCGATCGTCGTCGGTTAAATCGACGTCGGTCGCTTTGTTATCGCCCGAGACGGAACCTGAAACGGGCACGAGCGCTCGACTGGGCCGATAGGGTCAATCCATGCGCCATTGTCGCGGAAGCAAAAACGGGAAGCCGGTGCGTTGGTCGATTTCGATCTTCATCAGCGGCGCCATGGATTGGCCCCAGCGGGCATTGACTGGATCTGTGGCGAGCGCGGAAACGGTCTTTTCAAGATCGTCCGTCTCGAAATAGCCAAAGAGGGTCAGGCCATGGCGAAAGATCGAATAGTTGCGAATGCCGGCCTTCTTGAGCGCATCGAGCATTTCAGGCCAGATTTCGTCGTGGCGCTTCTTGTACTCGTCCTCGTAACCGGGCCGCACCTCCATCACCCAGGCGTATTGCCCCATGCTCATCCTCCTTTGGCCGCGAGATAGTCGTAAATCACGCGGCCTTCGACCAAGGTGAAATCCGCTCGCCAATGGAGCCCGTCCAACATCTCGACGACCGGAAGCCGATAGACCGGCGCTTGCGCATTCGGCCGTAGTTCCACCGTGCAAGGTCCGCCCCAACATTCGTGCACGACGACTTTGGCCAGTCGGCGCGCGGTGAGCTGACGTATCGCCGGCGTTCCGTCGATATGATCGATCGCCTTTAGATTGATATTCTCCGCGAAGTCGAAATGGCGGGTCAGGCGCTCCAAACTGTCGCGACGCTGCTTGTAAGCCATTGTGCCGGTGACGATGTCGATACCGTTGCGCACGACCGTGCCGACGACGAGGTCGCCGCGATAGTCAAGCTTTGGTTCGCCGAGCTTTTTCGGTTGACCATGGATTTCGCGGCCGTGTGAGACGCCAACTTCGGAGGATAGAAAGAGATAGGGCGAGTATGAACCTGTCACGCCTGCCGAGGCCAGGTTTGCGCCGACCGAGACGTTCGTCTCGCCGTAAGGACCAAGCCAATCCGCGTCGGTCATCTTGTAGATATGAGCGAGAACCACATCGCTTGTCGGCGTCAACGGAGGCGGCAGGACGCGCGCGATGGCGGCCTCTGTCGTTCGCCAAACGAGTGTGAGAATTTCGACGTTCCGAAAGGAAAAAGGAAAGGCCGGAATGGTCGGCGCGTCCCAGGGAGTCGAAAAGCCCGGCGCGAGGATGTCTTCTACCGTGATCGAGGCGAGCCCGCCATCGCGGAGATCCTTGCTCATCCCGCCCCCCGGATGAAACGGCAGGCCGGCAAGCGCCAGGTCGTTGCGGGCCTAACGGTCATCAAACGTTCTCCATCCGTCCGCTTGCCGCGGAACGGTACATCGCGTCGAGAACTTCGACGGCGCGTTGGCCGACGAGGCCAGGCGCGCTGTTCGTCGCCTTGCGACCGAGGCAGATGTCGACCAGCACGCGCAGAGGTTCGTCGCAAGCGTAAGCGCCGTCGCCGGGATTCAACGCGACCGATTCGTCGTCGCCGTCGCGGCGTCGAAGCTCCAAGCGCTCGCGCTCGATGTCGAGGAGAAGCATTCCCTCCGACCCAAAGATGCGCAGGTCGATTTGGACGGGACGCCCCTTCGGCAAGGTGGCGGCGCCCGAGATCGACGCCGTCGCGCCGCCTTCAAAACGCAGGACAGCGGCGTCGTAGTAATCGACTCCCGCCGGCGATTTCCCGGTCAGGGCGAAGACGGCCTGCGGTTCGATCTCGACGATGCGGAAAAGCAGCCCGAGCGGGTGAACAAGCTGCCCCCAGCCGAAGCCGCCGGCGCCCTTTGGGTCGGCCCAGGTCGAGGCCGGCGGTCGAAACATCGCGCCCTCGGTCTCCTTCATGGGCTTGCCGGCGAAAAGGTCGTCGAGCGCATTGGCCATCTGAAGCACGATATGCTCGATCCGCCCGACTCTTGTTGCAAGGCGCCGCGCGTCCTCGGTCCATGGCTTGAAATTCCAGCCATAGGGGATGACGATCTCCCGCTTGGCGGCCGCGGCGCGAGCGACGAGCTCGCGCGCGTCTTTCGCGTCGGTGGTCATCGGTTTCTCGACGAGAACGTGACAATTCTTGGCGAGCGCGGCGCTGGCGTGTTCGAAATGGAGGGGATGCGGCGAGGATATGACGACAGCGTCCATCGCGACTTCGGCGAGCATCTCCCGATAGTCCTCGAAACCTCGCGCAATGCCGAACGTCTTCTGAATTTCGGCGAGCTCGCTCGCGCCGAGCCGATTGACGGCGACGATCTCGCAATCCGCGAGGGATTTTAACGCCGGAATATGGTTGACGACCGCCCACCAGCCGGCGCCGATCACGCCAATGCGCGCCGCATGGTTCATTTTGGCTCTCCTCCCGATCGTCTCTCGCGTTGAAATCAGCGCCGAACCGTCACGCCGTCAAGTCCGAAGGCGGAATTCACGTGAGCGGCTCGCCGCGCCGTCGGCGACGGGCTTTAGCGGCCGAGGAGCTCGTTCAGGGGGAGCGCGGTTTTGTACTTGACTTGTTTCAAGGCGAAACTCGATCGGATATTCGCGACGCCGCGGGTCTTCGACAGCCGATCGACAATGAAATGCTGCAAGGCGGGAATATCGGGCACGACGACGCGCAACAGATAGTCCGAGCCGCCGGTCATCAGATAGCACTCCATCACCTCGGGCAAACGTGCGACCGACGCTTCGAAGACGTCGAGAGCCGGGGCGGTTTGTTTCTCCAGTGTGACTTGTATGAAGACGCTGATCGAAGCGCCGAGCTTCGCGGGGTCGAGCAAGGCGACCCGCCGAGCGATGACGCCGGCGGCCTCCAGCGCGCGAACGCGCGTCAGACAAGGAGAGGGGGAGAGGCCGACCTTCGCGGCAAGTTCGATATTGGTGAGACTGGAATCGTCCTGAAGCGCCGAAAGGATGCGCAGATCGGTCGGATCAAGGTTCGGTTGCGGCGAATTCTGCCGAGGATGCTTTTGCATGCGGCATTTATCGCGGAACCGGCGCGAGTCGGCAACAATCGGAAACGCCTGATCTCAATATCCAAGCGCCCGACGAGACGATTCGACAGATTCGCTACGGCGCAGTGCGGATGCGTCAGCATATTACGCTAAAAAGTTATCGAAGATCGGCATATTATGCTGCAGAAAGGGCAAATGTCGTCGTTTGCGGCGACAAATATCGAGCGGCCGGTCATAGAAATAAAGGGCCACCGCAGGGCCCGATCATGCTCGGACGAGTCTCTTCAACGATTGCGTCGGTCGAGATTGAACCGCCTGACGACGATCCCGTCGAGACGGCCGAGTGGCTGGATTCGCTCGACGCCGTGTACCGCAATGTCGGCGGCGATCGCGCCGCCTTCCTCTTATCGGCGCTCAGCCGCAGGGCCGGCGAGCTTGGCGTCGTTTCGAGCGCCTTGCCCTTCTCGCCCTACCGAAACACGATCCCGCTCGAAAAGCAGATCCCGTTTCCGGGCGATCTCGCCATGGAGGAGCGGATCACCGCGATCATTCGCTGGAACGCTTTGGCCATGGTCATGCGCGCCAACAATGTCGCCGGCGAGCTCGGGGGCCACATCGCCAGCTACGCCTCGGCGGCGGAGATATTCGAGATCGGCTTCAATCATTTCTTCCGCGCCGGCGGCGATGGCGGCTGCGGCGACATCGTCTTTTTCCAACCGCACTCCGCGCCGGGAATCTACGCGCGCGCCTTTCTCGAGGGGCGGCTCACCGAGGAGCATCTGAAGCGCTACCGACGGGAGATCGGCGGCGGCGGTTTGAGCTCGTACCCACATCCCTGGCTCATGCCAGACTTCTGGCAAACACCGACCGGGTCGATGGGAATCGGGCCGATCAGCGCGATCTATCAAGCCAGGTTCATGCGCTATCTCAGCGACCGGGGCCTCGCAGACGTGAGGGACCGGCGCGTCTGGGGCGTCTTCGGCGACGGCGAGATGGACGAGCCGGAATCGCTCGCCGGCCTTGCGCTCGCCGCTCGCGAGAAGCTCGACAATCTGACCTTCGTCATCAACTGCAATCTGCAAAGGCTGGATGGGCCTGTCCGCGGCAACGGACAAATTATCCAGGAGCTCGAGAGGCTGTTCCGCGGCGCCGGCTGGAACGTCATCAAGGTCCTCTGGGGCTCGGAATGGGATCAGCTCTTCGCGCGCGACAAGAACCACGCCTTGCTCCGTCGCTTCGCCGAGACCGTCGACGGCAAGTACCAGACGCTCGGCGCAAAGGACGGCGCCTATAACCTGCTCCATTTCTTCGCCGAGGACCCGGAGGCGAGCGAATTGGTCGCCCATATGTCGAATCGCGACATCGACGCGCTCAAGCGCGGCGGCCACGACTTTCGCAAGCTCTATGCCGCATTTGAAGCGGCGAGAACGACGACCGGCCGGCCGAGCGTGATTCTCGCCAAGACGAAGAAGGGATACGGGATGGGCGGAGCGGGCGAGTCCCGAATGATCGCGCACCAGGCCAAAAAGCTCGACGACGACGCCTTGATCGGCCTGCGCGACCGGCTCGGTCTACCGCTCAGCAACGAGGCGGTTCGACGCCTGGACTTCTACCGCCCCGCCGAAGGCAGCGCTGAGCTGTCGTACCTCAGAGAACGGCGTCGAAGCCTCGGCGGCTGTCTGCCGTCTCGACGCCGCGATGCGCCGCAAGTCCCCGTTCCGGCTCTTCAGACCTATGCCGACTTCGCGCTCCGCGCCGACGGCAAGGACATGTCGACCACGATGGCGTTCGTACGGCTCCTCGGCAATCTCCTGAAAGACAAGGCGCTCGGTCCGCGAATCGTTCCGATCGTCGCTGACGAAGCGCGCACATTCGGCATGGCCACTTTGTTTCGACGGATCGGCATCTATTCTCCGGTGGGGCAGCTCTATGAGCCGGAAGATGCGGGCTCCATGCTGTCCTATCGGGAGGCGAAGGACGGCCAGCTGCTCGAGGAGGGCATCAACGAGGCCGGCGCGCTCTCCTCATGGGTCGCGGCGGCGACATCCTACAGCGCGCACTGCCTCGCGATGCTGCCCTTCTATATCTATTATTCGATATTCGGCTTTCAGCGCGTCGGCGATCTGATTTGGGCCGCCGCGGACCAGCGCGCGCGAGGCTTCTTGATCGGCGCGACCTCCGGCCGAACGACGCTCGGCGGCGAAGGCCTGCAACATCAGGACGGATCGAGCCATGTGATCGCTGCGACGGTGCCCAATTGCCGAGCCTATGATCCCGCCTTCGCCTATGAAATCGCGGTCATCGTCGATCGCGGCGCCCGCGCCATGATGGAGGGCGGCAGGGACGAGTTCTACTATCTCACCGTGACGAACGAGAACGCTCCGCAACCGTCGATGCCCACGGGCGTCGAAGACGGGATCCTGAAGGGGCTCTATCGCTTACCTTCGCATTCTCCCGAACAACGCGTCGGGCAGGTTCGCCTGTTAGGATCGGGGGCGATCCTCAGAGAGGTCATCGCGGCCGGCGCGATGCTGGAAAGCGAGTGGGACGTCCCTTGCGATATATGGAGCGCGACGAGCTATTCCGAACTGGCGCGCGGCGCCTATGAAGCCGAGCGGTTCAATCGTCTCAATCCGAACGAAGAGCCTATCGTCAGCCACCTTGCCGCTTGCTTGCCGGGCGACGCCCCGATCGTCGCCGCGTCGGACTATGTTCGCGCGTATCCGCAATTGATCGCCGCCTATGTTCAGGCGCGGATGACCATTCTTGGCGTGGACGGGTTCGGCCGCAGCGACACGCGCGCCGCCCTGCGCGCGTTCTTCGAAGTCGATCGCCGCCACATCGTGGTCGCCTCGCTTTCCGCCCTCGCGTCGCGCGGCGAAATCGAGCGGACGACAGTCGCCGAAGCCATCGCGCGGTACGAGATCGAAGGCGCTTGCGCGCCGCCGTGGCGCCGGTGACGCCGATGGGACGCGGATGGCCGGCGCTGCGCTGCGCAGGCGCCGCTGCGCGCTCGTCGGCTCATCAGCGATGATCACCTTTTGCGCATACAGGAGCGCGCGGCAACGCGCGGACGGGGCTAGGCGCCTACCAAGTCGTTTGGCGCGCCCCGGCGCCCAACGATCTGCTCGAGGCGCGCCAGCGAATGCTCGCGCCTTAGGCGGCCGGGATCGGCCGGCTGGCGCAGATCCGATAGGCGTCTTGCCAAGGCCTCACGCGCTCGAAGGCCGCAGCGGCGGCGAGCACGTCGCCATCGCCATAGCGCCGTCCGATCAGATGCATGCCGACCGGCAAGCCTTTGCTAAGCCCGGCGGGAATGGAGGCGGACGGATGGCCGCTGAAATTGGTGAGATAGGTCAGGCACCAGCCGATCAAGGGATCGACGGCGACGCCGTCGACATGGCTCGGCCCCTTGGTGTCGCCGTCCGACGCGTTGTCGACCGGCATGGCGGCGAGCGTCGGCGAAACGATCAGATCGTATTTCGACAAGACGCCTTCAATCGCATCATAGACTTCGCTGCGAATGGCCTGGTCGTGGACGATGTCCATGGCGGACAAAGCGCGGCCCTTCTCGATCCGCTCGATGTAATCGGGCGGGAAATCGTCGCGATGCTCGCCCCAGAGATCGAGGCCCGAGGCTTTCATGCCTTCCAGCGCGGCGATATTGAGCGGCATCATCAGCCGCGTCCAGGCGTCGCTCAATTCGCGCTGGCCGCGCTTGAGGCCGAACTTTACTTCTTCGACCTCGGCGCCGGCCTCCGCGAAAGCGCGGACCGCTTCGCCGACCAGTTTGCGGATGTCCGGATCGATCGGAAACACGCCGAAATCGGGCGTGTAGGCGATCCGCCAGCCTTTGATCGAGCGGCGCATGGAGACGAGAAAGTCTTCGCGCGTCTCAAGGGAGAACGGATCGCGCGAATCGTAGCCGGCAAGAACATTGAGCGCGAGCGCGGCGTCCTCGACCGTGCGGCTGATCGGCCCCTCGAAGACGAACGGCGTCTCGCCGCCGAAGGCGTTCGGCCGCATCGCGATCGGCACGCGGCCGAACGACGCCTTGAAGCCGACCACGTTGCACCAGGCCGAAGGGATGCGGATCGAGCCGCCGGCGTCGGTCCC
>JAJPHH010000037.1 GCA_021325385.1 Alphaproteobacteria bacterium
CACAAGGGCCGTCCGAAGCGGACGTGGCGAAACCGGTAGACGCAAGGGACTTAAAATCCCTCGGCCTTTCGGCTGTGCGGGTTCGACTCCCGCCGTCCGCACCAATCGGATTTCAATAGCTTAGCCGATTTCGCCGAATCCGTCGCGTCAAGACTTGTTACGCCGATTGTTACAGCGGCGCGTTCACGCCTCGTTTGGCCCCATCGGACGACTGCGGCCCGGCTCGTTCCGGCAAGCTTCCGACGCCTGTCGCACCGAGTCGTAGCGAGTTGCTTGCGCGCGCCAAGGTCCGTCACGGCGCCTTTGTCGTGAGCGCTGGCGGTCCAGCCCGGCGGCCTCCGGCTTGGTCGACGATCGCCCTAGCCAAAAAGCTGGGCGGCTTTTTTAGCTCTACGCCACCTTGCGGATGCGCAGGTCCATCGTATGGCCGAGCGCGTGAAAGGCGCGGTCGAGCGCATCGAGCCGCGAATTGTGCCGCAAGTCGAGCAGCCGGTCGATTTGCGGCAACGCGACGCCGAGGCACCGCGACAGCTCGGCCTTGCCGACATTCTGCCGGCGCATCAGCCGGTAAAGCTCGACCTTGGCCGAGGAGAGAGCGGGCAGGGCGACGCTCGTTGCGCCCGTCGTCTTCGGCGAAGGGATATCCTCGCGCGCCGCGATACGGGCGATCAAGGCGGTTTCGATCGCGTCGACCGCGCGGATCATCGCGTCATCCCTATCTTCGCCAAAGGTAATCGCCTCGGGCAAGTCGGGGACGGTGACGAGGATTGTATTATTGTCGTCGGGTTCGAGGACGACGGCGTAGCGAAGGCTCATGGTTCCTCCTTAAGGCCGAGTTGCTTCAAGATCGCGAGCCAGAGGCCCTTGCCGATCTCCTAGAGCCGCCATGCTGCGGCAGCACCGAACGGCGGCCATTCAATTCGACGATCAGATGGCCGCCTTTGCCGGGCGAGAATTTTGCGCCCTTTTTGGCCAGATACCGCTTGGCTTGGCTGCTGTTCCTTGGCGCAACATAAGTGTTGCGCGCGAGCAAGTTAACAGAAATGTTGTGCCGGGCGTCATTTAATCAAATTGCCAATCGCAACTTGGCGTAACAGCGGCCCAACAAGATCAACCGCCGCCGACCCGATCGCTTACCTCGGCCTTTCGGCTGTGCGGGTTCGACTCCCGCCGTCCGCGCCAATCCGGCTGGAACCCCACGGCGCCTACCGCGTTGAAATCCGGGCGCGTCTCTTGAACCAGTATACGCCCATCTCCCAGGCCCTGGATGGCGAACCGTATCGAAGATTACGCCGTTATCGGCAATTGCGAGACCGTCGCCTTGGTCGGTCGCGACGGGTCGATCGATTGGCTTTGCTGGCCGCGCTTCGACAGCGACGCCTGTTTCGCCGCTCTGCTCGGCGAATCCAAGCATGGCCGATGGCTGCTTGCGCCGGCGAGTGAAATCCGCGGCGTCAGGCGGCGGTATTGCGACGACACGCTCGTCTTGGAGACCGAGTTCGAGACGGCGTCCGGCGCCGTGTTGCTCACCGATTTCATGGTCCGGCGCGAGGGCTCCTCCGAGATTTTGCGCGTCGTCAAGGGGCTCCGCGGCGCGGTCGCCATGCGCATGGAGCTCGTCGTACGTTTCAACTACGGCTCGATCGTGCCTTGGGTGTCGCGTCAACCTGACGGCAGGCTGCAATTCATCGCGGGCCCGGATCGGCTGCTTCTTGCGACGCGCGCGCCGATCCGCGGCGAAGATTTTCGAACGCTGAGCGAATTCGAGTTGAGCGCCGGCGACGAGCTCAGTTTCTCGCTGAATTGGTCGCTCTCCTACCGGCCGCCGCCGCCCCCGCTCGATATCGCCGAGGCGGTCGCCGGCGCAAAATCCATCTGGTCGGAATGGGCTGCGACCTTCGAGCCGCCGCACGAATGGGGCGAGGCGACGCTCCGTTCGCTTTTGACGCTGAAGGCGCTGACGCATTGGGAAAGCGGCGGCATCGTCGCCGCAGGCACCACGTCCTTGCCGGAAAAGCTCGGCGGCTCGCGGAACTGGGATTATCGCTATTGCTGGCTCCGCGACGCGACCTTCACGCTTTACGCGCTGATCGGCGCCGGCTTCCTCGATGAAGCCAAAGCCTGGCGCGAATGGCTGGTGCGCGCGGTCGGCGGCGCGCCCGATAGCCTGCAAACCATGTACAGCGTCGTCGGCGACCGGCGGATCGACGAGCATGTCATAGATTGGCTTCCTGGCTACGAGGGCTCGAAGCCGGTCCGGGTCGGCAACGCCGCGGTCAAACAGCTCCAGCTCGATCTCTACGGCGAAGTCTTGGACGCGCTCTATGTCGGGCGGGAGGCGGGGCTTGCTCCGGACGAGGCGAGTTGGTCGCTCGAATGCGCTCTGCTCGACCATCTGGAGAAAATCTGGCGCGAGCCTGACGAGGGCATCTGGGAGGTGCGCGGCGGACCCAGACATTTCACCCATTCGAAAGTCATGTGCTGGGTCGCTTTCGATCGCGGCGTGCGCTCGGTCGAGAAGCTCGGCATGAGCGGACCGATCGACCGCTGGCGGAAAATTCGCGACGCGATTCATCGCGACGTCTGCGAGCGCGGCTTCGATCCCGCGCAGAACGCTTTCGTCCAATCCTATGGCTCGACGGCGTTGGACGCAGCGGCGCTGCTCATTCCGATGGTCGGATTTCTTCCCGCCGACGATCCTCGCGTCAAGGGCACGGTCGCAGCGATCGAGCGCAAGCTCATCCGTGAAGGTTTCGTGATCCGGTACGACACCGGGACGAAAGCCGACGGCCTGCCGCCCGGCGAGGGCGTCTTCATGGCCTGCAGTTTGTGGCTCGCCGACAATTACATCCTGCTCGGCCGGCGGCGAGAGGCGCGCGAACTGTTCGAGCGCGTTCTCGCCGTGCGCAACGATGTCGGCCTGCTCGCCGAGGAATACGATCCAATCGAGAAGCGGCAACTCGGCAATTTCCCGCAAGCTTTCTCGCATTTGGCGCTGATCAACACCGCGCACAACCTCGCCAGCGCGGAAGGCCCGGTTCATCAACGCTCGGCCGGCGGCGAAACGGGCGGGCGGGAGCCGCCAAAGACGACGTCGCCTGCCGGCTGACGGCGTTGCGCAACCGGTCAGCGGCTGAATTTGCGTTTCCGCCCCCGGACCAGATACACAGCGATCTCGGCCGATCGGAGGCCGAAAGAAACCCAATTTCCGAGATCGAAGGAGTTTTCTTGTCCGATCGCCGCGTCACGCGAAGCGCCCGCGCGCCGCGCATCCTCAAAACCGCGGCTGATCTTGTCGCGGCCGGCCTGGCCTCGCAGGCGCGCGCGGCCGAGATCGCCCGGGTCGCCGAGCGCTACGCGATTGCGATCACGCCGGCGCTCGCCGAACTGATCGATCGCTCGGACCCGGCTGATCCGATTGCGCGCCAATTCGTGCCCGACGGCCGCGAGCTCATCGCCCATCCGGCAGAACTCGCCGATCCGATCGGCGACGATTTGAAAAGCCCGGTCAAGGGAATCGTCCATCGCTATCGCGATCGCGCGTTGCTGAAGCTCGTCTCGGTCTGCGCGGTCTATTGTCGCTTCTGCTTCCGCCGCGAGACGGTCGGGCCTGGCCGCTCCCTAGGGCTGAGCGCGGAAGAACTCGCGGCGGCGCTTTCATACCTCCGCTCGCATTCCGAGATTTGGGAGATCGTGCTGACCGGCGGCGATCCTCTCGTACTGTCGCCGCGACGCATTGCCGCGACGACGCAGGGCTTGTGCGAAATTCCGCATGTCAAAGTTCTGCGCTGGCATACGCGCCTGCCTGTCGCCGATCCCGCTCGTGTCGACGCCGATATGGCGAAAGCGCTCGCCGATGCGCCAGGAAAAGCGGTCTATGTCGCGCTCCACGTCAATCATCCGCGCGAACTGACCCTGGCCGCGCGCGCCGCGTGCAAGCGGCTGATCGACGCCGGCTGCGCCATGGTCAGCCAGAGCGTTCTGCTGAAGGGCGTCAACGACGACGTCGAGACCTTGGAGGCGCTGATGCGCGCGCTCGTCGAGACGCGAATCAAGCCGTACTATCTTCATCACGGCGATCTCGCGCCGGGCGCCGCGCATTTGCGCACGACGATCGCGCAGGGACAGGAGCTGATGCGCGCATTGCGCGGGCGCTTGTCGGGGCTTGCGCAGCCGACTTACGTGCTCGACATACCGGGCGCGTATGGCAAGGTGCCGATCGGGCCGGGCTATGTCGAGGGGCGCGGGGTCGGGGAGTACGAGGTCCGAGACGCGGGGGGTGGCGCGCACGTTTATACGGATTGCTGCTCGGAACGCGGGTGAGGCGTAAGTCCGCGTGAGGCGTTGACGCGCCTTATCCGCGCAGGCCGTCGCCGTGTTCGGCGTCAAGCTCGATCCGGCTTCGTCGATCGCTCGGCCAGCACAGGACGACGCGTCTACGCTCGGCCAACCTCATCCTTTCAGCGCCTTGGTCAGCTCCTCCTTCATCGCCGGCGTGGGATCGCCGTAAAAAGCCGGCGGTTCGCCGTCGAATGAGAGCGCGCCATAGGCGCGCTTGGTCGAGACCTCGAACAGGACCTCGAAACGTCGCGTTTTGCAATGCTGCGGCTCGCAGACGAAGGCGAGTTCGTAAGCTTTGCCGTCGATCGCGGCGCCGACCAACTGGCCGGAGACGCCGTCGAAATCCTTGGAGAAGCGCAGCAGCCAGTCGGGCGTCGGCTGCACCTGCTTCATCAGCTTGTCCCAGGCGATGCGATAGGGACCCTTCATCAGGACATCGAAGAGATAGGCTCCGTTCTGCGCCGAGGCCGGCCCGGCGGCGAGCGAGAGGGCGAGAATAGCGGCAAGTCTCATCTGTTCTTCCTGTCCTCTTTCATGGGGCGCTCCGCTGTCATTGCGAGGGGTTCAAGCGCGGCAAGCGGGACGAAGCAATCACCCAAAGGGCTGCGCCCTACGAATGGATTGCTTCGCTTCGCTCGCAATGACGGAGGGCGATACAACGGACGTCGTCTGCTTCAAGCGATCAAAACGCCTTGAACGTGATGATCGTCTTGGTGTCGACGATGCCGGGGATGGTCTGCACCTTCTCGCCGACGAAATGGCCGATATCGGCGTCGCGCTCGACATAGAATTTGGCGAGAATGTCGAAATCGCCGGCGGTCGAATAGATTTCCGAGGCGATTTCGGCTTCGGCGAGAGCGCTGGCGACGTCGTAAGTGCGGCCGAGCGCGCATTTGATCTGGACGAAGAAGGTCTGCATCTTGAAGAAGCGCCCCTTGAATCGCGGCTCCCCTATTGTGCAATGACTTCCACGTCGCGGTCGAGCGCGGATTGCACCTGGAAAGTCGTCTGATAGGTTTTCTGGTCGTGCCGGGCGATGACGACATATTCGCCCTCGGCCAGGACCAGCGACGGAAACGCGCCGACGAGTTCGCGGATCAAGTCGCCGCCCGGCGTGAGCACGGTAAAGCTCGAATTGGCGAGCGCCTCGGCGCCGGGGGCGTTGACCAGTTTCAGGGTCAGGGTCGCGAACCGGTGGCGCAGCGCAAGATCGATGATCTTGCCGGCCGGAACTCTGATATCCGCCGCGACGATCGAATTGGTCGGGACCGGCGCGTTCGCCTTGCCGGTCGCGCTCGAGCCGGCGTCGAGATAAGTCGAAACGATGTGGTAGGGGCCCTCGGGCAAGCCGATCAACTCGCCGGCCGAGGCCTTGGCGTCGACCAGCTTGCCTTCCGGATTATGGCCCTGCGGCACGAAAATCTCGATCGCCAACCGGTTCGCCGGGATCGGCGCGTCCGCCACGGTCCCGGTGATCTTGAGCGCGCCGGCATTGAGAGTGAGGCGCTCGGAACGTTCTTCCTCGCCGAGCGCCAGGCGCTTGGTCTGGCCGGCGAGACCGAAAGCGAGGTGGACGACATAATCTCCCGGCGCGAGGGCGAAAGTCGGCTGAGCCGCGAGAGATTCGGCGATGAGCGCGCGGCTTCCGTCTGCTTCGGCCCGGGCGGGGTAGACGCGCCAATGCAGGCCGCCGCGCAACGGATCGGTCTGGCCGCTCAATATGGCGGAGAGGTGCAGAACGGCCTTGCCCGGCTGGGTGGTCGGTATCGTCGCGGTTTGGCCCAAAGCCGGGCTTCCGACCAATGCGCCGAGCGCGAGCCAAAGCGTCAGCCGCTGAAGAAAACCAAGCATTGCGCCCCTGTTCGCCGCGCCGTGGGCCTCGTCCATTCGGGCCGATTGCGCCGGCTGCGGATCAAATCTTAGCGCCACGACAAATCGGCCTTTTCGTGACGGTTTACAGGGCGGCGCAAACCGGCCAATGAACCGGCCCGACAGGCGCGTGTTCTTAATAAGGAGCCCCGGCCATTCTTACGACCGCGACCAATCCGGTGATTGACTTGCTGCTCAGCCGCCGCTCGGCCCCGCCGCAAAGCCTTCAGCCGCCGGGTCCGACCAAGGACGAGATCGAAACCCTTCTGAAGATCGCTTCCCGCACGCCCGATCACGGCAAGCTTGCGCCGTGGCGCTTCCTCGTCTTCGAGGGCGCGGCTCGCGAGCGCGCCGGCGAGATCGCGGCGAGGCTGCTCGCCGAAGATAATCCCGGCGCCGACGAGGCGCGGCTCGCCGCCGAGCGGGGCCGCTTCGCCCGCGCCCCGCTTGTCGTCGCCGTCATCTCGCGCGCCGCTCCGCATGTCAAAATTCCGGAATGGGAGCAGGTGCTGTCGGCCGGCGCAGTCTGCATGAATCTGGAGATCGCCGCCAACGCGCTGGGCTATCGCAGCAATTGGGTGACAGAATGGTGCGCTTACGACCGGCGCTTCTGTGCCGCGCTCGGCCTCGCCGCGCACGAGAAGATCGCCGGCTTCATCCATATCGGCCGGCCGAGCGTCGCGATCGAGGATCGTGCGCGGCCGGCGCTGGCGGAGATCGTGACGCGGTTTTGAGGGACTTTTGATAACCGCGTTGTCGCCAGGAGCTGTGGCGAGGCGAGGATTGACCTCTGCACAGTCGGCGCCAGCGGCGCAGGGCGTTCAAGCGCCTAAGGCATCATTCGTACCGGAGCGCTTCCTTGTTCTACCAAACCCGCCAGCGCGACAAAACCTTGCTCCCGCATGATCCCTTCAAGGCGATCGTCGCGCCGCGGCCGATCGGCTGGATCTCGACCCGAGCCAAGGACGGGCGCGTCAATCTCGCTCCGTACAGCTTCTTCAATGGCTTATGCAGCGCGCCGCCGATCGTGGGCTTTTCCAGCGAGGGCGCGAAGGATTCGGCCGCTTTCGCCGCAGAGAGCGGCGAGTTCGTCGCCAACCTTGCAACCTTGGACCTTGCCGAGCCGATGAACCTGACATCCGCGCCGCTGCCGCGCGGCGACAACGAATTCCTCCATGCCGGCTTGACCATGGCGCCCTCGCGCCTCGTCGGCGCGCCGCGCGTCGCCGAGGCGCACGCCGCCCTCGAATGCAAGGTGACGGAGGTGGTCGAGATCAAGAACGTCAAAGGCGAGACATTGGATCGTTACCTCGTTCTCGGCGAGGTCGTCGGCGTCCATATCGACGATCGCTTCATCAAGGACGGCCGCTTCGACACGGCGGGCGCGCGGCCGATCGCGCGCTGCGGCTATCAGGACTACGCCGTGGTCGAGAAGCTATTCTCGATGGTCCGGCCCGGCGGCGGCTAGCAGGTTTCCGTTAAAGATAATTTATGATCGCTTGGCTCGACGCTTCGCTTCGTCTAATGCTGTGGTCGCGCTGCGGCGCGGATCGCGAAGATGGGGGGAGCGATGCAGAATTTTCGTCTTTTGGCGGCGGGCTTGGCAGCAACGCTGACGCTCGCCTCGGGCGCATCGGCGGGCGAGCATTGGAAATTCAACGTCGTCAACAAATCGAACGTCGCCGCCGTCGAGTTCCGCACTCAGGAGGACGGCGAGTGGAGCGCCAACTGGATCAAGGACCGGATCGAGCCGGGCGACAAGTTCGACATGGATTTCGGCACGGATAAGGGCGATTGCACGGTGCGCACCCAAATCCATTTCACCGACGGCTCCTATTTCGACGCCGACGTGGACTATTGCAAGGTCAGCACGCTCTACATCTACGACAACAAGCTGACTTGGGATTGAGTTCGCCTCGGCCCCGAGGCTCTCTCGCCATCGAGCCTGGAGGGGACTTCGGCGCCGCCTCTCACCGCTTGCGGCGCAAAGCGCCACCAGTTCCGCCCGGCGGCGCGCGCCGGTCTTCTGAAACACGCTCTTCAGGTGTTGCGTTGCGCGCGGTATGGTACGTCACGCCGAGCTTGTCGGCGGCGACCCCGGTTCTGCTTCAGAAGAGATCAGGCGCGCTCGTCGCCGCTCGAATCCTTGTCGATTTCGGCAAGCAACGCAGCGGCGGCCTTGTCCAAATCGCTCAATGGTCCAGTAATCACCGACCACAGGACTTCGGCGTCGACGTGGCGATATTCATGACGTAATAAATTGCCGAGACCGTGAATCTTCCGCCATGGGACCTCAGGCCTCGCGTCTTTCATCGCTTGCGGCAGGTTCTTCGAAGCCTCGGCAATTATGAGCAGCGCGTGCTCGACGGCGCTTCATCGCCCAGCTTGCCGAGAAAGCGGCGAGGTCGGCATCTTTGGCGAGTTCCTGAATGCCGGCAATCTCCTCGCGAATATCGATCAGCCAGACGCGCGGCGAGTGGGCGTTCATCAGAAAACCCGAATGGCTTCCCGCTCGATCTCCCCGCGCAAGGCTGCACTCAGGCCGTCGCGCGTCCCATAGTCGATCCTGTCGCCAAACTGTTCACGCAGCAGGAAATAGATGTCCATGAATTCGTCAAAGCCGAATGGACGCGATCTGTCTTTGTCGATGAACACGTCAATATCGGAATCGGCGCGCGCCTCGTCCCTTGCGTGCGAGCCGAACAGATAAAGCGCCTGCGCTCCACGGGCGCGGATCGCGGGCTCCGCGGCTCTTAATCGTGAGATGACCTCGTTACGGCGCATGATAAATTCTAGCACGCAGGCGCGTCCCGAGCCAACCTGGCGCTATCCAGCGCGAGGCGCCGGACTCCCGACCGAAAGACGAGATGACCAGCGCCGTACCCCTCATCCCCGGCCTCTCTCGCTTTGGGAGACGGAAGCGCCCGTAGCCCGCGCCAATACGCGCTGGGCGCGCTTGAGATGCGGCAGGTCGACCATCTCGCCGTCGATCGCGACGACGCCTGCGCTCGGCCTCGCCGCGAAAGCGGCGATGACGGCTTCAGCCTTGGCGAGGTCTTCATCTGTCGGCGTGAAGACCTCGTTGATGATCGGCACTTGCGTCGGGTGAATCGCCATCTTCGCCGTGAACCCGTCGCGCCGGGCCGCCAGCGCTTCGGCGCGCAGGCCCTCCGCATCGCGAAAATTGACGAAGACCGTATCGATCGCGGCGACCTCCGCGGCGGCTGCGGCGAACAGGGTCAGATTGCGCGCCAGCGCGTAAGGGCCGGCCCAGGCGCCGTCGCCAAGGCGGTTCGCCTGGGCGCCGAGATCGGCGGACAAGTCCTCGCCGCCCCAGGTCAGGCCCGCCAATCGGCGGCTGCATTTGCGGTAGCTCGATAGGCCGAAGATCGCTTCGCCGCTTTCCGTCGCCAGCGCAATGATCTGGGTCGCCCCGTCCGGCAGATCGTTCCGCGCTTCGCGCGCCGCGATCTTGACGGAGAGCTGCTGCACGCTCGCCCCGCCGAGGCTTTTCGGCAACATCACGCAATCGGGCCGAGCCGGCATGACGGCGTCGAGGTCGAGGTCGGTCAGATCGCCGGCGAGCGGATTGACGCGGACGATCAGAAGCGGTTGCTCGGCGCTCTTGGCCGCCGCCGCGAGAAACTCCGCCGCGATCTGACGGGCGCGCGGCTTGGCCGCGAGCGCGACCGAATCTTCGAGGTCGACGATCAGCGCGTCGGCGCCGGCGCTCAACGATTTGGCCAGCTTCTTCTCGTCGTCGGCAGGTACGAACAGCAGAGAGCGCATGTCGGATCAAGCCGCGATCGTCTGCGGTCCAGGCCGGCGCAGCATGAAGGCCGTGCGGCGGCACTCGGCGACCAGGACGCCGTCCTGCTTGAAGGCCTTGTGCAGAAATTCGACCAGCCCGGCATTGGGCCGCGATTTGGATTCGCGCAGAGACAGCACTTCCGTCGTCGCCCGCACCGTGTCGCCTTCGAAAAGCGGCGCCGGAAAGCGCACCTCGCTCATGCCGAGATTGGCGATCGTCGTGCCGACCGTCGTATCGTTGACCGCAATGCCGATCATCAGGCCGAGCGTGAACAGCGAATTGATCAGCGGCTTGCCCCATTCGGTCTCGGTCGCGCAGAAATGCGCGTCGATATGTAGCGGCTGCGGATTGAGCGTCATGTTCGAGAACAGCATGTTGTCCATTTGCGTCACTGTTCGCGTCAAGCGGTGCTCGAACACCTGGCCAACGACGAAGTCTTCGAAATAAAGCCCGCCGCGCGGATGGGCGGAGGTCGGCGCGGTCATCTTATCCTCCAAGATCTCGATTTAAGCGGCGGATTAAGCGGGCATTTACCATAAGTCGGCAAGCTCGACGCATGAACCGTTCCTTCGCCGCGTCTGACCATCCCGGCGCGAACCTGATCCCCGCCGGCGAGGTCGAGGCGGACGTCGCGCTTGATCGCGCCGCCGGCCCGGCGCGGAGCATGGTGCGCCGGCTCTTGCGCGCCGCGCAAGCCGCCGATCCAGGCGAGCGCGCCGACGCGGCTTGCGCCTTGGCGCGGGCCTATCGCTATGGCTGTCTGTCGGAGGACCAGCGCCGCGAGGCGGCGGTCGGCCTTACGGCTCTGCTCGACGATCCGTCTGTGCTGGCGCGCCGCGCCCTCGCCGAGGCGCTCGCCAGCGCCGCGGACGCGCCGCGTCACGTCATGACGGCGCTCGCGCACGATCAGCCGGAAATCGCGGCGATCGTGGTCGCGCGCTCGCCGGCTCTCAGCGAGGCCGAACTTATCGATTGTGCGGCGTCTGGCGACGAGAGCGTGCAAATCGCTCTGGCGCGCCGGCCGGCTTTGGGCGCCGACGCCGCCGCGGCGCTCGCTGAGATCGGAACGCGCGACGCCGTCCTGGCGCTGCTCGACAATCACGACGCGGCCTTGACCGAGGCGGCGTTGCGCCGCATCGCAGAGCGGTTCGGCCAAGACGGCGAAGCCCGCGAAAAGCTGCTCGGCCGGCCGTTTCTGCCGGCGACCTTGCGCTGCGATCTGGTCGCCGCCGCCGCGGCGGCCCTGTCGCCGCTCGCCGCCGCCTTCGGCCTCAGCGAGCAGCGGATCGAAAGGATCATGCGCGAAGCCCGGGAGGAGGGCGCCGCGGTCGTGGCGAGCGCCGTCGCGGGCCGCGATCTCGCCGGCCTGATCCGGCGCCTGCGCGAGACGGGCGCCTTGACCGTCGCGCTGTTGATGCGCGCCGTCGTTTCCGGCGATCGCGCCTTCTTCGAGGCGGCCTTGGCCGAGCTTTCTGGCCTGCCCTTGCCCCGCATCGCCGCCTTGGCCCGCGCGCCGCGCGCGGCGGGCTTCGCCGCCCTGTTTCGGCGGACCGGGCTAGCCATGCCTTACCTTGCTCCGTTCCGCGCCGCCCTCGCCGCTTTGGCGGAATGTCGAAATCCACGCCCTGGCCAAATCCAGCGCTCCGTGGCTCAACGCGCGATCGCTCGTTGCGAGGCCGGCGGCGGCCCGGATCTCGAGCGGCTCGCCGGCTTGCTGCGCCGCCTCGAGGCGGAAGCCGCGCTCGAACAGGCTCGCGCCTTCGCCGCCGAGGCCGCCGCGGACGAGGCGAGCGCCGATGCGCCGCCGCCGGACGTCGCAATCCACTCCCTTCATGTGTTGCGCAAGCCCCCGCCGCTCATTGCGGTGAACGGGCTGGGCGACGTCGACCTCTTGCCGCCGCCGATCGAGGCTTTGCCCGTCGTCCTGGCCGACGCCGCTTAAAGCGCCCAGACAAAGACGATCGAAGCGACGACGCCGATTCCGGTTTGGCCGATTTCGAGCAAGCCCCAGCTGCGGACCAATTCGCGCGCCGCGGCGACATCGGTTCCAGGCAACATGAGAATGCGATTGGTCACCGGAACGATGGCGAAGTAGGTGTATGGCCAGCTGGCGATCTGGATCAGCGCGCCGATGAGCCAGCGCAAATCGTTGCTCTCGAAATAAGACGCCAGCGCGAAGATCGTCGCAAGCAGCGCGAGCGTGGCCAAAAGCGCGAAGCCGCGTCGGTCGCTCGGCCGCCATTCGGACAGCAGCGCGCGATCGTCGAGCGCCAGTCGCGCCGGCTGCTCGACCATGTTGAGATAAAGGGCCGCGCCGCAAAAAGCGGCGGAGAAAGCCAAGGCGAGAAGTCCAGATAGCATTATCGCTTCCATGCAAAGGGCCGCGAGGCTACCCGAAAACCCTCTCGCCGAAAAGCGGGGCGGCCCGCGCCTTCACTTCGCGTCCAGCAATCGTTCCGCCTTGGCGTAGTACAACAGCGCGATCGTCTTGGCGTCGCAGATCTCGCCGCGCTCGACCATGGCGATCGCCTCGTCCAACGTCGGTTCGATCAGCGCGATATGCTCGTCCGCGTCGACCCCGCCGCCGGCGCCCTTTTTGTCGCTCTCGCTATAGGGCGCGATGAAGCAAGCGAGCTTCTCGGTGGTGCCGCCGGGGCTGACGAAGGCGTCGAAGACGTGGCGCGCGGCGGCGACGGCGATTCCCGTCTCTTCGAACGCTTCGCGGATCACGCAAGCCTCGGGCTCGTCGCCGTCGAGCATGCCGGCGCAGACTTCGGTCATCGGCTGGGCCGCGCCGCCGAGATAGCCGCCGGCGCGGAACTGCTTCACCAGCATGACGAC
>JAJPHH010000124.1 GCA_021325385.1 Alphaproteobacteria bacterium
TCGCCCCAATAGGCGATCAGGAACAGCGCGCCGATATAGGCGAACGCAGTGGCGAAGACGGTCATGCCGTCGAGCATCGGCGGCTTGCCTTCCCTGGTCGGTCCGGGCTCACTCTAGCCGATTTTCGCAAGTTGCGGGCGGCCTTTCATTTTCCCGCCGCCTGTGGCAACCAACCCGCCAAAGGCGAGAAAAGAGGGGCGAGGCGTGGCCGACGAGAAGAGATTGCGGATATTACTGGTCGGCGCGAGCGGCGTGCTCGGGACCGCGGTCGCCGCCGAACTCGGCCAACGCCACGAGATCGTCGCAGCCGGTTCGAAATCTGGTCAGATCCGGGTCGACATCGCCGACCCCGCCAGCATCGAAAAGGCGCTCCAAGCGGCCGGACCGCTCGATGCCGTCGCTTGCGCGGCGGGAGCGGTCAATTTCCAGCCGCTTGCCGCAATCAAAGCGGCGACAATCGACCAGTCGGTCTACGGGCTCGGCCTCGCCAACAAGCTGATGGGCCAGGTCAATCTTGCGCTCGCGGCGCGCGACAAGCTCAATGAGGGCGGCTCGATCACGCTGATTTCGGGCGTGCTGACGGATCAGCCCATCGTCGCTGGCTCGTCGGCGAGCATGGTCAACGGCGCGATCGAATCGTTCGTCCGCGCCGCTGCGATCGAAATGCCGCGGGGCTTGCGCATCAACGCCGTCAGCCCATCCGTATTCGTCGAATCCCTGCCGGGCTACGGGCCGTTCTTCCGCGGCTTCGAGGCGGTTCCAGTCGCCCGCGCGGCGCTCGCTTTCAGCCGTAGCATCGAGGGCCGCGAGACCGGCAAGGTTTACAAGGTCCTCTGATGTTCGGTTCGCGCTGCGGCTTTCTCGTCACCCTCGCGCTGCTCGTCGTCGCGGGCGGCGTTTTCGCGGTATGGCCGAATATCGACCTCGCCGTCTCCCAGGCGCTCTTTCGGGGCGACGGCTTCGTCGGCGGCAGCCTTGGCTGGACGATCGCGCGAGATTTCTTCCGAATCGCGCCCTTCGTCGTCATCGCGGGATTCGTCGCGCTTTATCTCTGTCATCGGCGCGGCGTCGCCGTACCTTACGCGCCGAGCGGACGCGCGATCGTCTTTCTCATCGCGACGCTCGTGATTGGGCCGGGGCTTATCGTCCATCTCGGCCTCAAGGATCACAGCCATCGGCCGCGGCCGTCGCATACACAGGATTTTGGCGGGCGCGATGAATTCCGGCCTTGGTATCGCTTCGATGGCGACTGCAAGAAGAATTGCTCTTTCGTCAGCGGCGAAGCCTCTCAAGGATTCTGGATGCTTGCGCCGGCGAGCCTGGCGCCGCCGCCTTTGCGGCCCGCCGCGATCGCCGCGGCTTTGGTCTTCGGCGCCTCGGCCAGCGCGGTTCGCGTCGTCGAAGGCGGGCATTATCTGTCCGACGTCGTGCTCGCCGCGCTGCTGACGATCGCTATTCTGCAGATCGCGTATTGGCTGACGTTTTCGGCAAGCGAACGGAGAGACCCGGCGGGTCGAAGCGCCGCGCGCGATTTGACGCCTGCCGTCGAGCCGGGCGTCGGTGCGGGATTGGCGCCAGCAGCGGCGCCTCGGAACGACGGGCTTCAAGCTTAAGCTTAATTTTGGCCGCGATCGGCGGAGCGCGATGGCGCTCCTGCCGCGCTGGGCGCAAACCCAAGGAACAAATCCCGAGGCGGCGACGTTCGCTCTCCGACGAATGGAGGCGAGGGTTATGGCGCATCTATTCTCCCGCCGGCCGCGGCCGCATCGGGCCCGTTTCGGCTTTACTATCTTGACCGCCGTCGTGCTTTTGGCCACGACCGGCTACGGACTGGCCCTGAACGGCCAACTCCCAGTTTAGACCCCTTTTAGGAGCGGAAGACCCTGAGCGGCGCCGTCAGGCCCGATTTGCCGGCGCCGCAGGGTTGCGCGCGCGGCGGCCCGCCCTGTAGAAGCTCTTCGAGTTTTTGAAATCCAACCGCTCGAAGAGACTTGAGGGGATGTCCAAGCCCGATAAATCCAAGATCAAGCGCGTCGTCCTCGCCTATTCGGGGGGCCTCGACACGTCGATCATTCTGAAATGGCTGCAGACGGCTTACGGTTGCGAGGTCGTCACCTTCACCGCCGACCTCGGCCAGGGCGAGGAGTTGGAGCCGGCGCGCAAGAAGGCCGAAATGCTCGGCGTCAAGCCGGAAAACATCTTCATCGAAGACGTGCGCGAAGAGTTCGTCCGCGACTTCGTCTTTCCGATGTTCCGCGCCAACGCCCAATATGAGGGTCTGTACCTGCTCGGCACGTCGATCGCCCGTCCGCTCATCGCCAAGCGCCTCGTCGAGATCGCCCATAAGACCGGCGCGGACGCGATCGCGCATGGCGCGACCGGCAAGGGCAACGACCAGGTCCGGTTCGAACTCTCCGCCTATGCGCTCGATCCCGATATCAAAGTGATCGCGCCGTGGCGAGAGTGGGATTTCGCGTCGCGCAGCGCTTTGATCGAATTCGCCGAGAAGAACCAGATCCCGATCGCCAAGGACAAGCGCGGCGAGGCGCCGTTCTCGATCGACGCCAATCTTCTGCACACCTCGTCGGAAGGAAAGGTGCTGGAGGACCCGGCCGAGGAGACGCCGGCTTACGTCTATTCGCGCACCATCGATCCGGAAGCGGCGCCCGACAAGCCGACGATCATCACGGTCGATTTCGAGAAGGGCGATCCGGTGGCGGTCAATGGCGAGAAGCTGTCGCCCGCCGCTCTGCTGACGAAGCTTAATCAATACGGCCGCGATAATGGGATCGGCCGGCTCGACCTCGTCGAGAACCGTTTTGTCGGCATGAAATCGCGCGGCATGTACGAGACGCCCGGCGGCACGATCCTGCTGACTGCGCATCGCGGCGTCGAATCGATCACGCTCGACCGCGGCGCGGCGCATCTGAAAGACGAGCTGATGCCGCGCTACGCCGAGCTCATCTATAACGGCTTCTGGTTCTCGCCCGAGCGCGAAATGCTGCAGGCGCTGATCGACAGGAGCCAGGAATTCGTCGCCGGCCGCGTGCGGCTGAAGCTCTATAAAGGCAACGTCATCCTGATCGGCCGCGAGAGCCCGTACTCGCTCTACGACCAAGACCTCGTCACCTTCGAAGAGGGCGCCGTCGCCTACGACCACCGCGACGCCGGCGGGTTCATTAAGCTGAACGCTCTGCGGCTAAGGACGCTGGCGAAGCGGAACAGGAAGGCGGGGAGAACCGTCTAACTGGCGGACCAGTCGCCTTCTCGAACCAAATCGGATGACATCGCCGTTTTGAATGTTTCAGAGTCTGTTACGTCACCACGCTTTAGCTATCTTGACTAACCTGCGATCTTAGCTAACCTAGTCAAGATATGAAAGTCACCGTCCACGCCGCCAAAACCCATCTTTCCAAGCTGATCGAGGCAGCGCTCGCCGGCGAGGAAGTTGTGATCGCGAAAGGCGAAAAGCCGGTCGTCAAGCTCGTCCCGGTCGAAAAACAGGGCTTCAAGTTTGGTTTGCTTGCGGACAAGTTGACCGATCCGCCGCCGGACTTCCTCGAGCCGATGAGCGAGGATGAACTCGCTCTTTGGGAAGGCGGCGAGTGAGCGATCTTTTGCTCGATACTCACGTCTGGGCGTGGAGCCTTAGCGGCGATCGTCGCCTCTCAGGGGCTATTCGAGCGCGGATCGCCGAAGCTTCAGCTGTCCTCGTCAGTCCCATTTCTCTTTACGAGATTGCGCAGAAAGTCAGGCTGGGCAAATGGCCGCAAATGACGCCGCTCATCGATAGTTTGCCGAAGCATCTGGTCGATCAAGGCGCAAAAGTTGCGCGTCTCGAGCCGGAAATCTGCTTACGCGCCGGCGCGCTGGATTGGACGCATCGCGATCCATTCGACCGCCTCCTTGCGGCGACCGCTTTGTACTTCAAAATAGCGATTGTTTCCGCTGACGTTGTCTTCGACGGAATCGTCGCGCGCGTCTGGTGAAGTCGGCCCGTTTTAGCTCGCGCGATGCATCCCGCCGCCGGGCTGCGTGAACGGCACGAAATTGACGATCGCGCCGCCATAAATATCCGAGCGGCTGACCTTGATTGTCCCATCCGCGCCCTGGCTCTTCAGCACTTTGAGCACATGCTGCGCGCCGGGCGGGCCGATCGGAATGACCATGATCCCGTTCGGCTTCAGCTGTTGCAGCAGCGGCGGCGGGATGTGGTCGATGCCGCAGGTGACGATGATCTTGTCGAAAGGCGCGGCCTCCTCCCAGCCATAATACCCGTCGCCATTGCGCGTATTGATCGCGCGGTATTCAGAATAGCCGCGCGCGATCAGGTTGTCGTAAACGCCTCGCGTGCGTTCGGCGAGCGCGCGGATGATCTCGATCGACCAGATCTTGTCGGTCAAGTACGAGAGATAAGCCGATTGATAGCCTGAGCCGGTGCCGATCTCGAGCACCTTGTCGCCCGGCTGCACGGCGAGCGTGTTCGTCATCCTCGCGACCGTATGCGGCCCGGTAATGGTCACGCCGAAGCCGATATCGAGATAGTGCCATTCATAGGCGCGATTGAGATTGGCGCGGGTGACGAAATCCTCGCGCGGCGTCAGCAGATAAGCGGCCTTGTCGCGCTCGTCCCAAACATCATGATGGGCGAGAAGCTGCAGAAAGCGATCCCATCTTTGGCCGAGAAAACCGGCATCCTCGCCGCGATTGGCGACCATCCAGCGGACGAAATCCTCTCGGCTCGTCATCGGCGGCGCGAGGCCAGATCGAAAGGGCGTCGCGATCGCAGCGCCCGCCGGCGCGACGCCGGCGAAGAAGAACGCCGCGGCCGCGCTTTGGAGCGCGGCGCGGCGGCTGATCATCGCCGGGCGGTCGCCCCGATCGCGATTGTCGGACATCGTTTGAACTCTCCGCACCATCAAGGCGAATGGCCGCGCGCGGAGCATCGGACGCGACGTTCGATCCGTCAATCGCGCGAAGCAAGGAGAGCGCGTTTGCCAATCGCGGCTCCCTTTGGCATAGTTCGTTGCGCTGGGGCTCTCTCGCATTCTCAACCGCAAAACGGCTGGAGCGAGGCAAATGGGGTTTTTCTGGCGCGCTCCCGCGACGGCGCGAGCGCAGGGGCGGCGAAGATTCCTGCTCTACCTGGTCAAGCCTTCGCATTACGACGAGGACGGCTACGTCATCCAATGGCTGCGTTCGGCCATTCCGTCCAACTCGCTCGCGGTCCTCTACGGATTGGCCGACGATTGCAATCGCCGCCGCGCGCTCGGCGAGGACGTCGAAATCGAGATCGTCCCGATCGACGAGACCAATTCGCGCGTCTGCCCCGCCGAGATCATCAAACACATCAAGGCTAATGGCGGCTTCGGCCTGGTCGGGTTGGTCGGCGTTCAGTCCAACCAGTTCCCGCGCTCGATCGACATCGCCCGACCATTGCGCGCGGCTGGCGTTCAAGTCTGCCTCGGCGGCTTCCATGTCTCCGGCTGCATGGCGACGTTGCCGGACATGCCGGCGGAAATGAAAGAAGCGCAACGCCTCGGCGTGTCGTTTTTCCTCGGGGAGGCTGAAGGCGGCCGCCTCGATCAGGTGCTGAAAGACGCCGCCGCCGGCGCCCTCAAGCCGATTTACAATCACCTCGACGATCTGCCTGGAATCGAGGGCGCGCCGTTGCCGCTTCTCCCGGCCGAGCGGATCGGCCGCACGGTCGGCGGCCTTTCGAGCCTCGATGTCGGCCGCGGTTGTCCGTTTCAATGCTCGTTCTGTACGATCATCAATGTGCAGGGACGAAAATCGCGCTATCGCACCGCCGACGACGTCGAGGCGATCATGCGCGCCAATCTCGCCCAGGGGGTGCAATATTTCTTCATCACCGACGACAATCTTGCCCGCAACAGGAATTGGGAGGCGATTTTCGACCGGCTGATCCATCTGCGCGAAGCCGAAGGCCTCAGATTCAAATTCATTATCCAGGTCGACACGCTCTGCCACAAAATTCCGAACTTCGTCGAGAAGGCGGCCCGGGCCGGGGTCAAGCGCGTCTTCATCGGCCTCGAGAACATCAACCCGGAGAGCCTGGTCGGCGCGAGGAAAAAGCAGAACCGCATCGCCGATTATCGCGAGATGCTGCTCGCCTGGAAGAAGGTTCGCGTCCTCACCTATGCCGGCTACATTCTCGGCTTCCCGACCGACACGCCGGAAACGATCGTTCGCGACATCAAGATCATCCAGCGCGAATTGCCGCTCGATATTCTGGAGTTCTTCTGCCTCACGCCGCTGCCCGGCTCGGAAGATCACAAGAGGCTGCTTTTGTCCGGCGTCGCGATGGACCCTGACTTGAACAAATACGATTTGCTTCACGTCACGACCGGCCACGCCAAAATGTCGAAAGCGGAATGGGAGGCCGCTTATCGGCTCGCTTGGGAGACTTATTACGCGCCGGAGCATGTCGAGACGATCTTGCCGCGCGCTGTGGCGACGCGCCTGAACGCCGACTCGATGGCGCTGCTGCTGCTCTGGTTCAGCGCCAGCATGGCGCTGGAGAAAGTTCATCCGCTGGAGAGCGGAATCGTTCGCCGCAAGCATCGCCGCGACCGACGCCCCGGACTGCCGCTCGAATCGCCGCTGCTGTTCTATCCGAAATACGTTGCCGAGCTCCTCGCCAAGCACGCGGAGATGGCCAGGCTGTTGTGGCGATCCTTGTCGCTGGCGCGCAGGATCAAGCGGGATCCGCAGGCGCGCCGCTACACGGATGTCGCGCTTGCGCCGCCGACGGTCGGCGATCTCGACGCGTTCGAAATGTTCAAGATCAACGACAGCGCTCGCGCGGCCGCTTCGAAGGCCAAGCGCCTAGCGGAGGCGCGGTAGAGGCCTGCTCGTCTTACGCGAGGTTGCTTCGCGCTCGATGGCCGCGTGAATCTTGCGACTTGATGCGCTGCCGCGCGTCGCTCAGCGCCGACGCCCAACGAGCGAACGATGCTTCGTCGCGCGGAACGGCGAAGATGTTGCATATCCAGTCGATACGTTCGAACGCGGAGACCGGGCTGCCGAACGGGAGTACCTGTCCGCGCAAGTCGTCGATATAATAGAGCGCGTAATCTGACAGCAGCTCGTAAAGCGCGCCAACCTCCGCGCCGCATTGGGCCAGCGAAATCGGGTTAAATTCGAACAGCACCGCGGGCCGATCGCGCTGGGAGAGCAGGCGAGTCGCGCCGCGCAGGGCGGCGACTTCGCTCCCTTCAATGTCCATTTTGATCAGCGCCGGCGACGCGCCGATCGCGGCGCTGAACTCGTCGAGCGTGACGCCGGCGGCGGCGACGACCGCGTCCGCTGGCGCATCGGCGAAATCTCCCGCCACGACTTGGGATTGCAGCGAATTGCCCTTTGCGAGATGAATGCGCAGCCGCCGCGCCGCGTCGGTCGCCGCCGCCGCGATAGGACGCACCCGATCGCTTAGGCCGAGCCGCTGGACGGAGACGACCAGCCGTCGATACGTCTCCGGCGCAGGCTCAAACGCGTAAATGGTCGGCGACCGACCCGCCAGCATTTGCGCCAGGTGAGTCGAGACGAATCCAACATTGGCGCCGAGATCATAGACGATAGGCGCCTCATCGCGCCGGAGCCAACCGACGCAGATCGCCAGCTCTTTCTCGAAGGCTCGCGGGCAGTAGAACGGATATTCGGCGAGATCTCCGGTATGGCAGACGAAATCATAGCCGAGCCCGCTTCTCGCGACGAAACTGCCGACCCCCAGGACGCCCAGCGCGCGAACGAGAGCGAAGCGCAGTCCGCCGCTGAGCAAGGAGACGTCGGCCGCCGCGCCCGTCGAAACGAAATCGGGCGCGCCGCACAGGACCTTGATCCCGCGCCGCACAATGCGATCGCGAATTTTCTCGCGCCATCCTTCTGCGGCGAGGAGCATCGGCGTCTCCGTGAGAGAGGTGAGCGAGGGGTTGGCGCTCTCGAGTCGCTGTTCGCGCTTCGCCCTGAAGCGGGACCTTATACCGGATCCGCGCGTATGCGGCCCGGAACAACCGAATAAAAGTGACTTTTGTTCCTGCGTCGCCGAACGAACTGCCGTTAGTTCCGCTCCATCATCAATTCCCGGGCTTTGCGCGGATTGAGATAAGCGATGCATTGGCCGCCGACCATGTGCTCGCGAAGCAGACAGTTCCCAACGAAATCCGGCGGCGGGCAGCAGCCATAAGCGCCGACCCGTACGGTCTGCTGACAGAAGGGGCAGGTCCAGGCCCCATCCGGAGCCAAAAGCCGATCTTTGCTCGAGCGCTTCTCCATGCTTTCGCCTAACGTTTGGCGCCGGCCGCTGTTGCCGCGGACGCGCGCCGATTCCTCTTTCTTTTCTCAATTTAATTATGGACCGGAACTCCGGCGTCGCCTGGCGGTTCTGGCGCCGGAGGAGCGCGAAACGCCCCGGTCGATGGGCCGGGCGCGCGAGAGCGACGCGTTGTCGCGAATCCAATTCAGATACGGAGGCCTCGATGAAGAAGATGTTATTGGCGTCCACTTGCGCCGCGGCAATATCCATCTTCGCCGCTTGGACGGTCAGCGACGCGAGCTTCGCCCAGCAAAGCACAGGCGGCGTCAGCCAGCAAAATACGGGCGGGATGGGTGACCAGAATATGAACGCGGGCCAATCGCAAAATGAGCGCAAAACAGGGCCGCGATCGGGCGAAATGAAGTCAGGCGCAGCCGGATCGACCGGCGCCGCAAGCGAAAGTCGAGAGCAGACGCGGCGAAGCGCGGAGGAAGGGACGGCGAAGGAGAATCGCGCCGTTCAAGGCGGCGAGGCGAACCAGCCCGGCGCCGGCAAACAGCAGATGCGTACCGGCGAAAGGGAGCGGCAACATCCTAACGAAGGGCGAGCGGCGGCGACGCCGCAAAACGAGCCCGGCGCGGCGAACCAATCCGGCTCCAAACAGGAGATGAAGGCCGGCGAAAAAGGACGCGAGCGTTCGAATGAAGGGCGGTCCGCGGCGACGCCGCAAAACGAGCCCGGCGCGACGAACCAATCCGGCTCCAAACAGGAGATGAAGGCCGGCGAAAAGGGACGCGAGCGTTCGAATGAAGGACGGGCGACGACGCCGCAAAACGAGTCCGGCGCGGCGAACCAATCCGGCTCCAAACAGGAGATGAAGGCCGGCGAAAAGGCACGCGAGCGTTCGAATGAAGGACGGGCGGCGACGCCGCAAAACGAGTCCGGCGCGGCGAACCAACCGGGCGCGAAGCAACAGATGAACGCCGGCGAGAAAGGGCAGCAACGCTCTAACGAAGGGCGCGCGGCCGCGACCCCTGAGGGCGGCGCGGGAGCGGGCGGCGCTCAGACGACGGCCGTTCAGGGCAACATCAAGATGAACGAGCAGCAAGCCGTCGATTTCCGCAGCCGCCTCGAACGCCACAGCGACATCGCCAGGGCTTCGGTCAATTTCGAGGCTCGAGTGGGCGTCGACGTGCCGGAATCGGTTCGCCTCGCGCCGATCCCGACCGACATTGTCGCCGAATATCCAGAGTTCCGCGGCTATGACGTGGTGATCGTGCAAGACGAGATCGTCATCGTCGATCCCCATACCCGCCGGGTCGTGGAGGTCGTCGGCGGCGGCGGCACCAATGAAGCGAGGATGGAACGGCGCGGCGGCAGGCTGCACTTGACGCGCGAGCAGAACGAAATCATTCGTCGGCACGTCAAGCTCGAGCATCCTGCTCAGGTCGAGTTCGATGAGCGGATCGACGCGCGCGTGCCGGACACCGTCACGCTCGAGCCGCTGCCTCCTCCGGTCGTCGCCGAGGTGCCGGAAGTACGGAGCTACGATTACTTCGTCGATCGCAGCGAGCATGTCGTGATCGTCGATCCCGATACGCACGAAGTTGTCGGAATCGTCGAGGAGTGATCCAAGGCCGCCGCGTTAAAAGCGCGGCTCCGTGAACAAGACGATGAGGCGCGGCGCGAACACGCCGCGCCTTTCTTTCACGCGAGGCGCCAGACCGTAACCGGCTGCGCGTACCCCCTGATCTCGATCGGTCCGAGCGGCGCGGCCTCGCCCAGCGCTTCGCCCGCGGCGATGCGCGCCGCGTCGGAAATCAGCAATTGCGAGCCGAAATCTTTGTTGAGCGCTTCCAGGCGCGAGGCGAGATTCACCGTATCGCCGATCACGGTATATTCCTTGCGCCGCGGCGATCCGACTGTGCCCGTCACCGCCTCGCCGATATGAACGCCAATGCCGATGCGGATCGGCCAAACATGGTCCCTGTTGCTCTCTTCGACGGCGCTCAGCATTTCGCGCGCCGCCGCGATGGCGTGGGCGGCCGCCAGCGGGTCGTCGATCGGCGCGCCGAACATCGCGAGGAAGCCGTCGCCCAAGAACTTGTTGACGACGCCATGCTGGCCATCGACGATCTCGACCAGCAGGGCGAAGGCCGCTTCGAGCCGCGCCACGACCTCCGCTGGAGAGCGATCCCGCGCCGCTGCGGTGAAGCCGCGGATGTCGACGAACATCACGCAGACCCGCCGCATCTCGCTGGTCTCGCCCGCGCCCATCGCGAGCAGGCGATCGACCACTTGCGGCGAAACGTGCTGGCCGAAAAGGTTGGTGACCCGGTCGCGGGCCGAGGCGGCGGCGAGGGCCCGTTCGAATTGGCTCTTCAAGGTTCTCGCGACCAAGCCGGCGAAGACGCCGGAGGCGAGCAAAACGGCGCTGCGCGTCAGATGGAAGAGGAAGCTTTGATTGAAATCGTCGGGTCGCCAGGAAAGGTCGAGTTGAAAATAAGCGATGGCGAACAGCTCGACCGCCGCGACCGCTCCCGTGAAGAGGGACAGTGCGAAATCCAGCCGCAAGGTCGAGAGAATGATGAACACGAAATAAAGCCAGACGGGCCACGCCGCGAAGGCCGCTCGCGGATCGAGCGAGAGAGAGCGGAAGACGAGGAGCATGATCGTCGGAAAGCTGGTTTCGATCAGCGCATTGGCGTAGCGCCCGAGCATCGGATGGCGGCGGCCGCGCCGCTCGAAAAACGTCAGGAGCCCAGCGACGCTGAGCTCATAGGCGATAAAGGGCGGGAACAGGGTCAGAGGGGCCCGCCAGGGTATGGGGCCGTGGAAGATGAAGGCGATCAGGTCGGGGGCGACGACCAAGGCCAGAAGGACGAGCGCGAAAATTGCGCTCAGGGCGGCGGCGAGAGTCAAAACGCGGCGGCGCTCGCTGCGCAGGACCTCGCGGTTGAGGAGCTCGGCGAAGGTCGCCGCAGCGGCGATCGATTCGCGCGGCGCGGCGGGTTGGTCCGACGCCGCGTCCGGCAAAGCCTCCAGGACCGCCGACGACATGTAATCCTCCAGCTCTGTTCGCCGGATCGAGCGGCTTTTCGCCGGTCGCGAGTGAGACGCGATTGCGGGCGGCGACTGCTTCGCCCCGCGAGAATCGCTGGCCGAGGCTGAGCGGTCAACCGCCGCTCGGACCGCAGCGGGTTGGCCCGCCGCCCCGCAAACCTCCTCAAGGGCGGGCGCCGCGGCGCGCGCCGACAAGGCTCGCGGCCAGCGCGACGGCGCAGCCGAGGACAAGGCCGAACGCGCCCCAAAGCGGCGGGACCAGGCCGAGCTTCGTCGCCAGCGTGACGATGGCGATGACCAGCGCGGCAAGCAGGGCAAGCGCGGAATCGTCGACGAACAGGCCGACCAACTCGCGCAGAGCGGCGCTGAGGGCGCTCATGACGCCGCCGGGGCTGGCTGCTGCGGGCGCAGCAGGGCGCTCATCGCCAAGGCGAATAGCGCCATCAGCAGCGCCAGGGCGAGGATGGCCCAATCGCCGCCTGGCCAAGGCGCGCCGAGGCCTTCGCCGGTCCAGAACAGGCCGAAGGCGGTCAGCATGGTCCCGACCACGAATTTCAGCGCGTTTTCGGGCACGCGGGCGAGCGGCCGATGAATGATCAAGCCGAGCGCGGCGACCAGCGCGCAGGCCGCCGCCGCGCCGATGCTGGCGGCGCCGATCAGGCCGCGCCCGGCGCCGACCGCAATGACGATGAACACGACCTCGACCCCTTCGAGCAGCACGCCCTTGAAGGCGACGAGCCCGCCGAGAAAGTCCGCCCGCTTGTCCGCGGCCTGCTGCGCCAGCGACTGCGTCTCATGCGCGAAGGCGCGCTCCTCGTCGTGCAGGGGAATGAGTCCGGCGGCGCGCAGGATCGCCTTGCGCAGCCAACGCAGGCCGAACAGGATCAAGAGGACGCCGACAGCATATTGCAAGAGCCCGATCGGGATCAGCCCGAGCAGCGGGCCGAGCAGGGCGACGAGCGCGGCAAGGGCAAGCAGGGCCAGTCCCGCTCCGCTCAAAGCTGGCCGCCAGCCTCGCGACAAGCCGACCGCGAGCACGATTGTCAGCGCCTCCACCGCCTCGACAAAGGAGGCGAGGAAGGCTGCGCCGAGGGCCGAGCCGATCGTTGCAGAGGACATCACGGGCGCTCGCGCGTTCGCAAAGGCCGGCTTCACATGGCGAAAGCGGCGCCGCGGCGCAAGGGGAAATGGGCGGCTCGCGCGGTTGTGAGCTTCGGCGAGGCGATATGCGGTTCTCCCGCTATCCCGTACGCCGCGGCGGAGTCGCGGAGGATCCTGCAGCGTCGAGCGCTGGCCAGGCTCCCGCGGAGCGAGGGCTGCCCGCAGCCTCTTGGCGCCGATACGCAAGCGTACCGGGCGCGATGGCGTTCGACTTGTCCTACCCTGCCTTCCGGCGCGCCGAACCGACGGGAGCGCGCCCGGGCTTGGCTGCTTCGCCCTTTGCGTCTTCGCTCTTCTTCCCTGCAATCGGCAGCAGCAGTTCGCGCTGGCCCTCCACCTTGGCCTTGCCCTTCTTCGCCTTCTCGGGCTTCTCCGCTTTCGCCGCCGGCTTGGCCGCGGGTCTGCCGGTCGCCTGCTCCTCCTCGGCGATGCTCTTGCGGAAGGCGTCGAACAGGTTGACGACATTGCTCGGCGGCGCGAAGGCCGGCTTCGCCTTGGGCGTGGGCATGCCGGCCTGTTTCGTTTTCAGCATTTCGAGCACGGCTTCTTCGTAGCGGTCGACGAACTTCTCCGGATCGAAGCGCTGCTCCTTGTTCTTGAGGATATGTTCGGCGAGCTTCAAGAGGTCGGGCTCGACCTTGATGTCCGGGATGTCGTAGAAATAATCCTTGGCCGGCCTGACTTCGTACGGATAGCGCAGCGTCGTCCCGACCAAGCCATTGTCCCAAGGCTGCAGCATCATGACGCGCTCGCGCTTGGCGAGCACGATGCGGCCGATTCCGACCATCGCCTTGCCCCGCATCGCCTCGCGGATCACGGCGAACGCCTCCTGGCCAACCTTGTCGGCCGGGGCGATGTAATACGGGCTGTCGAGATAGCGCTCGTCGATTTCAGCGCGCGGCACGAACGAATCGATCTCGATCGTATGGTTGCTCTCGATCTCGATCGCTTCGAGCTCGGAATCGTCGATCAGGATGTACTGGCCCTTGGCGTATTCGTAGCCCTTGCCCTTGTCCTCGGCCTCGACCGGCTGGCGGGTGACCTCGTCGACGAGCTGCTGGCGCAGCCGATTGCCAGTCTTCTTGTTGATCTGCCGGAAAGCGACCCGTTCGCTCGACGAGGAGGCGGTGTAAAGCGCGATCTGGCACGAAACCAGGGCCAGCTTGAGATAGCCCTTCCAATAGGGGCGAGCGGTCGGCACGCGAGGCTCCTACGCAACGCTAAAGGAGCGAATCTGAACCTTTCCCGGCAAGAGTCAATAAACCTGCAATTTCGTCGTAAAGGGTTCTTGATACGTTCGCTCACACGGCGAGCGTTTGCATCCGGCGAGGCCGCGGCCCTGAGCGCCGGGGCTCCTCCGCCGCTACGCGGAAAGGGTACTGAGCGGGCGAGTTGCGAAGGCGCTGCGTCTGCGAGAGCCGCTGAAGCTTCTCCACATCTTATGACAGTACGCCGACAGTTCCGTAACGGAATGTCACGCCGTGAAATGGCGTACCTGCGCGGACGAAGCACGGACTCCAAACACCCCAACGAACCTCGCAGTCCCGACGGACGCCAAGGATTTCCAAATCTATATTTCCGCGAATTGGGGAATTTCAAAGGGTTACAAGGTCAAAAATTTGGAAAAGATTTCTCGGTCCGGTCGGCCCGCGTCTCGCGGCGCCCAATTCGGGCGCCATTCGCTCGTCCTGAAAAAAGCAGTATAGCCGAAATTGGTCGTTTCAGGAAGGATTCGTTCGCTCTGCTGATACAACCTCATGATCCGCATCACAAATTTCGCAGCGTGACGCCTCGGCGTACGTCGCCAAAATCGTTTGCCGGGGAACGAGGCGACAATCGTCATGAATTCACGCTCGCCCCTTCGTCCTTGCGCCGAAAAAAACCCGGAGCTTTCGCTCCGGGACTTGAGTCATCACTGGAAGTCTAAGCCCCCGGACGGTCTGCCGACCGTCCGAAGCGATTGACGGGAGGTTCGGGAAACGGCGGACCTAGTTCCGGATCTCGCGCCTCGCCGGAAATCATCGCCGTGATCAGAAGTCGCGGGTGATATAGAAGCGGCCGGCGACGCCGTCCGCGTTGTTCGGGAAGGGCGTGACGCCGGCATAGTTGATCGGCGTCGACTGGTGGGTGTTCTCGTAAAGCAACTCGAAAGCGAAATCGAGATGCGGGACAGGATCCCAGTGCGCCACGCCGCCGACGATCCAACTATAGGCGTTCGTCGGGATGACGGAGAGGCCAGGGGTCAAGCCGCTCCAGTGCAAATGGGCGTAGGAGAATTCGGGATCGAGCGAGAAGACCGGCGAGAAGTGGTGCTCCATCGTCACCGCCACGGACCACGCGTCCGGCGTCGCCCACGTTCCATCGCCATTCGACCAGGCGTCCGCCGCGACCATCGACAGGCCATTGCCGTTGACCGCGCCGTTCTCGCCCCACATTCCGTCCGGAATGCCGGAATACCAGAAGGCGTTCTGGGTATAGACCGCCTGGACCTGAATGTTGTCGCCTGGCCCGAAGCTCGGCAGATTGACCTTCACGCCGCCCAGGACGCCCCAGCCCCAGGTATCGATCGTATCGCCGTTGAGGCCGGTCCCGGCGAGGCCGTCATAGGCGCGAACGTTGTGCGCCACGCCTGACAATTGCGCTGCGCCCCAGGCCTGGTCGACGCGCAAGGCCGCGACGAAGTCGGGCCAGCGCTGGCCGCCATAGGTCGCGTTGCCGGCGGCGATGATCTGCGTTCCGCCGCCGCTGCCGGCAATGTTCGAGCCGCCGGGGACCGAGAAATTGTTGGCGCCCGAGCTCTGCGCGGCGATGGTCAGCGAGAAGCCGCCGCCGAACGTCGCGGTGTAAGCCAACAGATCCGGCTGGTTGAAGCCCTGCTGGTCAGGCGAGAAAATATTCGCCCAGCCCTCGCCGCCGCCGAAGAAGGAGAAGAACGAATTCGCCTTGCCGGCGGTGATCCCGGCCCATTGCACGTAGGCGCGGTTGATATAGGCGCCGACGCCGTCGGTATCGAAGCCGCTGCCGTCTTCGAACTGGATTTCGGCATAGCCGCGCAGCACGCCATAGGCGGTGTCCTGGCGGGCGTCGAAGTCGATATTGGCTCGGGTCGTCCAGCCGAACGAGTGCCGGCTGAAAGTCGAGGGGCCGGGGCCGACCGCAGCCGCGCCTGGCGCGAACGCCCAAGCATAGGCCTGGCGCAGATTGCCCGCTTCGAGCTGGCCGGTGACGTATCCGGAGATTTTGAAGCAAGTATCGCTGCCGGGCAGGACGAAGCCCGCCATGCCGCCGACATTGCAAATCTTCACATATTCGGCCGGCGCCGCCTTCCGGGTCGGCAAATCCGCGGCTTCAGCCGCGGCGACGCCGGCCAATCCGGCCGCCGAGCCTAGAAGAATAGTTTTGACAAGCCCCATTATCCTGTTCCCCTTCATTCGCTGTCGTTTCGAAGACGTCGTGGACGTCCTGCGGCTGCAATACTTTGTTGCTCGCCAATTGAGGAAGTGATCTCAGCGCCGAGCGTGCAGCAACGATAAGATGGGCAGCTTATGAGAGGTGTCAAATACTGCTGATAAAGGCAAAGCCTATGTTTTTTATTATAAATCATGAGGATATTATAAAACGCCGCAATATCTAAATTATAATTTGTAAAGTGATTTTATCTTCTTTTAGGGAGCGAATGTCTGTACTAAGCTACTGTTTTGCCGCCTTCTAAATAATTTATCAAAAATTCAAGCTGACAGAGGGGGCTGTTTGCTGATCCTGTCAAGTTTAATAAATCCGGAATTATGAAATTCTTTCGACCTGACCGGCATTAATTTAGACAGCTGGGTGGCAAATTGGCCACACATTTGCCGACGATTTCGCTCCGCTTCCTGCGTCCGGGCTTGGCCTTTAACCGGCGTCGCGCCGCGCAGGCGCCGCCTTTCTGCGCGCCTTCGGCAAACGTTTGGGAAGGGAATCGGCCTCCAGCCGCTTTCCCTTCCAGCGGCATAGATCATTGATGACGCAGCGGGGGCAGGCCGGCGCGAGGGCCTTGCAGGTGTAGCGCCCATGCAGGATGAGCCAGTGATGGGCATGGCGCAGGAAGGGCTTCGGCACGAGCCGCAATAGCCCCGTTTCGACTTCGAGCGGCGTCCGCCCCGGCGCGATCGGAATGCGGTTGGAGACGCGGAAGACATGCGTATCGACCGCGATCGTCTCTTCGCCGAAGGCGATGTTGAGCACGACATTGGCGGTCTTGCGGCCGACGCCGGGCAGGGCTTCGAGCGCTTCGCGATCGCTCGGCACTTCGCCGTGATGGTCGCGCAGCAAGGCCTCGGACAGCGCGATGACGTTCTTGGCCTTGTTGCGATAAAGGCCGATCGTCCGGATCTTCTCGATCAGGCCGGCTTCGCCGAGCGCCAGCATCTTTTGCGGCGTGTCGCCGACGGAAAAAAGCGCGCGCGTCGCCTTGTTGACGCCCGCATCCGTCGCTTGCGCGGACAGGACCACGGCGACCAGCAACGTGAAGTGATTGCGATATTCGAGCTCGCCTTTCGGCTCCGGCAGCGCCGCCGCGAAGCGCTCGAAAATCGCCCGGACCCGCTCGACTTCGGCCGAATGTGGCGCGCGTTTCGCGGCGGCGCGGGGCGCCGCGGCCTTGATCGGTTTTGCTGCCGGCATGGGCGTTTTATATTGGCCGGCGGCGGGACCGCCAAGCGCGCTCGAGCGTTACGGGAATCTTAGGACGGGCCGGCGGCGGGCGCCGCGGAGCGCCGGCCGCCGATCGTGGGGTCGCGATGTCCGAGCAACGGCGTCAAGACGAGCATAGCGCGGTTCGCGCGCAATCCTGGGACGCGCCGCTTTTCGACGCGCGGCTGGAGCCGCATCGTTCCCTCGGGCGGCGCGGCTTTCGTTTGCTGATGTTCGGCTGCTGCGCGATCTCGACCCTCTATAGCCTGCCCTTCTATCTGATGGGCGCCTGGCCGGTGGTCGGCTTTCTCGGCCTCGACGTCCTCCTGCTCTACATCGCCTTTCGCGCCAATTTTCGCGCGGCGCGGGCTTATGAATTGCTGCGCTTGACGCCGCTCGAACTGCTCTTCGCCCGAATCTCGCCGCGCGGCGCGCGGCGAGAATGGCGCTTCAATCCGGTCTGGGTCCGTTTCGAGCGGGTCGAGCATGAGGAGTTCGGCACGCAACGCTTGGCGCTGGTTTCGCGCGGCGATAGCGTCGAGGTCGGCAGCTTTCTCGGGCCGGAGCAGAAGGCGGCGTTGGCGACCTCGTTCTCCGCCGCGCTCGCCGAGGCGCGGCGCGGGCCGAGGTTTTCGTAAAGCAGGCCGCGCGCTTCTCTGCGGCCGCGCGCCGCTTCTGCGCCTGCCGCGGCAGCAATCCGCTTTGCTGGAACGCCGGTCATCCGCACCGAGCGGCCACGGCGTCGAGGGCGCGCTTCGCGCCGCCAAAGGCCTTTCGTACCTCATTCGAACAGGCTCCGGGCGACCTTGTTTGGCTCGACCCGCATGCTTTGCGGCGGAGCGAAAGGACGGGCGCCATTGCGAGCCTGCCGTTTTGCCGTAAAACGTCACGATGAGCCACGAGCCGCCAAACCGCGCCGGCGCATCGCGCGGTCAGCGAAAGCCGCCGCCCGCCAAGCGCCATCCCGGCGAACGCATCGCCAAGGCCATGGCGCGGGCGGGCCTGTGCTCGCGCCGCGACGCGGAAGCCTGGATCGCCGCCGGGCGAGTCACGGTCAACGGCCAGCAACTCGCCAGTCCGGCGATCAATGTCACCGAACAGGACGACGTCAGGATCGACGGCGCGCCGCTCGCCCGGCGCGAGCGCACCCGCCTTTTCCTCTTCCATAAGCCGCGCGGCCTGGTGACCACGGCGCGCGATCCGGAAGGACGACCGACCATTTTCGACGCGCTGCCGAAAGACGCGCCGCGCCTCGTCGCGGTCGGCCGGCTCGACATCAATACGGAAGGGCTGCTGCTCCTCACCAATGACGGCGGCCTCGCTCGCATGCTCGAACTGCCGGCGACCGGTTGGCTGCGGCGCTATCGCGTGCGCGCCCATGGCGCGATCGACCAGGCCGCGCTTGATCGCCTCGCCGGGGGCGTGACAATCGACGGCGTCGCCTATGCCGGCATCGAAGCGAAGCTTGACCGCGTCCAAGGCGCCAATGTCTGGCTGACGATGGGTTTGCGCGAAGGCAAGAATCGCGAGATCAAGCGCGTGCTCGACCATCTCGGCCTTTCGGTCAATCGGCTCATCCGCGTCTCGTTCGGGCCGTTCCAACTCGGCGACATCGAGGAGCGCGCCTTGGTCGAGGTCCCGACGCGCATTCTCCGCGAGCAGATCGGACCGCGGCTGGCGCGCGAGGCCGGCGCCGACTTCGAGGCGCCGTTGCGCGAGCGGCCGCGCGCCGAGGGGAGCGATCGCAGAAGCGAGAAAAGCCGCGGCGTCGGCCCGGATCGCCACCGGCGCGAGCGGCTGCCGAATGGCTCGCCTGTCGAGGCGCGCGAGACGGCGGGACGGCGCGACGAGCGCCCGAAGGAGCGCAAGCGCAGATATTTCGCCGCGCTTCGCGCCGAGCGCGACGAAGCCGAACGCGGCCCGCGGCGGCGGCTTGAGCGCGGCGCGATCAGCGACCGCAAGGGACGCGAAATCGCGATCGAGCGCTTCGAGCCGGCGCGGGAAAAGAAAGGGCGCGAGGCGGCGCGCCGATTGGGGCGCTCGTCGGACGCGCGGCGGCCTGCGTCGAAGCGTCGCCAAAGCGATGGCGAAAATACAGGTCCGCGCGGGCCCGGCCCGCGCAAAGGCGGGCGCGGCGCGCCGCGGCCGAGGCGCGGCTAGCATTGCGCATCGTCGGCGGGCGGCTCCGCGGTCGCGTCCTTAAGGCCCCGGCCTCGCGCGCCATCCGCCCGACCTCGGAGCGCCTGCGCGAAGCGATTTTCGACATTCTCGCCCACGCCTATGGCGGTCCAGTCGAAGGGGCCCGCGCCATCGACCTTTTCGCCGGCTCGGGCGCGCTCGGCCTCGAAGCTCTGTCGCGGGGCGCCGAATTCGCGCTCTTCGTCGACAACGGCGCCGAAGCCCGCGCCCTGCTGCGCGCCAATATCGAAGCGCTCGGCCTCGGCGGCGCGGCCCGCGTCTGGCGGGCCGACGCGACAAGGCTCGGCAAGGCGCCGGCGGCTTATTCGCTCGCCTTCCTCGATCCGCCTTATGGAAAGGACCTCGCCCGGCCCGCGCTGACGGCGCTCTCCGAAGGCGGCTGGCTGGCGAAGGGCGCGATCGTCGTCGTCGAAGAGGACGCGCGCGCGAGGGTCGAACCGCCGGGCGCGCTGAGCCTCGCGGAAGAGCGAGTCTATGGCGATACGAAAATCGCGATCCTCGTCGCGGAAGGTACGAACGCCTCGCTCATCGCTCGCGAAGCCGGGGACGAGGTCGAGCGACCGGCGAGATAGCTAACAGTTCTGACCGGGAGATAGGCGACGTTTTCCTCCTTCCGGCGGCGCCGCCGCTGTCGCTCGAGCGGGCGACGCGCAGCGTTGTCCGTAGGGTCCATCGGCGCGGCGGAGGGGCGGCTGGGCCTGGGATTATCCCAATCCGCCGTGGCGCTTTCCCCATGCTTCGGACGGTCCCTCCGCCGCTTCGCGGGGGGAGGATGGAGACGCCTTGGCTCGCCCTCCGGCGCGTGCCTATCTTGGGGCATGTCGCGCGCCCCTCGCCTGCTCGAACTGCTCCAGGTCCTACGCCGGCACCGTCGGCCGGTGACCGGCGCGGCGCTTGCGGCCGAAGTCGGCGTCTCGCTGCGCACGCTCTATCGCGACATCGCCGCGCTGCAGGCGCAAGGCGCGGATATTCGCGGCGAGGCCGGGCTCGGTTATGTGTTGAAGCCCGGCTTTACTTTGCCGCTGATGTTCACGCCTGAAGAGATCGAGGCGCTGGCGCTCGGTTCGCAATGGGTCGCGGCGCGGACGGATCAGCGGCTCGCCGGCGCGGCGCGCAACGCGCTCGCCAAAATCGGCGCCGTGACGCCGCCGGAACTCGCCGACGTGCTCGATTCCTCGACCTTGATCGTCGCCGCGCGCGCCGATGCGGCGGCTGAGCCGCATCTGCCCCTGATCCGCGACGCGATCCGGCAGGAGCGCAAATTGTCGATCGCCTATGTCGACGCGGCCGGCGGGCGCAGCGAGCGCGTCATCTGGCCGTTCGCGCTCGCCTTCTTCGACCAGACGCGGATGATCGCGGCCTGGTGCGAAAGCCGCGTCGCGTTCCGCCATTTCCGCACGGACCGCATCGCCGCGCTGACGCCGCTCGAAACGCGTTATCCGCGCCGCCGGGCGGCGCTGCTGAAGGAATGGCGCGCGGCCGCGAATGTCCCGGCTCCTGACAGAAACTGACGCGCCTCGTCCTTATGGAAAGAGCCGCTGGCGCCAGCCGCCGGTCACTCCAAATTCCCGAGGTCCGATCATGAACGCCCCGAGCTTCATCCTGCTCTATGTCCGAGAGCCAGCCGCCAGCGTCGCGTTCTACGAGAACCTGCTCGGCCGGCCGGCTGTCGAATCGTCGACCAATTTCGCGATGTTCGCCTTCGACAATGGCCTGAAGCTCGGTCTCTGGCGCGACGGCGACGTGGCGCCCAAGCCGACCGCTCCGCCTGGCGCCGCCGAGATCATTTTCCCGTTCGACGACGATAAAGCGGTCGATTCGGCCTGCGCCGATTGGCGCGAGCGCGGCGTGAGAATCGCGCAAGAGCCGACGGCGATGGATTTCGGCTACACGTTCGTCGCGCTCGATCCGGACGGGCATCGGCTGCGCGGCTTCGCGCCGAGCGCGTGATCCTGATTTAAAGACTTGGGGGGTCCTGGGCCAAGGGCCGCCAGGACTTCGGTCATCGCGGCGCGAGTTTGTTCTTCGCTCGCTCCGACGCGGCGGCGCTCGTCGAGCCAGCGCGGCTCGTAAAGCCAAGCCAAGTCCCGCATTCGTCCCGCCCGCCGGTAGATTCAATTGCGGTTCTATGCCTGTGGCGATCTGCGCCAGCCCGGTCCCCGCCCATAGATCGCTCGCGGCCCGCCTCGGGCGTGAGCGATTCGCGCCATCGCACTCACGCTCCTGGCGCCGGGCGCCGGTCGTCGGCGGATCGCGAGCGCGGGCGAGCGACGTCAAATATAGGGCGCCCTATTCGCCTCCAAAAACACCGCCATGACCTCGCGCTGGCCAAAGCCGCCCAAGTGGTCTATGCTAAGGCAATGGCCGATCTGGTGGATTCGGCGCGGCTTGGGCGGGCTCGCCATCGCGTCGAGGCATGACGACGGGGCCTCAATCTTGTCGTATTTTCGCCGTCTGCAGGAACTTAGCGGGCGCGGGCGAACTTGTTGAGGCGAAAAAAGCGTCACATTTCGGCCTTCAACGCTCTTAATGTCCCGGCGCGTCGAGTCGGGCGAGCGTATAACAACAACGCCGCGGCGCGCTGCCGGCTGCGCTAAACGAAGATTGGAGCCTCATGCCGACAATCGCTTTGGTCGACGACGACCGCAATATTCTCACCTCCGTGTCGCTCTCTCTGGAAGCGGAAGGCTATCGGGTTCAATCCTATACTGACGGGGCCAGCGCCCTTGACGGCCTCAAGACGAGTCCCGCCGATCTCGCCATTTTCGACATCAAGATGCCGCGCATGGACGGGATGGAGCTGTTGCGCCGGCTGAGGCAGAAGTCCGACCTTCCGGTGATCTTCCTGACCTCGAAGGACGACGAAATCGACGAATTGTTCGGGCTCAAAATGGGCGCGGACGACTTCATCCGCAAACCGTTCTCGCAGCGCCTCCTGGTCGAGCGGGTGAAGGCGATTCTGCGCCGCGCCAATCCGAAAGAGGCTGCGGCGCAGAAAGAGAGCGAGGCCAAGGTGCTCGAGCGCGGCCCGCTCAAGATGGACCCGGAGCGGCATACCTGCACCTGGAACAACGA
>JAJPHH010000145.1 GCA_021325385.1 Alphaproteobacteria bacterium
AGCTTGTTGTTCTTGGCGAGATCGACCATGGTCGGCACTTCCCAGACGCCGTTGATATGGAAAGCCGCCTTGCCCGAGGTGAAGAGCGCGATCGAAGCGGGATATTCGGTGAGCTTCGGCGCGTAGCCCTTGGCGACCCAATCGGCCATCGCGCTGGTCGCCTTCTCGGCTTTTTGCAAATTGTCGCCGTCGAGAATCTTGTTGTCCTTGAGAAAGTCGCCGCTCTGCTGGCTCAGCATGGTGTAGAAAATGCGCCAAATCGTGCCGTGCTCGGCCGTGGCGAAGGACAGCCCGTATTGCGTCTTGCCGCCGGTCAGCTTCTTCAACGCGGCGTTGAAATTGTCGAGCCCGTCGAGTCCCTTGGGCAAGCCGTCGTCGCCGAGGAGCCCGGCCGCTTTCAGGGCGTCCTTGTTGTAATAGAGAATGATCGAGTGAATATCGAGCGGCACGCCATAGAGCTTGCCGTCGACATGGGCGGCGTCCCAATCGGTGGGGAAATAATCGCTCTCCGAGAGGCCGACCGCCTTCAATTCATCCATGCTGTAAGGCCGCAGCACGCCGGTCGAGACGCCGAGCGGCAGGCGCGAAAGATGGTAGGTCATCACGTCGGGGCCCTGCCCGACCGCCGCCGACGTTTGCACCTTGGTGTAGAAGGGTACGCCCCATTCCAGCGTCGTCGGTTGAATTTCAATATCGGGATTCTCGGCGTTGAACTTCTGGATCATCGCCTTCATCCGAACGCCGTCGCCGCCGCTGAGGAAGTCCCACCAGACGACCTGGGTCTTGGCTTCAGCCGCGACGCTTAAAGCGCATAAGCCGGCCGCAATCGCGAGCGCTTTGATAAACTTCATGACGTCTCCTCCTTCTGGCGTTGAGTTTTGCCGCGTCGAACGGCGCGGGCGCGCGCTCCAGCCGCGCCTTTTCATCCTCCCAGTTGGCGTTTCCGCCATGCGTCGCCCGTCCGAATCCTCTGGCGAGCGCATTCATCTTACCATATGCTCTTTAGGGTGAGCCACAACCGAACCTTTGTCAATGCCTTGAAACGCGCGACGAGGGCGCTTGGCCTAGCCATAAGCGCGCGGGGTTCATAGAAGAAGAATTGTCCGCGCCGCGGAGAACGGACCGGCCGATCGTCATAAAGCGCGCCCGCGTCGCGACACTTGGTCTGGGGATGAAATGTTCGAGCGGAACACTTCCGTCAGCACGATGAGCGCGCAAGTCGCGCGCATTCTGGGCACGCGCATCGTCTCGGGAGAATTCAGGCCGGGCGATTCCCTGCCGATCGAAAGCGAGCTGTGCCAGGCCTATGGCGTATCCCGCTCGACGATCCGCGAGGCGGTGAAAAACCTCGCCGCCAAGCGCCTGATCGAGGTCGCGCCGAAAGTCGGCACGCGCGTCCTGCCTTTTTCGAGCTGGAACTTGCTCGATCCCGACGTTCTGTCCTGGCGGCTTAACGCCCAGTTCGATCGGCGTATCGTCGAGGACCTTTACGAGATGCGCCAATGTTTCGAGCCGCGCGCCTGCTGCCTGGCGGCGCGCGACGGGACGGATGAAGACCTCGAACATATCCAGCGCTGCTACGCCGACATGATCTCGATGCTGCACACGCCCGCTTTGGCGGCGAGCGCAGAGACGGAATTTCATCTCGCGATCATCGCCGCGACCCATAACGGACTATTCGTGACGATTGGCGGCGCAGTGAAGACGGCCCTGCGCGTCTCGTTCGCGCTGACGCAGAAGAGCCCGGGCCGCCAGCCGATCGATCTGACGCCCTACGAGGCGGTCCTTTCCGCCATTCTGGCGCGCCGCGGCGACGAGGCGGCCGAAGCGATGCGCGGCCTGCTCGAATTGTCGCGCCAACGCGTTCTCAGCGCCCTCGACAAGGCCCCGAACGGTCCATGAGGCGATCGGCGAGCCGCCGATTTGCAAGCCCTGCCGCCGGTTAACCACAGCTTAATCCCGACCGCGGACAATCCCGCCTGATCGTCAGGGCAGGTTCACGCTCGCCGATCTCGACAGCGCCGCGCGTTAGGGGGCTGAGCATTCTCTCCGTCGTCAACAGGCTCGTCAACGGCGGCTCGCCGCTCGGCGCTTTTTTGGCGCGGCGAGCGGCGGGCCTGACGCGCGCCGAGGGCGATACGGCGCCGACGGGGGAAGAGGCGCTGAAAGCGCGGTTGAAGAGTTTCGAAGACGCCGTCAACAACCTCGCCCAGGGCCTGTGCATGTTCAACGCGGCGGGCGAGATCGTCCTCTGCAACAAAGCCTACCTGCGGATGTACGCGCTTTCCCCCGACGTGGTGAAGCCGGGCTGCACGTTGCGCCGCCTCATCGAGCATCGGCGCGAGGTCGGCCTGTTCAACGGCGACGTCGATCAATATGTCGCCCTCATTCTCGACACGGTCGCAAAGGGCGAAGTCAGGAGCCGGATCGGTTCGACTGTCGACGGACGGACGATCAACATCGTCGACCAGCCGATCGCCGGCGGCGGCTGGCTGGTCACCCACGAAGATATTTCCGAGCGACGGCGCGCCGAGGAAAAGATCGTCTATATGGCGCAGCATGACGCCCTCACCGATCTTTTCAATCGCGCCCAATTCGTCGAAAGGATCGAATACGAGCTGGCGCGTTCGCGCGGCTCGTCAAAAACCTTCGCGGTCCTCATCATCGATCTCGACCATTTCAAAGACGTCAACGATTCGCTCGGCCATCCGGTCGGCGACCTCCTGCTGCGGGCCGCGGGGGAGCGTCTGCGCAACGCGACGCGCCCGTCCGACACGGTCGCCCGCATCGGCGGCGACGAATTCGCGGTGCTTCAGCCGCTCGACGCCGAGGGGATGGACGATGTGGTCGCGCTCGCCAAACGCATCTTGCTCGACATCAGCGCGCCCTACGAGATCGACGGGCGCCAACTCAATATCGGCGCCAGCATTGGCGTCGCCCTCGCGCCCTATGACGGCGCCGAGGCCGATCAATTGATGAAGAACGCCGACCTGGCGCTTTATCGCGCCAAAGCCGATGGGCGCAATGATTACCGCTTCTTCGAACTGGCCATGGACGTCGAGGCGCGTTCGCGCCACGCGCTCGAAGCGGATCTGCGCAAGGCGCTGGCGAAAGGCGAGTTCGAGGTCTTCTATCAAACGGTGTACAGTTTCGAGACCGGCAGGATCTGCGGGGCGGAGGCGCTGGTGCGCTGGCGCCACCCGGAACGCGGCATGGTGCGGCCCGATCAATTCATTTCGCTCGCCGAGGAGCTCGGCCTGATTGTCCCGATCGGCGAGTGGGTGCTGCGCGCGGCCTGCATGGAGGCGGCCAAATGGCCGGCGGATTTGAAGCTCGCCGTCAACCTTTCGGCCGCCCAGTTCAAGCGCGGCAATCTCGTCGATGCGGTGCGCGGCGCGCTCGCCGATTCCGGTCTCGCGGCCGAAAGGCTGGAGCTCGAGATCACGGAATCCGTCCTGGTCACCCAGAACGACCATAACCTTTCTTTGTTGCGCAGCCTCAAACAGCTCGGCGTCGCCATCGTGCTCGACGATTTCGGCACGGGCTTTTCCTCGCTGAGCTATCTGCGCATGTTCCCGTTCGACACGATCAAGATCGACCGCTCGTTTATCAGCGACATGTCGACCCGGCAGGATTGCGCTGCGATCGTCGCCGCGGTCGCCAATCTCAGCCGGGCGCTGGGCATCCGCACCACGGCGGAAGGGGTGGAGACGCGCGAGCAATTCGAGTTGCTTCGCGCCGCCGGATGCACGCTGGCGCAGGGCTTCATGCTGAGCAAGCCGCGCCCGGCGGCGGAACTCGATTTCTCGTCGCCCGGAGCGGCCTTGAAGGCGAGCTGAGTGGCGACGGCGGCGTCCCGTCATTCCCGATTTGTCGCAGGCTGTCGGGGAAAGGCCTGCGCCTCGGTCCGGCGGTTTGGCTTGCTTTCGACACCGCGGCGCCACGCCGCCCGATCGCCGTCAACCCGCCATGGCGCCTCGAAGGTACGTGCAACACGATGTCCGCCCGCGCGGCGCCATGGCGGGTGTTTCGCTTGCGCTCCGCCCCTTCCGGGTGACGGCGATCGCTCGGCGTGGCTATTGGCGACCAAGACGTTTTGCTGCCGAAACCGGCCGTATGGCCGTTTCGGTCAGCAAAACGTCTTGGTTGCAAAAAGGCCATCGAGGCGGGCGCGGGTCAAGGTTCGCGAAGCGCAGCGGAGCGACCGGCGAAGCCGGCTCGGCCTTGAGGCGCGCCCGCCTCGATGGCGGCGCGGTGTTTGAGATTTGCGCGCTCGTTTCTGAGTCTCGCCAATCAGAAGCCTGCGAATAAACTCGATATCGCCTCGTTTGCGAGGGCCGCGCTCCGGGCGTCAAATTTACCGCTCATTTTCCCCGGACAGCCCTGCGACGTGACGACTCGAGCTCAAGCCGCCCTTCCAATCTTTCCGACGCGGCCGTAAGAATCCTTGTAAGCTCGCGGAGCGAGGCCGCCATGAACCGTCGCGTCAAAATCGCCGTTCTCGACGATTATCAGAAGGTCGCGCGCCGCTTCGCCGACTGGTCGGTTTTGGGCGATGTCGATCTCGAATTTCATCACGACCGCATCGCCGACCGCGAGCGCCTCGTCGACAGGCTGGCGTCTTGCGACGTCATTTGCGTCATGCGCGAACGCACGGCGATCGATCGTTCGCTGATCGCGCGGCTGCCCGAACTCAAACTGATCGTCAGCACCGGTCATCGCAACGCCGCCATCGATATTCGCGCCGCGCGGGAGGCGGGCGTCCTCGTCTGCAACACCGGCGGCTCGTCGACCGCCGCGCCGGAACTCGCCTGGGCGCTGCTCCTCGCCGCGGCGCGACGCTTGCCGGCGGAGTTCGAGGCGGTGCGCGCCGGCCGCTGGCAGACGACGATCGGCCGCGACCTCGCCGGCGCGACCCTGGCCCTGCTCGGCCTCGGCGGGATCGGCGCGACAATGGCGCGCTACGGCAAGGCATTCGGCATGGAGGCGATCGCCTGGAGCCAGAATCTCGACGATGCGCGCGCCGCGGCCGCCGGCGCCCAGCGCGTGAGCAAGGACGATCTGTTCAAGCGCGGCGACTTCGTCAGCATTCATCTGCGCTTGTCGGAGCGAACGCGCGGCCTCGTCGACGCCCGCGCGCTGTCGCTGATGAAGCCGGACGCGATCCTGGTCAACACGTCGCGCGGACCGATCGTCGTGGAAGAGGCGCTGATCGACGCGCTGAGGAATCGCCGCATCGGCGGCGCGGCGCTGGATACGTTCGATGTCGAGCCTTTGCCCGAGGACCACCCGTTCCGCAGGCTCGACAATGTCGTCGCGACGGGACATGTCGGTTATGTCACCGAAGGATCGTACCGGACCTTCTATGGCCAGACGGTCGAGAACATTCGCGCTTGGCTCGACGGCAAGCCGATCCGCGTGATGGAGCCTTGAAGAGCCGGGACCATCGCCGGGACTCAGAAGCGGCCTTGAAAACGCGCCGGGCGTTTCTCGAGAAAGGCGCGCACGCCCTCCCGATAGTCGCCGGCGCGGCCCAGTCGACGCTGCGCGTCGCGCTCGACATCGAGCTGTTCGCTCAAGCTGTTGGTCGACGCCGCCTCGAATCCTTGCTTGATCGCGGCGAGCGCCGCCGCCGAGCCGGAGGCGAGCTTGGCGCAGGTCGCGTGCGCTTCCTCCATCAGCGCGTCGTCGTCGACGGCTTTCCAGATCAGACCCCAGGCCTCGGCTTTTTCGGCGCTGAGCGGCTCGGCGAGCATGGCGAGGCCGCGCGCCCGCGCCGGTCCGACCGTCCGGGTCAAGAAGAACGTGCCGCCGGCGTCGGGCGCAAGCCCGATCCGCGCGAAAGCCTGCAAGAAGCTGGCCGAGCGGGCGGCGAGGACGAGGTCGCAGGCGAGCGCGATATTGGCGCCGGCGCCGGCGGCCGGGCCGTTCACGGCGCAGACAACCGGCAGCGGCATGGCGCGCAGCCGGCGGATCAGGGGATTGTACAGCGCATCGAGCGTCGCGCCGAGATCGGGCGGCGGCCCGTCGTCGTTGACGACGCGCTCGGAAAGGTCCTGGCCGGCGCAAAAACCGCGGCCTGCGCCGGTGAGGAGAACGGCGCGACACGAAGGATCGCGCTCGGCTTCGATCAGCGCCTGACGCAGGGCGTGGTGCATCGGCGCGATAAAGGCGTTGAGCCGGTCCGGCCGGTTCAACGTGAGGACGCGATAATGCGCCTGGCGCCCAACCCGGCGGTGTTCGACGAGGATCGTGTTGTCCGCCATCGCGCTATGCCCCCTTTTATGTACTCTGCCGCTTGCAGCCTCACTCCGCCGCTCCCCGCTTGGCGGCGCGCGGCGTTTCGCCGCTCCGCCGTATGGAAGAGGCCAAAATCTCCTCGTACGCCTCTCGCACTTCGCTGCGCGCGTCGTTGATCGCCGCCGCCAGCGCCGCTATGTCAGGCAGACCGGCCGCAGCGGCGATGCGGCGCGTCACGCCCTCCGCGGCCTTAGCCGGATCGAACGGACCGTCGACCGAAAGCCGCATCAACTGCGTCGCATCGGTGAACAGCTTGTGCGCGTCAACCAAAGCGCGCGCCTGCTCGGACGCGATCAGACCGGCCGCGCCCGCCTTGGCGATGATCGCGCGCGTCGAGACGTCCCTGATCTTCGGATGCGCCCGCGAGTCGGCCAGGATCAGGAATTGCGCGATGAACTCGATGTCGAGCAGGCCGCCGGCCGCGAGTTTCAGGTCCCAGGGATCCGCGTCGCCCTTTTCGGCCGCGATCAAAGCGCGCATGGCGCGGACGTCCGCGACCAAAGCGTCGCGATCGCGCGCTTTGCGCAACACGCCGCCGATCGCCTTCTCGATCGCCCTGGCGAGTTCGGCGTCGCCGGCGATCGGCCTGGCTCGGGCGAGCGCCATATGCTCCCAGGTCTCGGCCTCGTCGCGTTGATAGGCGGCGAAGCCGCGAAATTGCGTCGCCAGCGGTCCCTTGCGGCCGGAGGGACGCAAGCGCAGATCGACGTCATAGAGTCGGCCGGCTTTGGTCGGCGCGGTGAGCGCGGCGATCAGACGCTGCAGCAGCCGCGTGTAGTAGAGTACGGCCGGCAGGGGTCGGCCGCCGTCCGATTCCGCGCCTGGCGGAAAATCATAAACGAGAATCAGGTCGAGATCGGACGCCGCGGTCATCTCGCGGGAGCCGAGCTTGCCCATCGCGACGATCGCGACGCGGCCGCCAGGCACCCGCCCGTGATCCGCCGCGAGGGCTTCGGCGACCCGGTCGAGCAGCGCGGCGACGATCGCCTCGGCGAGCGCGCTATAGGCGCGGCCGGCGCGATCGGGATCGAGCGCGCCGGAAAACAGGCGAACGCCGATCAAGAACATATCCTCCGCGGCGAAATCGCGAACGCGATCGAGGACGCTCTCGAAAGTCGGCGCGCCGGCGAGAAAAGCCTCGATCCGCTCCGCGACGGCGAGCTTGTCGAAATCGGCGCCGCGCGCCGGATCGATGACGCCGTCGAGCACATGCGGCCGGGTCGCGACCACATTGGCGAGACGCGGGGCGCTGCCGAGAATGTCGGCGAAGAGCTGGCGTACGTCGGCGTTCGAGCGCAGAATCGAAAAAAGCTCCACCGCCGCCGGCATGCGGGCGAGCGCGGCGTCCAGCGTCGCTATGGCGGCGTCCGGATCACCGGATGCGGCGAAGGCTTCGAGCAGCGCCGGAGTGACCTCGGTCAACGCTTCGCGCGCGCGTTGGCTTTGGATCGCGGCGCGGCGCCCGAAATGCCAGCCGCGAATCGTCTCGGCTGCGCGCTCCGGCTCGCGAAAGCCCATGCTTCGCAGCGTCCGCAAAGTCTCGGGATCATCGACCACGCCGGTGAAGACGAGGCTGCCGACATTCGCGTCGAGACCTGGCGCGTGTTCGAAAAGGCGGGCGTAATGCGTCTCGACGCGGCGCAAATGGCCGATCAATTCTTCAGTGAAGCGCTCGACCCTCTCATAGCCGCAAAACTTGGCGAAGCGCGCCAGCGCAGTCGGATCGTCCGGCAAGCGCTGCGTCTGCTCGTCGGCGATCATCTGCAGCCGATGCTCGATCCGGCGCAGGAATTCGTAGGCTGAGGAGAGGTCGCGCGCGGCGTCGGCGCCGACCCAGCCGTCGGCTTTCAGCTCCGCCAGCATGTCGAGCGTCCGTGCGCCGCGCATGCGCGGCCGGCGGCCGCCGAAGATGAGCTGCTGCGTCTGGACGAAGAACTCGATCTCGCGGATGCCGCCGCGGCCGAGTTTGACGTCGTGGCCGGCCGCCGTCACTTCCGCATGGCCATGAAAAGCGTGAATCTGGCGCTTCATGGCGTGGACGTCGGCGATCGAGGCGTAGTCGAAATATTTGCGCCAGATGAACGGCGACAGATCGCGCAAGAACTTTTCGCCGAGCGCGATATCGCCGGCGACCGGACGCGCCTTGATCATCGCGGCGCGCTCCCAATTCTGGCCGAGCGTCTCGTAATAGGAGTAGGCGGAGGAGATAGCCATGGCGACCGCGGTCGCGCCCGGGTCGGGCCGCAAGCGCAAATCGACGCGCAGCACATAGCCGTCGCCGGTACGTTCTTGAAGCAGCCGCGCCAGCGCCTTGGTCAAGCGCGCGAAAAGCGGACCAGGCTCGACGCCGGCCGGCGCGCAATTGGCGGACTCGTCGAAGAAGACGACGAGATCGACGTCGCTCGAATAATTGAGCTCGCGACCGCCATGTTTCCCCATCGCCAGCACGACGAGGCCGCTTTCGCGTTCGAAATCGGGCGCTTGCAGATCCAGGGTCAAGCGCCCGGCCCGCGCATAATCGCTGAGCGCGAAGCGCAAGGCGGCCGAGACCGCGGCGTCGGCGAATCGAGTCAGGCTTTCCGTCACTTCGACCACGCCCCAGACGCCGCCGAGATCGGCGAGCGCGATCAACAGAGCCGCTTCCCGCTTCGCCTGGCGCAGGGCGCGCATCAGTTCGGCCTCGCTTTGGTCGCGGCGCGCGGCGATGGCCGCGATCAGCGCATCGAGGGACGCCTCGGGCGACGCGGCGAGAAGGCGGGCGAGCCGCGCCGGATTTTCGCTGACGAGCGCCCATAGATAGGGCGAATGATCGGCGAGGCCGAGCAGCAGGTCGCGCGCTTTCTTGCGCTCGACGAGACCGGCGAGCGGCGCGGCCGCCTCTTCAGCCAGCAATCCCGCGAGCCGCCGTCTCGCCATCGCCGGCTCGGCCAGACGCGGCGCGGCGACGAGCCTCTCGGCGAGCGCCGCCGCCGTCACGAAAGCGCCGCGGCGTTCGCGGCCGGCGCTTTTTCAAGCGGCTCGCCGAGCGCGGCCGGCCGGGCCGGCAGGCTGATGACGACGCGCAAGCCCGGCTGATTGTCTTCGAGACGGACTGCGCCGCCATGCAGATGCGCCACCGCTGCGGCGAGCGACAGGCCAAGGCCCGAGCCGGGCCGCGAACGTGCCCCTTCGAGACGGACGAATCGTTCGAAGACGCGGGCGCGATCGGCCGGATCGATGCCTGGGCCATGATCGGCGACCACGATCTCGACCATCTCGCCGGCGCGCCGGACGACGAGTTCGACCTCCGTCGTCGGCGCAGCGGGCCGCGCCTCTTCCGACGGAGCGGTCGGCGGCGCGAGGGCCAAGATCGGCGCCGGCGCGCCGTATTTCAGCGCATTGTCGAGCAGATTGGCGATGCTCTGGCCGAGCAGTTCGCGATTGCCGCGGACAATCAGGCCGGGCTCGATATCCGCTTTAAGCTTGGCCCCCGCCTCCTCAGCCGCCGGTTCGTAAAGTTCGACGACGCCGTGCGCCGCCTCGCCCACGTCGAAATCGCTCAAGGCCGAGCGATCGGCGCCCGATTCGGCCCGGGCGATCATCAGCAGCGCGTTGAAAACCCGGATCAAGCCGTCCGACTCTTCGATCGTACGCTCGAGCGCGGCGCGATAGGCCCTGGCGTCGCCTTCCAGGCGCAGCGCCGCTTCGGCATGATTGCGCAGCCGCGTCAAAGGCGTGCGCAAGTCGTGAGCGATGTTGTCGGAGACTTCGCGCAAGCCCACCATCAATTCGCCGATCCGCGCCAGCATGTCGTTGAGATTTTCGGCGAGACGATCGAGTTCGTCGCCCGAGCCCGAGACCGGCAAGCGCTCGGTGAGGTCGCCGGCCATGATTGCGCGCGACGCATTGCTCATCGCGTCGATGCGGCGCAGCACCCGACGCGCGACGAACAGCGCGCCCAGCGCGCCCAGCGCCGCCAAGCAGACCAGCGAAATTTCCAGCGCTCGCACCATGACATGGGCGATGCGCGCGCGGTCGCGCAGATCGTGGCCGACCAGCAGACGAAAGCCGCCAGGCAAAACGAAGATGCGCGCCAGCGCCCGCCGGTCGAGCGTCGAATCGTCCGCCGTCTCGTAAGGCGTTTCGATAAAGCCGGGCTTGTCGAGCACGCCCGGCGGCAGGCGCTCGATATTGCCGGCCAAGGTCTCGCCGGCATAGTTCGTGAGAAGATAGATGGACGAGCCCGGCTCGCGGGTGCGCTGCTCGATGACATAGCCGAGCCTGCGGATGCCGCCCTGCGCATATTGCTCGGCGAGGCCGTCGGCTTCGGCGGCGATCGTCTGCTTCGATTCTTCGTCGACCAGCGTGAAGACTTCCATCCCGACAATGCTCAAGACCAAGCCGGCGCCGGCGGCGCTCAATGCGAGAAAGGCGAGCGCCAGCTTGAAGGCGGTGGTGCGGAAAATCTTACCGAGCGCCGTCACGAATCATGTATCCCGCGCCGCGGACCGTGTGGAGCAGCGGCGGATCGAAGTCTTTATCGATCTTGGCGCGCAATCGCGAGATATGCACGTCGATCACATTGGTCTGCGGATCGAAGTGATAGTCCCAAACGCTCTCGAGCAGCATGGTCCGGGTGACGACCTTGCCGGCGTGCTGCATCAGATATTCGAGCAAACGAAACTCGCGCGGCTGCAGCGGGATTTCGACGCCGCCGCGGGTGACCTTGTGCGACAGGCGATCGAGCTCGAGATCGGCAATGCGATAGACCGTCTCCTCGCTTGCCCCTTTCGGCCGGCGCCGCGCCAGCGCGTCGACGCGGGCGAGCAATTCGGAGAAGGCGTAGGGCTTGGCGAGATAGTCGTCGCCGCCGGCGCGCAGGCCCTTGACGCGGTCGTCCACCTGGCCGAGGGCGGACAGGATCAGAATGGGCGTATCGACATTCTGCGCCCGCAGCGCGCCGATCAGCGACAAGCCGTCCATTTTGGGCAACATGCGATCGACGACGGCGACGTCGTAGCCGCCCTCTCTGGCGAGGTCGTAGCCGGTCAGGCCGTCCGTGGCGTGATCGGCGACGTGGCCGACCTCGCGGAAGGCCTTGACCAGATAGGCGGCGGCGTCGCGATCGTCCTCGATGATCAGAATCCGCATGGAGGACATATAGCGGCTCCCAGAAAAAAACGGCAGGCCAGGCTTCGAGCCCAGCCTGCCGCCGCTTCATCCGCCGCAGCGCCAGGGGCGAGCGCGGCGGCGGAGGCTACTCAAGCGGTCACGAGGCCGCTTGGGTCGAGAGGGCGACAAAATGCACATTGTCGCCGGATTTCACGCGCAACAGCACCGCCTTGCGGCCCTCGTGCTTGGCGGCGTCGACGGCCGCCGAGACGTCGCTCGGCCGGTTGACCTGCTTGCCGCCGGCGTCGAGAATGATGTCGCCCTGCTGCAAGCCCTTCTGCGCCGCCGAGCTGTCGGGATCGACATCTTCGACGACGACGCCGGCCTTGCCGTCGCCGACCGGCGCGAGCGTGAGGCCGAGCTTGGCCATTTCGTTCTTGGCCGCATCGTCGCTCTGGGCCGAGTTGTTGTTCGAAGACGGCTCGTTCGACGCCTCTTTGTTGGTCATCTGACCAAGCGTCACCGAGATCGTCTTGGTGTCGCCGTTGCGGACCACGGTCAGCTCAACCGTCTTGTTCGGGCCGATCGCCGCGATCTTGCGGGCGAGTTCGCGCGGGTCGGCCACGGCATCGCCGTTAACCTTGGTGATGACGTCGCCAGCCTTCACCCCGGCCTCGGCGGCAGGCGAATTCTTCTGCGCGCTGGCGACGAGGGCGCCCTCGGTCTGCTTCAGGCCCAAACTGTCGGCGATATCCTGGCTGACCGGCTG
>JAJPHH010000185.1 GCA_021325385.1 Alphaproteobacteria bacterium
CGCTCGCGTTGACACGCCCCAAGCGGGGACGTAAAGACCCGCGCGACGGGGCTGTAGCTCAGATGGGAGAGCGCTGCAATCGCACTGCAGAGGTCAGGGGTTCGAATCCCCTCAGCTCCACCAAGGATCAGGTTAAATCCTTGGAAATCCTAAACTCCCGGTAAATCAGCGCCTTAGCATTCTCCCGCTGGGATTGAGCCCGACCACTAGCCGCGGCCTTTGTTCAGCGAAAACCGCGCGAGACAAATATCACGTCAGGCTCGACTCTGTCCGGGTAATGGACCGGCCCGACCTCATCGAAAATCACAACCGCCCCCGATGCGAGAGAAGACCATGCCGGCGCTGCCTCCGGTTCGCCGGCCAGCCAAACCACAACGCCATGCCATCGACCGTCCTCGAGCTCGACACGATCGCCGATCCTCACCTGCTGGCCATCGGCATAGTGCATCACGTTCGCATCCGACAGCGGGACTGCATCGCCAGTCAAGGCGGTCAAGCGATCGTCAATCGACGATTTGATTCCGAATACAATCCGCGCAGCCCATCTCCACCAAGGCCGTCCAGATCGCAATCGCCTCGACGAAGGCGCTGTTTGACGGCCTCATTCGCACAAGCTCACGAAAGGAACGCGCCTGAGGTCTTCCGCCCAATTTCTTGACCGGGTTCCAGAAATCCGGAGGGACCAGAAGGCAAGGAGAAACCATCCGCCTGCGGCTGACTGTGGTTTTGACGAGGGATCACGCCGCCAACTTTTCAAGCAAAGCGCACCGCTTCAGTCCTTCAACGGTCCGGAGCAAGTTCTTGCGACGAAGTTGGGCGGCCGTAAGATGGCAGGGATAGGCGAAATGGCCGGGGTCTTTAATGCCGCACTTCTGTTCGTCGGCCGCTATCGCTTTGTCGAGCGTCGCCAGCTCGAATGAGAGCTCCTGAATCATCAATCTGATCCGCGACAACTTGAGCTGTTTCTGCTCCACGGGGACGGGGATCACGCTCTGCGAGAATTCTTGAGCCTGCATGTGCTGCTCCTGCGCGACAACCGTGCCACTACGGGACACACAACGATAACCGCAGGCACGGCCAGTCTGTGAGCTGCAAGGAGGGAGCCATCGAGCTGCAATTTGGCCGCCGCTTAAAGAAGGAACGGATCGCTTCAACATGACGCAGTCAATCGAGCGCTCTGAGAAACGGTCCGGCGATCGTCATTCGTTGACGCCCGAGAGCCGCTAACCATCCCCCTTATTGGCTACTTGCGCGGTCGGCCCCGCTGGTTTTGAATTGCCTTGCGGCGCGCCCCTCTTTCTTGGGGCTAAAAGAGCGCAGCTCGTGCCCAGCCGGAAGCCCGATCAAAATCCAGAGCGCGAGCAAGCCGTTATTGATCGCGCCGAACGGATAGCCGCATTTCGGCTCACACGCATCTTGACGACCGACAGCGCTTTGCCCCTGGGCGTCAGCCAGCGAAGCGATGGGGACGGCCTGCGAGTTTGTGGAGGACCGCTGGTGGCGGCCGTCTACATCGAACCTCGTCCAAAGGGTCGGCCCGAAGGAACGCCGATCGAGGACTACGTCGTCGAGGATGACGCCGATCACATCCTCCACGTAGCGGAAACCCAGCAGCAGGCGATCGATTGGGCGAAGCGCGATGGTCGTCGCCCGCACGTGGCGCGGGTCCGCCATTTGAACAACAAAAGGGTCTCGGATCACTGGCGCGAGGCGTGAGTGTCGCCTGCGCTCGATTGGGATTGACGCCGGTGAGCGGATAGATGGACCAGGGCAGCCAAGGCCGCCAACCGGTCGCGGGAAACCGGCGGATTCTCCTGATACTCCAGAGTATCTATCTTACGCTTGGGCCTGGTCGCCCCCGGCTTGAGGGAAATCGTCGATCGAGACGCCATTCTTCCCACCCATGACATAGGCTGGCGGAGGCCTCGCCGCATCGACGAGCGGCTGCTCCCGTCTACCGATTCGGGGCGATAACGTTTGCGCCTGGCGCTTGACCCCTCGACACCCTGCTCCTATGTGCTCCCGAGCCAGTCGGCCGGACGGCCGCCGCGCCTCGCGCGGAGGAAAGTCCGGGCTCCACGGAAATACGGCGCCGGATAACGTCCGGCGGGGGCGACCCCAGGGATAGCGCCACAGAAAGCAAACCGCCGGCCTTTGGTCGGCAAGGGTGAAAGGGTGCGGCAAGAGCGCACCGCGCGGGCGGCGACGTTCCGCGGCACGGCAAGCCCCGCCGGGAGCAAAACCGAATAGGAGCGACGAGGAGGCTCGCCTCCGCGCCTATTTCCGGGCGTCGTCGCTCGGGTTGGTTGCTCGAGGCGTCCAGCAATGGGCGTCCCAGAGGAATGGCCGTCACGCGCGCCGCTTCGGCGGCGCGCCCTACAGAACCCGGCTTACAGGCCGACTGGCCCCATTCTCCTCCGCTTGGGGAAGGAAAGCGGCGGTTTGGATATGCTCCGGCCTGACGCCCAAGCCGACCAGCCGCGCCAACAGCCCGCGCAGGAACGGCGAACGCGAGACGATGCGGAACATCAGCGGCGGCTTCAGCGGCTGACGGGCGGCGAGGGCGCGGGCGATGACGAGATTTTGCACCGCGACCTGCCCGCGCTGGATGACGCGCACCGGGAAGAGCCGACGCCGCTCGACTGCGGCGAGGTGGCTCTCGGTGAGATTGCGCGCGAGCAAAGGCTTGGCGAGCATGTTCGCCGTCGCAACCGCATCCTGCACCGCGAGATTGATGCCGACGCCGCCGACCGGGCTCATCGCATGGGCGGCGTCGCCGATGGCGAGGAAGCCGGGCCGACGCCAGCGCTCCAACCGGTCGACCGAGACGCTGAGCAGCTTGACGGCGTCGAACGATTCGAGCGCGTCGAGCCGAGCGCGCGGCAGCGCCATCAACTCGGCGGCGCTGTTGCGGAACGCTTCGATCCCGCGGCCGCGCACGTCGTCGAAGGCGCCTTTGGGGATGACATAGGCGCATTGCCAATAATCGCCGCGAAAGATGCGGATGAGGATGCGGCCATTGACGAAACGACCGATCGTCTCCTCGTCGTCGCCCTCTCTGCGCGGCACGCGGAACCAGAGCACGTCCATCGGCGCGCCGAGATCGATCGTTCTGAGGCCGACCTGATCGGGCAGGACCGAATGCCGGCCGTCGGCGGCGATGACGAGATCGGCCCGGATCGTGAGGGGGCCGTCGGGCGAGCGCGCCGAAAGGCCGACGACGCTATCGCCTTGAAGGACGAGATCTTTAGCCTCGGTCTGCATCATCAGCTTGAAATGCGGCAGCGCCCCGGCCTTGCGCGCCAGGAAATTGAGAAAGTCCCATTGCGGCATCAACGCAATGTAGTTGCAGGGCGGCGGCAGGCTCGAAAAGTCGCCGAGAATTGCGCGTTCGTCGCCGACCCAGCCTTCGAGCTGGAAGACTTTCTGATGCGGGAGAGCCAGGAACTCGTCGAGCAAGCCGAGTTCGCGCATCAAGTTGAGCGTCGAGGGGTGAACCGTGTCGCCGCGAAAGTCGCGCAGGAAATCCTCGTGCTTTTCGAGCACGATGACGTCGATTCCGGCGCGCGCGAGCAGGAATCCCGCCATCATGCCGGCAGGCCCGCCGCCGGCGATGACGCAACGGGTCGAAAGAACGGCGTCGTTCATGGCGGCTCCTCAAAGCGCTCCCGCCCCGAATGGCGGCATCTAGCTGCGCCGGACGGATTTGCGCAACCGGCCGCTCGGCCGGTCGTTCCCGCGAAACGCAGGGCTGTCCGGGGAAAGGACTGCGCCTCGGTCCGGCGATTTGGCTTGCTTTCAACACCGCGGCGCCACGCCGCCCGATCGCCGTCAACCCGCCATGACGCCTCGACGGTACGCGCGAAACGATATCCGCTCGCGCGGCGCCATGGCGGGCGCCTCGCTTGCGCTCCGCCCCTTCCGGGTGACGGCGATCGCTCGGCGTGACGATTGGCGACCAAGACGTTTTGCTGCCGAAACCGGCCGTTCGGCCGTTTTCGGTCAGCAAAACGTCTTGATTGCAAAAAGGCCGTCGAGGCGGGCGCGTGCCAAGGCTCGCGAAGTGCAGCGGAGCGACCGGCGAAGCCGGCGTGGCCTTGAGGCGCGCCCGCCTCGATGGCGGCGCGGTGTTTGGGATTTGCTTTCGTGAGCGCGCTCGTTTCTGAGTGTCGCTATTCAGAAGCCCGCGAATAAACTCGATATCGCCGAGGGCCGCGCTCTGGGCGTCAAGTTGCGCTTCGTTGGCGATTCAGGGAAGGCTCCGGCCGAAGCTTTCCCTCTCGCGACAATGCAGGTAGGGAAGGGACGAGTTCACGATCGCCGGACGTCCCATGCCCACCGCCCGCTCCGTTCGCCCCGCCGGCTCCTGGTCCGGCGCGCCCGCCGATGCGGTCGTGCTCGACTATGACGATCGCCATCGCCGCCGCTTCGCCATGACCGGGGTGCGCGGCCTCGCCTTTCTGCTCGACCTCGAGCAGGCCGTGATGCTGCGCGCCGGCGACGGGCTCGCGCTCGACGATGGGCGCATCGTCGAAGTCGTCGCCGCGCCGGAGCCGCTCGCCGAGATTCGCTGCAAAGATGCGGTCGCGCTCGCCCGGGTCGCTTGGCATCTCGGCAATCGCCATCTGCCGGTCGAGCTGACGCGGCGCGCCTTGCGGATCAGGCGCGACCACGTGATCGAAGAGATGGCGCGCGGCCTCGGCGCCGAAATCGTCGCGATCGAAGCGCCGTTCAACCCGGAAGGCGGCGCCTATGCCGGGCCGTCGCACGGCCATGGCCATGATCATCATGATCACGACCGCCATCACGATCACGGCCATGGACACGATCATCATCATCACGATGATCATGACCACGGTCACGACCAATCGCCATGAATACGGCAACAGCCGAGCCGTTCCCCGAACTGCCCTTGTTGCTCTGGCTCTCGCCGGCCTTTCCGATCGGCGCATTCGCGTATTCGCATGGGCTGGAATGGGCGGTCGAAGCGGGCGACGTGACCGACGCCGCCAGTTTGCGCGACTGGCTCGACGATCTCCTGCGCTTCGGCGCGCCGCGCAACGACGCCATCCTCTTCGCCCTGGCCCACCGCGCCGCCGCGGCCGATCACGCGCAGCAAGTCGCGGAGCTGAACGAGCTCGCCGTCGCCCTTGCCGGCTCGGCGGAGCGGCGGCTCGAAACCGTCGCGCAAGGCGGCTCGTTTCTCGCCGCCATGCGCAGCGCGTGGCCGATCGCGAGTTTCGATCTCATCCCCGCAGAGAGCGAGGCCGTCGCCTACCCGATCGCCGTCGCCCTCGCCGCCGCCGGGCACGGCCTTGCGCTTGAAGCTTCGCTGCAGGCTTTCGTACTCTCTCTCGTCGCCAATCTCGTCTCGGCCGCGGTGCGGCTCGGGCCCATCGGCCAGAGCGACGGCCAGCGCGTCCTGGCCCGTCTCTTGCCTCATGTCAGACGTCTCGCCGCGGAAGCGGTTGGCGCCGGGCGCGACGATCTCGGCGGCTGCGCCCTGCGCTCGGACATCGCCGCCATGCGGCATGAAACGCAATATTCGAGGCTGTTTCGCTCATGAACGATCTTCGTCAGCCTTTGCGCGTCGGAATCGGCGGGCCGGTCGGCTCGGGCAAGACGGCGCTGATGGAGCAATTATGCAAGGCGTTGCGCGGCCGCTATCAGATCGCCGCCATCACCAACGACATCTATACGAAAGAGGACGCCCGCATTCTCGTCGAGGCCGGCGCGCTCGAGCCGGAGCGGATCATGGGCGTCGAGACCGGCGGCTGCCCGCATACCGCGATCCGCGAGGACGCCTCGATCAATCTCGCCGCGATCGATTCAATGCGCCGCCGGTTTCCGACGCTCGATCTGATCCTGATCGAATCCGGCGGCGACAATCTCGCAGCGACCTTCTCGCCCGAACTCGCCGACCTGACCGTTTACGTGATCGACGTTTCCGGCGGCGAGAAAATCCCGCGCAAGGGCGGGCCGGGCGTGACGCGCTCCGACCTGCTCGTCATCAACAAGATCGATCTTGCGCCCTATGTCGGCGCGTCGCTCGAGGTCATGGCGCGCGACGCCAAGCTGATGCGCAAGGAGCGGCCCTTCGTCCTCGCCAATATGAAGACCGGCGAGGGGCTCGAGACGGTGATCGACTTCATCGAAAAGAAAGGCGGACTTTCCGGCTCGATCTAGCGGGCCGCGCGCGGCGAATTCCGGCGCCGCGTTTTGCCGCCCCTCGCGAACGATCTGAGGCTCAGGCGTCGATTGTTCGATTGGCGGGCGTCCTCATGCGAGCAGGAAGTCTCGCACCGGCGCGATCTGCGCCTCGCTTTTCAGCCACGGCGCGTGCCCGATTCCGGGAAATTCGATCAGCTTGGTCTCGGGACCGCGCGCCAGCATTCGCTCGGCGGTGCTGCGCGTGAGCAATGGCGATTCCGCGCCGCGCAGCAAGAGAGTCGGCGCTTTTATCTTGTCCCAGATCCGCCAGAGATCGACGCCGAACAGGAAATCGGCGCCGAACAGCACCTCCTCCTGGCCGCCGCGCCTCAGGCTCTCGATAATGCCCGGATCGAAGTCGAGACTGTAGCCGCCGTCTGGGCGGCGTCTGGCGCCGTTGCTGGCGAGCGCCGCCCATTGCGCGTCTTCGAGCGGCCCGAACGAGGCGCAGGTCTTGCGCAAGTGCTTTTCGATGTCGGCGACCGCTTCGAAGCGGCGCGGCGCGTCGCCATGCGTCATCCGCAAATGCAAAAGCCCGGCCCAAGGGATCATCGCGCCAATATCGTTGAGGACGAGCCGGCGGATCGGCGAGCGCGGCTTCGAGGCCAGCATCATGCCGATCAATCCGCCCATCGACGTGCCGACCCAGTCGATCGCCGGCCGCGAACGCGGCCGGCGCGGCGCAAAGAAGCGGCGCGCCGACCTGCCGTCGCCGGGCGAAGGCGTGATGCGCGCGATCAGGGCCGCGGCGTCGGCGACATAGAGCGAAAAGCCGTAATCCTCCTTGTGCTCGAGCCAGTCGCTGCCGCCGCGGCCGGCGACGTCGAGGCAGACGACGCGGGCCTCGGGCGCGAGCGCCTGCGCCAGCTCGTCGAAATCGCGGGCGTTGCGGGTCAGGCCATGCGCGCAGATCACGATATGCGGGTTGTCCGGGTCGCCCCATTCGACATAGGAAAGCCGATGGAAGCCATGCGGGCCGAGGCTTGGAAACTTGTTGAGGCGCGGACCAAGCGACATCGCCGGACTCCATAACCGGGATTGGAGGCAGACCAGCGCCGCCGGAAGGGAGCGCCGCGCGCCCCGGGGGCGGGCGCTCGAGCGGGTCTCATCCAGAGTTCGCGCGTCAATTTCATGGCGCAAGGCGCGCCGCCCGCCATGATCCGCAATTGGCGCCGCTCGCCGACCGTGCTCAAATTGCTGGTCGGCCTGCATATCGTGAACGGCCTCAGCGTCGCGGCGGGCGTCGCCGCGGTGGCGGTGCTGGCGGCGCTCCTGTTCGGCTTCGCCGGGGGGCAGCCGGCGACTTTCGGCGCGATCGGCGCGAGCATCAGCGATTTTCCCGCGCCGTTGCGCAACAAGGCGACGACGCTCTCGGTCGGCTTCGGTCTCGCGCTTTGCGCGACTTTCGTCGTCCTCCTGGTCGAAGGCCGGCCCGCGATCTTGATCGGCGCCCTCGCCGCGATCTCGCTCGTCGCCGGCTTGATCTCCGGCTTCGGCCGATGGGCGCTCGCCTTGAGCATGCAAATTCTCATCCCGGTCGTCTTCGCGTTGAGCCTGCCGGCGACCGATCTGGCGGGCGCGCTGCGCGACGAAGCGCTGCTCGCCGGCGGCGGGATCGCCTATATCGTCATCGCGCTGTTGCTCACCGCCGTCACCGACGCCGGCGGCCGGAGGATGATGGCCAGCGAAGCCTTGCGCGAATTTTCGACGTACCTTCGGACCGTTTCGGGATTCTACGAGGAAGGGGCCGATCTTCACGAAATCTATGGCGCCGTCATCCGCCAGCAGGCGGCCCTCGCTGATCAGTTGCAGGCGGCGCGCGCGCTGCTGCTCGACCAACCGACGCGAACCAAGACGCGGATCAGGCTCGCCGCCTCGATCGGCATTTTGCTCGACGCCTTCGATCAGCTCGTCGCGGCGCATGTCGAGCTCGGCGAGATCCGCCGAACCGAGGCCTGCAAGACGCTGATGGCGCGCATCCGCGTCACCTTGCGGGCGAGCGCCATCGATCTTGACCGGTTGAGCCTCGATCTCCTGTCGAACGCCGAGCCGCGCCTGCCGCCGGACCATGCGCTCGCTTCCGACGCGCTGTTGCGCGAGGCCGAGCGGCTGGCGAAAGACGAAGGTTTGAGCGAAGCCGCGCGCGCCGCCGCTGCGGCGACGAGCGAACGCCTGATCGCCGCGCTCTCCCACATCCGGCGCCTGGAGCGCGCCTTGTCGGACGACGAAGAGGCGAGCGCTTCGATGCGCGGCCTCGACCTTGCCGCTTTCCAGCCGCGGCCGTCTTTCGACCTCAAATTGCTGAGGCCGCATTTGAGCCCGGATTCGCCCGTCTTCCGTTTTTCGGTGCGGCTCGCTCTGGCGATGACCGCCGGCGCGATCGTGACGCAGTCGCTCGCCGGTTTGCGCCACGGCAACTGGGTTCTGCTGACGATCGCGGTGATCATGCGGGCGAGCTACGGCCTCACCCGGCAGCGGCGCGACGATCGCGTCATCGGCACCCTGCTCGGCTGCCTGATCGCCGCCGGTTTGATCGCCTGGACGCCGCTCGGCGTCCTCGTCTTCGCGCAAGCGGTCGCGCTCGGCGTGACGCATGGCTTCGCGCGACTGCGCTATCGCGTGACCGCGACCGGCGCTTCGGTGATGGCGCTGCTTTCGGTGCATTTGGCCGATCCGAGCGAGGCCGTCCCGGTCCTCTCCCGTCTCGCCGATACGCTGATCGGCGCGGCGATCGCGCATCTCTTCAGCCATGTCCTGCCGCGCTGGGAGTTCGCCGAGGCGCCGCGCCTCGCCGCCCGACTGCAGACCGACGTCGCCGCCTTCGCCAAGACGGCGCTCGATCTGAAAGCGCCGGGCCAGGACTACCGCTTGGCGCGCAAGCGCATGATCGAATCGCTCGCGGCGCTCTCCGATTCGGTCAGCCGCATGGGCGGCGAGCCGCGCGCAGTCCGGCGCGGCCTGAGCGAGCTCGCCGAGATGCTGATCGCCGGCTATGTGCTCGCCGCGAACATTTCCGCAGCGCGGTTCTTCGCGCGGGGCCGGCGCGGCGAAGCCGATTACGACATCGTCGCCGGCCGTCTGGAGGCGACGCGCGATTGGCTGATCGGGCTCCTCTCCGAGGCGAAATTCGCGCCCGACCTTCAGGGCCCGGCGCTGGTGACCGGCCCGCCCAACGAGGCGCTGGGCGCCGAGTTCCTCCGCCTGCGTAAGGCGGCGCTGGCGCTGCTGGGGGCGGCGGGGACGTACCGACAGGCGGCGGCGGTGGGGTGAGTTCCGCGACGTCAGCGAGAAGCGATTGAATCGCTTCAACGGGCGAGATCCAATTCCGTTCCGGTCCGCAGACGCTCGATATAGGCGCGATAGGCGAAACTGCGGTCGCGTTTCTTTCCAGTCGTCTCCGCCAGGATATCGGCTTCGACCAGCGCTTCGATCGCGCGACTCGCCGTCGGCTTGCTCGCGCCGATGAGCTTCATCACGGATGCGACGGTCAGCATTGGGTGTCGGGGGAGTTGTTCGAATAATCTCGCCGCTGATACGGACGTCGACTCGCCGCGGAGCATTCTCGCGCGGTCCGCGTTGACCAGGCTGAACAATTCGCGGGCCGAAGCGATAGCTTCCTCCGAGATTACTGCGACCCCGTCGAGGAAGAAGTCCGTCCAACCTTCCCAATCTCCTTCCAATCGCACGAGGTTAAGGCGGCGGTAGTATTCTTCCCGCTGGCGTTTGAAAAAGAGGCTGAGATAGAGGAGCGGACTCTTCAGCAGGCCCCAATGCTCCAGCAGCAGAGCGATCATGAGCCGGCCGATCCGCCCGTTGCCGTCAAGATAGGGATGGATGGTTTCGAACTGCACGTGGAGCAGGCCCACCCGCACGAGCTTCGGCAGCGCGTCATCGGCATGGATATATTTCTCGAATTCACTGAGAAGCTTGGGAAGCTTATCGGGCGGCGGCGGCACATAAGCGGCATTCCCGGGTCGACTTCCGCCGATCCAGTTCTGGCTGCGACGCACTTCGCCGGGTTGCTTGTTGGAGCCGCGCGCGCCTCGCATCAGCCGCTTATGCGCTTCGTTCAGGAGGCGCATCGAAAGCGGCAGGCCGCGCTTAGACGCGAGCTGGTCTCGGGCGTAGGCAAGCGCGTCGAGATAGTTCGTCACCTCTTCAACATCGGCGTTGAGCGGGCGCTCTTCGGCCTCAAAAGTGAGGAGGTCCACGAGCGAGGCCTGCGTGCCCTCGATCTGCGATGAGATCACCGCCTCCTTCCGAACGAAGGCGTAGATGAACCAATCAAGGGACGGTACGATGTCGCCGGCCAGGTCCAGACGGACGAGCGCCTGCTCGGCTCGCCAGAGGCGGCGCGTGAGTCTCTCGTCGATAGCGAGCGCCGGACGGGCGGGCGGCAGATCGAAGGGGATGAAGGCCTCAACCTTCTCCCCCCCTGCGGCCACGCTTTCGTATCGGCCGGTTCTTCGCGGCATTTGCGCCCCGCTCGGGAACGGTCTCGTTCCGATCGCGGCGCAAAAGGAACGAAAGCGTTCACAGCGGGCGCCGCTAGAAACGAAGTCTTTACTAGATCAGAGTTTTAGTCAAGAGTCCGTTCCTAGCGAGCGACGACCGCATCGGGGGTTCAGATGGATGCCGCCTGGGCGCCTCCGCGCGTCCTTCGGCGACGTTGACGGCGTCGGCTGATTGGGACTAAGCGCAAGGCGCAAAAGCCGATGCTGCATTAAGTTAGGCAAATCCTTGATTTTTCTGAGCCTCGGTCGGCAAGGCCGGAGTTTGAAACCCTCATGACCCCATCCGCGGCGCCGCAAGAGCCAGTCAAGCGCCCCTCGCTCGCGGCGCTCCGGCCGCTTTTGCCTTACGCTCTCGCCCATCGCGGCCGGGTGGCCGGCGCGTTTTTCGCCCTGCTGGCGGCCTCTGGCGCGACCCTCGTCGTCCCAATCGCGGTGAGGCGGATGATCGATTACGGCTTCTCGGCCGATCATCCAGCCTTGATCAACGCCTATTTCAGCGGCCTGATCGCAATCGTGGCGGTCCTCGCTGCGGCGTCGGGCCTGCGCTACTATTTCGTCATGACCCTCGGCGAGCGCGTCGTCGCCGAATTGCGCGGCGACGTCTTCGCCCATTTGACGCGGCTCGACGCTTCGTTCTTCGACGCCGAGAAGACCGGCGAGATCGTCTCGCGGCTCTCGGCCGACACGACCCAGCTGAAGGCGACCTTCGGTTCTTCCGCCTCGATCGCGCTGCGCAACTTGTTCATGTTCATCGGCGCGGTCGCGATGATGATCGCCACGAGCCCGAAGCTCTCGGCCTATGTGCTGATCGCCATTCCGTTCATCGTCCTGCCGCTCTATGCGGCGGGGCGATCGGTGCGCAGCCGCGCCCGGGCGGCCCAGGATACGCTCGCCGCGGCGACGGCCTTCGCCACCGAAAGCCTTGCCGCCGTGCGCGTCATGCAGGCCTTTCTCGCCGAAACCGCGACCTTGAAGCGCTTCCGCGCCGCCGCCTGGGAAGCCTACGAAGCCGCGCGCGCGACGACCCAGGTTCGCGCCTTCGTCACCGCGGCGGCGATTTTCCTCGCCTTCGCCAGCGTCGTCGTCGTGCTCTGGCTCGGCGCGCAGGACGTGCTGACGCATGACATGACCGGCGGCGCGTTGTCGCAATTCCTGCTCTTTGCGGTCCTCGCCGCCGGCGCGCTCGGCGAATTGTCCCAGGTCTGGAGCGAAGTTTCGGCCGCCGCCGGCGCGGCCGGCCGCATCGCCGAATTGCTCAACGTGAAGCCGAAGATCATCGCGCCAGCCAAGCCTCAGCCTCTGCCGAGCCCCGCCCAGGGGCGGATCGGTTTCGCCCGAGTCGCGTTCGCCTATCCGACGCGCCCCGACGAGCCGGTTTTGAAGGGTCTCGACTTCGCCGTCGCGCCGGGCGAGGTCGTCGCCCTGGTCGGCCCGTCCGGCGCCGGCAAATCGACGATTTTCCAGTTGGCGATGCGCTTCTACGACCCGAGCCAGGGCGTCGTCTCGTTCGACGGCGTCGACGTCAAGACGGTCGATCCGGCCGAATTGCGCCGCCGCATCGCCTTCGTGCCGCAGGAGCCGGTGATTTTCGGGACGACGATCGCCGAGAACATCGCCTATGGCGCGCCAAATGCGAGCCCGGCGGCGATCCGCGAAGCCGCCAAGCGCGCCGCCGCTGACGGCTTCATCGCGGCTTTGCCGAAGGGCTACGACACGATCGTCGGCGAGCGCGGCGTGACGCTCTCGGGCGGCGAGCGCCAGCGCATCGCCATCGCCCGGGCCCTGCTGAAGGACGCGCCCGTGCTGTTGCTCGACGAGGCGACCTCGGCGCTTGACGCCGAGAACGAGATTTTGGTGCAGAAGGCGCTGGACGAACTCATGGCCGGCCGCACCACGCTGGTCATCGCCCATCGCCTGGCGACCGTGGTCCATGCCGACCGCATTTTGACGATCGAGGCCGGCCGCATCGTCGAGGAAGGGACGCATCAGAGCCTGATGGCGCGCGGCGGCCTTTACGCCCGCCTCGCCCGCCTGCAATTCGAGGCCGGCGCCCAGGCCCTGGAACGCGGCCGGAAGGCGGCGGGGTAGTTTTATTGGATTACGGACCGGCGCTGCTCGGCATGGGCGTCAGACGCTCTGCGCCGGCCTCGGCTCGCCGGCCGCCGCCGAGACGGTCGCGCGCCAGCGCTGCGGCCACAGCGCAAAAGCGATAAAGGCGGCGATCGCGATGGGGATCAAGCGTCCGATGGGCGTCTGCACCGGCGGACTCGCGACCGGCGCAAGCCAGAGCGCGAGCGCAAGGACCCACGCCCAGAGGTCGCCATTCCTGGGCGCTTCGGCCAGAAGGAAGAGTCCCGCCAGGGCGAGCAGTATTGCGTCGTAGGAGCTCCAGTAAGGCGCTGCGAGAAGTGTCGCCGCCAATAGGACGGCGAGCTTCGAGCCCTCGCTCAGCGGGCGCCGCCAAGCGACGGCGACGGCCCCGGCCGCCCAGACGGTAGCGGCCAGCTGCGCGAGCGAGGCCGCGGCGGGGGCGGCGCCCAAGAGAATTGCGCAGGTCCAGACCGAGTCGCCCCACATCCGCCCGAAGCGCGTCCATTGCAGGTCGGATGCGGCGAGGCTCGACATCGCCTGCGACAGCCAGATCGCCCAGGGGTCGACGCCGAAGATCAGCGCGCTGACCAATGCGAGGAGGAGCGCCGACCCCGCCGCGGCCAACAGGGCCGGCCATTGTCGAGCGGCGATGAGCGCGATCGGCGCCATCAAGGCGAATTGCGGCTTGATGGTCAGCACGCCCAAGATCAATCCGGCGAAGACGGGACGGCGGTTCAGGAGTCGGAAGCCGGCGATCAGCAGAGCGGCGATCAGAAACGCGTTCTGACCCGCTCCGAAATTGTCCACGGCGGCCGGAGACAGAAGCGCGGCGGCCGCGATCAGGCAGGCGGCGCGCGCGTCCTTGCCGGCGCCGACCGTCAGCGCCGCAACCAACGCCGCCGCTGTGACCAGCTGGAAGCTCACATAGGACGCAACGAAGCCGAGGAAGCCGAAGGGCGCGACCAACAACAAGTAGCTCGGCGGATAGACCCATGGCCGATAGACGATGGTCATCGGCAGCCAGGCTTGATAGGTCCGATTGAGATAGGCGGTCAGCCGGCCGCCGTCGAAAATCGTCTCCAAGCGACCGTCGAGAAACAGCCGCGCGGCGCTATGGAAGACCATCCAGTCGGCGCCGACGGCGTTGTACCGAACGCCGTCGCGGAAGGCGGCGACGTAGACCAGCCAAGCATTCGCCGAAGCGACGATTGCCGCCGCGCCGACCAGGAAGAGGGTGAAGCCGGCCGCGTTGCGATCCCACCCGGATGGCCCAGCCAATATCGATCGTCCCCCGGCCGCATCTGACGTCGTCGCCCAGCGTAAGGCAGGGTCGCTAACAAAATCCTATTGGCGAAAAACGCGCGCTTGCAGGTAGTGTCCTGTTTACCGACCGCGTTACAGCCTTCTTAAGACCGACTGGCCACTATGCCCGAACATACCTTGCTTGGGCTCTCGATGCTTGTCGACGATCTTTCCTGGACGGCGGCCGGAGGTTGGTCGCCGCGACCTTCGCGCGCAATATCCGAACGCGCATGTCGTCCTCTGCTCCGCCGGGCGGAAGCCAGCCGCTCGACCTTGCGCAATCAGACGATGACGGCGATGACGCCCGCCGAGGCCGCCTGAACCCATGCACCCGTTGCTGCGCCAACAGCTCGCCGAGGCGACCGGCGCGGACGGCGTCCCCGACATCGATCGCCTCGCCGCCCTGATCAGCGCGACCTATGCGGACGCCGACGAGGCTCGGCGGCGCGCCGACGGCGCGATCGCGCAGATGAACCAGCAATTGGCGGAGCTGGAGGCGACCTGCAACACGCTACGCGCAACGTTGGACAATGTCGACCAGGGCATCCTGATGGTCGACGCCGACGACCGCGTCAAAGTCTGCAATCGCCGCGCCTGCCAGTTGCTCGATCTGCCGCTCGACATTGCCGACGGAAGTCCGCCGGCCTCGGCCGTCGAAGCGCGGATCGCAACGGGGGAATTCGGTGTCGATTCCGCTTTCGTCGAGACGGGGCGGCGAAAGCCTCCAGCGGCTTTGGAGCCGCTCTCCGAGCGTCGCCGCCCGGACGGGACCATCCTCGAAGTGCGCGCCATCACGCTGCCCGACGGCGGCGGCGTGCGCACTTTCACCGATATTACCGAGCGACGAGAGCGCGAGGCGCAGATCGCGCGCGCCGAAGCGGATTATCGCAGCCTCTTCGAGCACGCCGTCATCGGCGTCTACCGATCGAGCCTCGACGGGCGCAAGATGATGCGCGCCAATCCGGCCCTCGCCCGGATGAGCGGCTATGAAACGGAAGCCGAACTGCTTGCGGCGGTCGGAGACATCGCCGGGGAATGGTACGTCGATCCGAATCGCCGAGCCGAGTTTCGCGCGCTGCTCAACGCCAACGGCCGCATCGACGATTTCATCTCGGAAGTCTATCGCCACCGCACGCGCGAGCGCATCTGGGTCTCCGAATCCGCCTGGCTCGTGCGCGCGGAGGACGGCGAGCCGCTTTACTACGAAGGCATGGTCATCGACGCCACCCAGCGCATCCGCGCCGAGCAGCGCATCGCCCATATGGCTCATCACGACGCCTTGACCGATCTTTCGACGCGCAACGCCTTCCTCGATTCCCTCCGCTCAGCCTTGCGCGACCGCCAGGCCGGGCGCTTCGTCGCGGTTCATTGCATCGATCTCGATCGGTTCAAGGACGTCAACGATACGCTGGGCCATCCGGCGGGCGATCAATTGCTGCGCGCCGCGGCGCGACGCCTGCGCGCCGGCTTGCGCGAGGCCGCCGAAATCGCCCGCCTGGGCGGCGACGAATTCGCGGTCATTCAGCGAAACGTCGCCGACCGCTCGGAAGCGGAAACGTTGGCGAGCCGCTTGGCGCGCATTCTGTCGGCCCGTTACAACATCGACGGCGCGGCGGTGCATATCGGCGCGAGCATCGGCGTCATTCTCGCCGATTCCGGCGCCACGGCGGAAGACTTGATGAAGAACGCCGACATCGCGCTCTATCGGGCCAAGGCCGCGGGCGGCTCGACCTACCGGGTGTTCGATCCGTCGATGGCCGAGGCCGCGCAGCGGCGGCGCGCGCTCGAGATCGACCTGCGCGGCGCCGTCGCCAAGAACCAGCTTTCCGTCTATCTGCAGCCGATCGTCGACATCGCCGATGGGCGCGTCGTCGCCTTCGAGGCGCTGTTGCGCTGGCGCCACCCCGAGCGCGGCATGATGTCGCCGGCGGAATTTATCGCGATCGCCGAGGAGACGGGACTGATCGGCTCGATCGGCGAATGGGTCCTCGCCGAAGCCTGCGCGCAAGCTGCGGCGAGCGCCGGCGATTTTATGGTCTCGGTCAATTTGTCGCCGGCGCAATTTCGAACGCGGCGCGTGGTCAGGGCGGTCAAAGCCGCCCTCGCCGCCTCCGGCCTCGACGCGGCGCGGCTGGCGCTCGAAATCACCGAATCGGTGCTCCTGATGGACGACGAGCAGACCAAGGCGACGCTCGCCGAGTTGCGCGGCCTCGGCGTGCGCTTCGCCCTCGACGATTTCGGCGCCGGCTATTCGTCGCTGAGTTACCTGCAGAAATTCCGTTTCGATACGATCAAGATCGATCGCTGCTTCGTCGCCTCGATCGACGCCGATCAAGTCAATGCGAGCTTGGTGCGCGCCGTCGTCTCGCTCGGTCGGGACCTCGGCATCGCCGTCGTTGCGGAGGGCATCGAGACCGAGGAGCAGCGCGACAAGCTGTCTTCGCTCGGCTGCCGCTACGCGCAGGGCTACCTCTTCGGCAAGCCGCGCCCGGCGCGCGAGTGGCTCGATCAGGTCGGCGCGGCGGCTGACGCGCCAACGTTGATGCGGCGGCGCGCCTGAGGCCGGTCACCTCTCTGTCAGCTTCAGCTCGATCCGGCGATTGCGGGCGAGCGCCTCCTCGTCTTCGCCGGGATCGATCGGCTGGAACTCGCCGAAACCCGCGGCGGCGAGGCGGTCCGGCGGCACGCCCTTCGAGATCAGATATTGCACCACGGCGATGGCGCGGGCGGCCGACAGCTCCCAATTCGATTTGAACGGGCCGCCGGTGATCGGATGCTTGTCGGTATGGCCGTCGACCCG
>JAJPHH010000016.1 GCA_021325385.1 Alphaproteobacteria bacterium
AGCGCAGCGGAGCACCCGCCATGGCGCCTCATGGGCGGACATCGCTTCGCGCGTACCTTCGAGGCGCCATGGCGGGTTGACGGCGATCGGGCGGCGTGGCGCCGCGGCGTCGAAAGCAAGTCATCAGCTCCGCCGAGCGCAGGCTTTCCCCGGACAGCCCTGCGCTTGCGCGGGAATGACAAGCGCGTTTTATCCATGGTGATCCGCGCATGACACGGGTCGCACTTCTCGGCTTGGCTGCAGCCTTCCTGTTTGCCGTCGCCGGCTCGGCGGCGTCCGCCGCGCCCAAGCCGTCCAATTCGGCGACGATCCTGCCGGGCTCCAACTCCAAGGAGCCGATCACGATCGACGCCGACAAATTGGTTTACTACGACAAGGAGCAGAAGGCGGTCTATTCCGGCAATGTCGTCGCCGTCCAGGGCGACAGCAAATTGACCTGCTCGGCTTTGACGATCTTTCTCGCCAAGAGCGAATCCTCGGCCAAGGACGGCGCGCAGGCGAAGGAGGCCTCGTCGCCGGCGGCGGCGGGCGAAGGAGCGCCGAGCGCTTCGGCCAGCCAGGTCCGGCGGATGGAGGCCTCCGGCCCGGTGACGGTCGTCTCGAAGACCCAAGTCGCCACCGGCGACCGCGGCGTCTACGACAAGATCGAGAACAAGGTTTGGCTGTTCGGCAACGTCACGCTGAGCGACGGCGGCAATGTGACCAAAGGCGACAAGCTCACCTATGATCTGACAAGCGGCCAGGCGGTCGTCGAAACCGGCCAATCGACGCAGCGCGTCCATGGCCTGTTCATCCCGAGCTCCAACGATAGTAGCGGCGAAAAGTCGGCGTCCGGAAAGAAGAAGGCTCCCTGACAATCGGGCGTCGAGGCAGTAGAGATTTGGCCAAAGCAAAGGGGCCTGGCGGACTCCCCGCCGAGGAATTTCACGGTTGACCGACGAAGTTGCCCCCGACGGGGCGAAATCTCGCGCCTTCGGCGGACGATGGATCGGCTGGGGCGTGAATGAAGCCGGCGGCGCGACTTTGGCGCCGCGTGAGCGGCCCGAGCCGCCGACCATGGCCGATCAGCGTCGGCCGGCGCAACCCGCCGCGCACGCCCGCGCCGTCGAGACGGGCGCGCTCGCCGTTTACAATCTCGGCAAGAGCTATAGCGGCCGCGCCGTGGTCAAGGACGTCAGCATTTATGTCCGGCGCGGCGAGGCGGTCGGGCTGCTTGGGCCGAACGGCGCCGGCAAGACCACCGTCTTCTATATGATCACCGGTCTGGTTCGGCCTGACAAGGGCGTCATCGAGCTCGACGGTCACGATGTGACGGCTTTGCCGATGTACCAGCGGGCGCGGCTCGGCATTGGCTATCTGCCGCAGGAGGCCTCGATCTTCCGCGGCCTCAATGTCGAGGACAATATTCGCGCCGTGCTCGAAGTGACCGAGCGCGACCGAAAGACGCGCGAGGCTATGCTCGATTCGCTGCTCGAAGAGTTCGATATCGCAAGATTGCGCAAGTCGCCGTCGATCGCGCTGTCGGGCGGCGAGCGGCGGCGCTGCGAGATTGCGCGCGCGCTGGCCGGCAAGCCGTCTTTCATGCTGCTCGACGAGCCGTTCGCCGGCATCGACCCGATCGCGGTCGGCGACATCCAGGACCTCGTGCGCCATCTCAAGGGCCGCGGCATCGGCGTGTTGATCACCGACCACAATGTCCGCGAGACGCTCGGCCTGATCGACCGCGCCTACATCATTCATAGCGGTCATGTTCTGACGGAAGGCGGCCCGGACGAGATCATCGCGCATCCGGACGTGCGCCGGTTCTATCTCGGCGAAGATTTCAGGATGTGATCAAGGGAGCGTCGACGTCGGTCGAGCGCCTCTCGCAAACCCAATCACCCGCCGATATTGAAGCTCGCCAAGGCCGCCATATTGATGATGTCGGAATCCTTCGCGCCGAGCGGCACGATCTGGACCGGCTTCTCCAAACCGACGATCAGCGGGCCGATGACGGTCGCGCCGCCCAGCTCCTGCAGCATCTTGGTCGAGATCGAGGCCGAGTGGAAAGCCGGCATGATCAGCACATTGGCCGGCTCGGTCAGGCGGCAGAATGGGTAGAGCGCCATCGCGTCGCGGTTCAGCGCGACATCGGCGGCCATTTCGCCGTCATATTCGAAATCGACGCGGCGGGCATCGAGAATGCGCACCGCCTCCTGCACGCGCATCGAGCGCTCGCCTGGCGGGTGGCCGAAGGAGGAGAAGGCGAGCATGGCGACGCGCGGTTCGTACCCCAATCGGCGGGCGACGCCCGCCGCCTCAATCGCGATCTGAGCGAGATCCTCCGCTGCCGGCATCTCGGCGATCGCGGTGTCGGCGACGACGACCGGCCGGCCGCGCGCCAGAACCAGCGAAACGCCGATCACGCGATGGCCCGGCTTGTGATCGATGACGCGGCGGACTTCCTCGAGCGCGATCGAGAAATTGCGGGTGACGCCGGTGACCATTGCGTCGGCGTCGCCCTGCGCGACCATGGCCGCGGCGAATGTGTTGCGATCCTGGTTGATCAGGCGCTGGCAGTCGCGGAACAGAAAGCCGCGCCGCTGCAAGCGCTCATAGAGAAATTGCGCATAAACGGCGTTGCGCGACGAGAGCGCGGCGTTATGGATTTCGATGCCGCGATCGTCGAGATCGAGCCCGGCGGCCTCGGCGGTGGCGCGGACGCGATGCTCCCGCCCGACCAGCACGGCCGAACCCAAGCCTTGCGTGACGAAGGAGTAAGCGGCGCGAATCACCTGCTCCTCTTCGCCTTCGGCGAAGACGACGCGCTTGGGATTGTGCCGCACCCGCTCGATGATCCGCTGCAAGGCGCCGGCGACCGGATCGCGTCGCGCCGAGAGCTGCTCCTGGTAGGCGCGCAAATCGACGATCGGCTTCTGCGCGACGCCTGATTCCATTGCGGCTTTAGCGACCGCCGCCGGGATGACGTGGATCAGGCGCGGATCGAACGGGACCGGAATGATGTAGTCACGCCCGAAGCGCGGCCGCGCGCCTTGATAAGCGGCGGCGACTTCGTCCGGCACGTCCTCGCGGGCGAGCTCGGCGAGCGCATAAGCCGCGGCGATCTTCATCTCCATATTGATCGTCTTGGCGCGAACGTCGAGCGCGCCGCGGAAAATGTACGGAAAGCCGAGAACGTTGTTCACCTGGTTGGGATAGTCGGAGCGGCCGGTGGCGATGATCACGTCGTCGCGCACTCTCTGCGCCTCTTCCGGCGTGATCTCCGGATCCGGATTGGCCATGGCGAAAATGATCGGGTTCGGCGCCATGCTCTTGACCATCGCCGCGGTCAGCGCGCCCTTGACGGAGAGGCCGAAGAAAATATCGGCGCCCGCCACGGCCTCTTCGAGCGCGCGTATGGGCGTATCGACCGCATGGGCCGATTTCCACTGGTTCATGCCCTCCTTGCGGCCGCGATAGACGACGCCCTTGGTGTCGCAGAGGATGACGTTTTGCGGCGCGAAGCCGATCGCCTTGATCAGGTCGAGGCAAGCGATGCCGGCGGCGCCGGCGCCGTTGCAAACCAGGCGAGTGGTTTTGATATCGCGGCCCGTCAGCTTCATCGCGTTGATCATGCCGGCCGCGGCGATGATCGCGGTGCCGTGCTGGTCGTCGTGAAAAACCGGGATGTCCATCAATTCGCGCAGGCGCTCCTCGATGAGAAAGCATTCCGGCGCCTTGATGTCCTCGAGATTGATCCCGCCAAAACTCGGCGACAGGAACCGCACGCTGTTGACGAATTCGTCGGGGTCCTCGGTGGCGACTTCGAGGTCGATCGAATCGATGTCGGCGAAGCGTTTGAACAGAACCGCCTTGCCCTCCATGACCGGCTTGGCGGCGAGCGCGCCGAGATTGCCGAGGCCGAGAATGGCGGTGCCGTTCGAGATCACCGCGACGAGATTGGCTCGCGCCGTATAGTCGAAGGCGGTGGAGGCGTCGGCGTGGATCGCCTTGACCGGGACGGCGACGCCCGGCGAATAGGCGAGCGACAGATCGCGCTGGGTCGCCATCGGCTTGGTCGGGATGATTTCGAGCTTGCCCGGCCGGCCGCGGGCGTGAAATTGCAGCGCCTCCTGGTCGGTGATCGACGGCCGTTTGGCGCGGCCTTCGGCATTGCCCGTCATTCGCGTTTCCCCCATGCGGCGTCGCCGCGCTCGTCGCACCATAGCGGGCGACGGCGCGCGGGGGCAAATGCCTCCGTGTCATTCCCGCGCAAGCGCATAGGCGTTAAAAAGTTCTTGGACCATGGGTTGGTCCGTGATTCAAGGTGGGATGACTCACGAATCGCTTTTGAATGGCGACTGGG
>JAJPHH010000027.1 GCA_021325385.1 Alphaproteobacteria bacterium
CGCCGTGAAGTTGCTCGATCAGATTGCGGTTGGCGCGCTTCGCCCGCCATGTCGCAAGGATCATGTCCGCCGCCTTGCTTTTGAGGAGCGCCTTGGGTTAGGCATCGTAGGCCGCGAGCGCAAGCGAAAAACGACGGGGACTCTTTGATGGCTGGTGGTTCAGGGGCTTTGCGGGCGAGCGCAGCGCGCATTCTATGCGCCTTGTCGCTTGCGACCGGCCTTTCCGGCTGCCTTGGCTATGACGGCGACTTCGATCGGGGTTATCAAATCGACGAGAAGACCTATTCCCAGGTCAAAATCGGCTCGACGACCAAGCAGGAAGTGCTCAACCTGATGGGCACCCCGTCGACCACCTCCACCGTCGGCGGCGACGCGTGGTACTATATCGGCCAGAAGATGCACCGCGCGCTCGCCTTCATGCCGGTCAAGATGGAGGACCAGAACGTCCTGGCGATCTATTTCGAGCCCAAGACCGGCAAGGTTCAGCGCATCGCCAATTACGGCCTGAAGGACGGCCAGGTCTTCGACTTCGTCTCGCGCACGACGCCGACCGGCGGCCAGGAGCCGAATTTCCTGCGCAATATGTTCAACAACCTGTTCCGGTTCTCGTAACGTCCGCGTCGAGCCGACAATATTTTGTCTTGACTGCGCGCGTCCTTTTTTCAGCGCGCCGGGGCGTTCGAGCGCGGCGCGTGAAGCGCCGGTCGCGCGCCTGACGTCTCTGTCGCTACGATTGGTAAGTTTTTCGCGCTCGTTCGGGGAGCCAAAGACTTGCGGTCAGACAATCAGGCCGATGGAAGGGCCGGCGAACCGAACGGCGCGCAAATTGCCGTTCGGCGGTGGCTGGAAGGACTCGGCCTTGGGCGATATGCGCCCGCCTTCGCCGAGAATGACGTCGATTTCGCCGTCCTGCCTCTTCTCTCCGACGCCGATCTCAAGGAGCTGGGCGTCGCCTCGATCGGCCACCGCAAGCGGCTGCTGAGCGCCATCGCGGCAAGGGCCGAAGCGCCGCGTCAGGAGACGGCGCCGGCGGCGACGCCTTCGGAAAGCGAACGCCGGCAAGTCACGGTCCTGTTCGCCGACCTCTCCGGCTTCACCGCGTTGTCGCAAACGCTCGATCCGGAACAGGTCCGCGAATTGGTCGGACGTTTCACCGCGCTCGTCGACGGGGTGATCGTCGGCTACGACGGAACGGTCGACAAGCATATCGGCGACGCCGTGATGGCCCTTTTCGGCGCGCCCAAGGCGCATGACGACGATCCTTTACGCGCCGCGCGGGCGGCGTTGGACATTCATGAAGCGCTCGGCCAATGGAGCGAAACCGCCGGCCGGCGGCTGCAGGCGCATATCGGCATTGCCAGCGGCGAAGTCGTCGCCGGCGCGATCGACCGCGCCGGCGCGCGCGATTATACGGTGCTCGGCGAATCGGTGAATCTCGCCGCGCGCCTGGTCGGCAAGGCCGAGCCTGGGCAGACCCTGCTCTCGGACGGCGTTTATCGCGCCCTCGCCGGCCGCGCCGCTTGCGAAGCGCTCGGCGAGATCTGGCTCAAAGGCGTCGACGCGCCCGTCCGCGCGTGGCGGCTCCGCGCCGTTTCGGCCGATGCTCCGGCGGCGGCGCGAAGCCCTTTCATTGGCCGGCAAGCCGAGCTGCAGCAATTTGGAAGCATCGTGGCGGCTTGCCTCGCCCGCAACGCCGGCCACGTTATCTATGTCCGCGGCGAAGCCGGGATCGGCAAGACGCGGCTGATCGATCAGATGCGGTCTTACGCCGAATCGCAAGGCTTCGTCGCTCATCGTACTCTGGTCCTGGATTTCGGCGTCGGCAAAGGGCAGGACCCGATTCGCACGCTGCTGCAGAGCTTGCTTGGCCTATCTCCTGCTTCCGAAACCCCCGCAAGGCGAAGCGCCGCCGCGCGGCTTAAACGCGACGGCGTCGTTTCCGAACAGCAGCTCGTGTTTCTCAACGATTTTCTGGATCTGCCGCAGGTCGGCGAGTGGCGCAGGCTGTACGACGCAATGGACAATGCGGCGCGCAATCGCGGCAAGCGCGCCGTCGCCTCGGCCATTGTCGCGGACGCCTGCCGGCGCGAGCCGACTCTGATCCTCGTCGAGGACCTGCATTGGGCCGATCCGCCGACGCTCGCCCATCTCGCCGCTTTCGCCTCGGCGATGGCCGCTGGTCCCGGCTTGCTGGCGATGACGTCGCGCGTCGAAGGCGATCCGCTCGACGCGGCCTGGCGCGCGAGCTGCGGCGGCGCGCCTTTCGCAACGATCGATCTCGGCCCGCTGCGGCCGGACGAGGCGCTGAGCCTCGCCGGCGGCTTCATCGACACGAGCCAGCGCATCGCCCGCGCCTGCATCGAGCGCGCCGGCGGCAATCCGCTCTTCCTCGAGCAGCTTCTGCGCAACGCCGAGGAAGGAAGCAGCGAAGCAATCCCAGCCTCCATTCAGAGCCTCGTCCTGGCGCGCATGGATCGGCTCAGCCAGCGCGACCGGCAGGCGTTCCAAACCGCGGCGGTGATTGGCCAAAGGTTCGATCTTGCCCTGCTGCGGCGGCTGCTCGGGGCGCCGGACTATGTCTGCGACGGGCTCATCGCGGCTGCGCTCGTCCTGCCGGAAGGAGATGACTTCCTTTTCGCGCACGCGCTGATTCAGGAAGGCGCCTATTCTTCGCTTCTGCGCTCGCGGCGGCGCGAGCTGCATCGGCAAGCGGCGGAATGGTTCGCGGACCGCGACCTTGCGCTGGCCGCGCAGCATCTCGATCGCGCCGAGGACGACCAGGCCGCGGCCGCCTATCTGCAAGCCGCGCTCGCGCAACGCGCAGCCTATCGGTCCGACACGGCGCTGAGGTCGGTCGAACGCGGCCTGGAGATCGCGCGAGCCGACGCCGATCGCTACGCTCTTATGTGTCTCAAAGGGGACTTGCAGCGCGATCTCGGCGACACCGCCGCTTCGATCGCCACGTACCGCGCCGCGCTCGCCTCGGCGCCGGACGAGTTGGCTCTGTGCCGGGCGCAGATCGGGCTCGCCGAAGGCCTGCGAGTCAATGAAGGCCTCGAAGAGGCTTTGGCGCTGCTGAAGGCGGCGCAGCAGGTCGCCGAACGCGATGACGCGGCCGCGGAGCTTGCCCGCCTGCATCATCTCCGCGGCAATATCTATTTCCCGCTCGGCAATATCGACGGCTGCCGCGAGGAGCATGAACGCGGCCTTGCCTGGGCGCGGCGGTCCGGCTCGCCGGAGGCCGAGGCGCGCTCGCTAGGCGGGCTCGCCGACGCCGCTTATGCGCAGGGTCGGATGCGCACGGCTTTCGAGCATTTCAGCCGCTGCGTCGCCTTGAGCCGCGAGCACGGCTTTGGGCGCATCGAAGTCGCGAATTGGTCGATGGTCGGCTTCAGCCGCATGTATCTCAATGAGGCGAAAGAGGCGCGCGAGGACGGCGACGGCGCCGCGCGCGCCGCGGCGCTGGTTGGCCAGCCGCGCGCCGAGATGCTCAGCGAATTCTTGCGCGTCTTCGCCTGTTGCGAAGTCGGCGATTACGACGGGATGAGCGAATGCCTCGATCGATCGCTCCGGATTGCGCGACAGCTCGGCGCGCGAAGGTTCGAAGCGCAAGGCCTTGAGATGCAGGGCCGGTTTCTACTCGCGAAGGATCGGCGGAAGGAAGCCGACCAAGTCTTGCGTGAAGGTTTGGCGATCTGCCGGGAGTTCGGTACGCAATTCTGCGGACCGAAGCTTGTCAGCATGCTGAGCCGCGTGGTCGAGGATCCGCGCGAGCGCGCGGCTCTTCTTGCGGAAGGCGCCGAAATGCTTAAACGCGGCGCCGTAAGCCACAATCATCTTTGGTACCATCGCGACGCAATCGAGGCTTTCCTTGTCGCCGGCGACAGCGAAGCCGTCATGCGCCATGTCGTTGCGCTCGAAGAGTACGCCCGCGCGGAGCCGCTGCCTTGGTCCGATCTCTTCGCGGCGCGCGGCCGCGCGCTTGCTGCGCGGCTCGCGACGGGCGGCGAGAGCGGTTGGCGCGACGAGCTCGCGCGGATCCGCTCGGCGCTGGTCAGCGCGGGTTTTCGTCCCTTCCTGCCGGCCGTCGAAGCGGCGCTCGCGGCTTAGTCGCCGGTCAGAGCAGGTTCGACGGGCCGGTCTTGACGACCTCGACCGCGTCGCCGACGCTGAGCGCGCCGCAATCGTCGGGAATCGCGTTCTGGCCGAAGATGATCCCGCCATTGGCGGCGCGGCGAAATTGACCGAGGGTGCACAACGGCTCATTCCCTTCAAGCGGCTCGCCGGTCAGAGGATCGAGCGTCGGGATCGCGCAGCGCGAGCACGGCTTGACGACGCGGAACGAAAGGTCGCCGATCCTGATGCGCCGCCAGGCGTCCTCGGCCCAAGCCGGCGCGCCCTCGATGACGAGATTGGGACGGAAGCGATCCATCGCGATCGGCTTCGGCAATCGGCGATTGAGATCGGCGAGCGAGGCGGTCGACGTGATCAGCAGCGGAAAGCCGTCGGCGAAGCTGACGCGATCGTGAGGACCACCATAGGTCTGATCGACGCGGCGCGCCGTCGCGTCGCTCAAATAGACTAGCCGGACGGGCTTCTCCAAGAACGTCGAAAGATAAGGACCGGCCGAGTCGGCGACGCGCGCCGGGACTGACGCGCGCCAGACGACGACAGTCTCCGTTGGCGCGCGCTCGTCGGGAAAATCGACGTCGAGCGTACCGAGCGTCGCATGGCGCAACGCCACGCCGCTCTCCGTTGGAACAGCGTCGATCTGCGCGAGCTTCGGATATTGGCGCTGGGTGAGAAACTTGCCTGTCTCGTCGACAATCATCCAGCGCCTATCGCCGGCGAGCCCAACCCGCTCGAGGCTTGCTTCTTGGAGCGAATGGCCGCGCAGGCTTTTGACCGGATAGCAGCGGATTTCGGCGAGGCGCATGGCCGTTTAAGCTTTTTCCCTAACTCAAATCGTACCTTGATAGGGTCGCTCAAGCCGCCGTCTTGCGCGGCCGCCCGCCGTGCTTGCCGTTTTCCCGCGCGCTCGCCCGTTTGCGGGCCGAGCGGGACTTGCCGCCCTTGCGGCCCATCTCGCTCGCCAGCCACTTAGCTGAGCCGAGAACGCCCTCGAGCAAGGCGGGCACATAAAGGGCGGCGTCGAGCTTGGGAAAGTGCAGCCCGAGCCCGGCCGGCGTGATTTGAATCTCGTCCAGATCGGCCGGCTTCGCCCGCTCCAGGCCTTGCGCCGCGCGCGGTGGAAACGCGATCTCGACGCCCGACGTGAGTTGAACGACGATGCGATCACGAGCGTCGTCATATTGCGCGCTTTCCGCGCGCGGGCCTTGCAGCCTTTTCTCGCCGCGCGCTTTGGCGGACGCGAACGAGCCTTTCTTGATGTCAACCATGGATGCGTCTTCATGCTTCCAGCAACGTCTCGCGATGCTCGGCGCCAATGCGCAAAGCTCGTCCCGCATCGCGCCGAGAGCACCCGATCGCCTCAAGGACATCGAGAGCCAGGTCGATCACCGCCTCATAACCCAAGGGCTTCGGTTTGTCATCTCGCCAGGCCCGGCTACGAAAAAGGGCGGGGTCGCCCCCGCCCTCTCAGCAATCGTTCGGCTGTCCTCGCTCAGCGCGCCAGGATCGCCAGCAGCAGCAGCGCGACGATGTTGGTGATCTTGATCGCCGGGTTCACCGCCGGGCCGGCGGTGTCCTTGTAGGGGTCGCCGACCGTGTCGCCGGTCACCGACGCTTTATGCGCTTCCGAGCCCTTGAGGTGCTTGACGCCGTCCTTGTCGGTGAAGCCGTCCTCGAAGCTCTTCTTGGCGTTGTCCCAGGCGCCGCCGCCCGAAGTCATCGAGATGGCGACGAAGAGGCCGTTGACGATGACGCCGAGCAGCGAGGCGCCGAGCGCGGCGAAGGCGTTGGCCTTGCTGCCCGAGACGATCAGCGCGCCGAAATAGACGACGAACGGCGCAAGAACCGGCAGCAGGGACGGGACCACCATCTCGCGGATCGCGGCCTTGGTCAGCATGTCGACCGCGCGGCCGTAATCCGGCCTGTCGGTTCCCTGCATGATGCCCGGCTTGTCGCGGAACTGGCGGCGCACTTCCAGCACAACCGAACCGGCCGCCCGGCCGACCGCGGTCATCGCGATGCCGCCGAACAGGTACGGGATCAGGCCGCCGAAGATCAGGCCGGCGACGACGTAAGGATTGGACAGATCGAACGAGACCTGGCCGATATCCTTGAAATAGGAGAACTTCTCGGCGTTCGAGGCGAAATAGGTCAGATCGTTCGAATAGGCGGCGAAAAGAACCAGCGCGCCGAGGCCGGCCGAGCCGATCGCGTAGCCTTTGGTCACCGCCTTGGTGGTGTTGCCGACCGCGTCGAGCGCGTCGGTCGATTGGCGCACTTCCTTCGGCAGGCCGGCCATTTCCGCAATGCCGCCGGCATTGTCGGTGACGGGCCCGAATGCGTCGAGCGCGACGATCATGCCGGCGAGGCCAAGCATCGTCGTCACCGCGACGGCAATGCCGAACAGTCCGGCGAGTTGATATGAGGCGATGATGCCGCCGATGATCACCAGGGCCGGCAGGGCCGTCGCCTCGAGCGACACAGCGAGGCCTTGGATCACGTTGGTGCCGTGGCCGGTGACCGAAGCTTGCGCGATCGAAACGACAGGCCTCTTTCCCGTGCCGGTATAATATTCCGTGATCACGACGATCAGGCCGGTCACGACCAGCCCGACAATGCCGCAAATGAAAAGCGCCGCTCCGGTGACCGACGCGCCGGCGACTTTGCCGATCTCGCCCCAGCCGGTGACGAATTGCGTCGCCACGGCCAAACCGACAATGGAGAGAAGGCCAGTCGCGATCAGGCCCTTGTAGAGCGCGCCCATGATCGAGTTGTTGGCGCCGAGCTTGACGAAAAACGTGCCGATGATCGAGGTGATGATGCACGCGCCGCAAATCGCCAGCGGATAGAGCATGGCCGGCACGAGCGCGTCGCCGGTAAAGAAGATCGAGGCGAGGACCATCGTCGCCACCGCGGTCACCGCATAGGTCTCGAACAAGTCCGCGGCCATGCCGGCGCAATCGCCGACATTATCGCCGACATTATCGGCGATCGTCGCAGGGTTGCGCGGATCGTCTTCAGGAATGCCGGCCTCGACCTTGCCGACGAGATCGGCGCCGACATCGGCCCCTTTGGTGAAAATGCCGCCGCCGAGACGGGCGAAGATCGAAATGAGCGAGGCGCCGAAGCCGAGCGCGACCAAAGCGTCGACGACCGAGCGGCTCGCCGGCGGCAGGTTCAGCGGCCCGGTCAAGACCCAAAAGTAAAAGGAGACGCCGAGCAACGCCAAGCCGGCAACGAGCAGGCCGGTGACTGCGCCGGACTTGAAAGCGATGTCGAGGCCTGCGCCGAGCGACTTCGTCGCGGCCTGAGCTGTCCGCACATTGGCGCGCACCGAGACATTCATGCCGATGAAGCCGGCCGCGCCGGACAGAACCGCGCCGATCAGGAAGCCGATCGCGACCTCGATCGACAGGAGCAGAGCAAGGCCGATAAACACGATCACGCCGACCCCGGCGATTGTGGTGTATTGGCGCCGCAAATAGGCCTGCGCGCCCTCCCGAACCGCGCCGGAAATCTCCTGCATGCGCTTGCTGCCGGCGTCGGCGGCCATCAATTGGTTAATCGTCACCCCGCCATAAACGACCGACAGCAAACCGCTCAGAATAATCAGCCCAATGGTCATTTCGCTCTGTCCTTAACGCCCTCGGCCCGCGTTATCGGCTTCTTTTGAGCCTTGCGGACTTGATTTGAAGAATTCCGGGCGCCCTCTTGCCAGAAACGCGAGGCGCCTGCAACGCGCCAGCGTCAAATCGGCTGGAATTTCGACCCGTCAACACGGTGGATGCGTCTGAAAACGCTTCGCTCGACCCTACGGGATAATTTCGGACCGAAGAACTATTGGCCCGGCTAGACGCTCATCGGCGAAATTCTCCGCCGGGCAGCGTCAAAACTTCGGTTCTTCCAGCCCGCGCCAGCGGCAGGCGGCGACCAAGGTGTTGGCCATCAGCATGGCGATCGTCATCGGGCCGACGCCGCCCGGGACCGGGGTGATCGCCGCCGCCCGGGCGGACGCCTCGGCGAAGGCGACGTCGCCGACAAGCCTGGTCTTCGGCTGACCCCTGTCGTTGAGGCCTTCGCCTGGGACGCGATTGACCCCGACATCGATGACGACTGCGCCCGGCTTGATCCAGTCGCCGCGCACCAATTCCGGCTGGCCGACCGCTGCGATCAGGAGGTCGGCGCGCTGCGCCACGGCGGAAAGATCGCGCGTGCGCGAATGCGCGACGGTTACCGTGGAGTTCGCAGCGAGCAGCAGACGGGCGACCGGCTTGCCGACAATGTTGGAGCGGCCGATGACGACCGCCTCCTTGCCGGCGAGGTTCTCGCCAAGCGCGGCAAACGTTTTTTGGATCAGGATCATGGCGCCGGCCGGCGTGCAGGGAATGAGCGCCCGCTTCATCTCGCCGATCGCCGCCAGGCCGACATTGATGGGGTGAAAGCCATCGACGTCCTTTTCCGGCGCGATCGCTTCGAGAATGCGAGCCGACTGGATGTGCTTCGGCAGCGGCAGCTGCACCAGGATTCCATGCACGCCAGGGTCGGCGTTGAGACGCTGGACCAGCGCCAGCAAGTCCTCTTCGCTGGTCGCCGCGACAAGGTCGTGCTGCTCGGAGCGAAATCCGAGTTCGCGCGCGGCCTTTCCTTTGGCGCGCACATAGACCTGGCTCGCCGGGTCGTCGCCGACTAGGACGACGGAAAGGCCGGGCTTGACGCCGGCCGCGCCCAAGCGCCGCGTCTCCTCGGCGAGGCGCGCCAGCAATGCTTCCGAGGCCGCCTTGCCGTCGATGATCAGCGCGCCCGCCGCCGACGGCTTCAGAATCGAATTTGCGGCTTGGTTCATCTCGTCGAGCTCCTCGGACGGCGCGTCACGGCGGCGGAAGGTACGAATAAGCAGCGACGCAGCGATGCGTCTCGCCGGGCTGCGCGACCCGCATGCCGGGCTTCTCGAAGAGATCGCCGGCGAAGCCCTCCGGATCGCTATAGCCGGTCCAGGCTTCGAGACAAAGGAACGGCGCGCCCGGCCGCGTCCAGAGCGCCGCATGAGGAAAATCGCCGAGCGCCATCTCGATCGCCGCGCCGCTCGCGCCCACGAAGCGAAGCGATCGGCTCATAGGAGAGAGGAAGCAGAGCGCGTCCTTGGCGAACAGCTCGTCATTAAGCTCGAGGACGTTTCCGTTCATTGCGATCGGCCGCTGGCGCGGCGCAATCAGCCCGCCTGGCGCCAGCGCCGGAACTTCGCCCCTCTCCGGCTTCTCGAACACGACGCGGCACCCGTCGCGGCCCGCGCCGTCGAAAGGCCAGCGGAAACCGGGATGAAGGCCGAAAGCGTAAGGCGCCGGGCCTGAGCCGCGATTTTCGATCTCGAGCGCGATGGCCAGTCGCGTCGGCGAAAGCGCGTATTCGACGAACAAACGGAAAGCGAATGGATAGATCGCCCGCGTTCGCTCATTATCGGCCAGAATGAAGCGCGCTTTATCGGCCTCCTGCGATTCGAGCGCGAAGCTCTGCCCGGCGGCGAAGCCATGCAGGCCGAGCGGATACTGGCGCCCGGCGACCCGCGCCCCGTCCCTTGTCCAGCCGACCACCGGAAACAAGATCGGGCTGATCTGGCCCCAGATCCTCGGATCGCCCGGCCAGAGCAGATCGCGTCCGCCGACCCGCCACTCGCGCGCCTCGGCGCCTTGCGTCGAAATCGCCAGAGAAGCATCGCCGGCGCTCAGCCGCACCAGACTCGACATCGATCCGCCCTCCAGAGCCCTCCCAATCGCTTATGGCGCGCCCCAACGGCGCGCGCCAGTGCTTTGCGTTCTTTGTGTAGGGAGCACATGAAGTGTCCGGTCCAGGTAGCACGTGATCTGTCCGGTGCATGATGGCCCTTTTTGGGGGGCGGCATGCGGCGGACGGAGCAACGGCAGGGACTGAGGATGCTGAAGCTTCGCGATGTGTTGAGCCGCTGGGAGGCTGGCGTTTTGAGCCAGCTCGAAGCGGCGGAGCTGTTGGGGATGAGCGAGCGGTCGTTTCGGCGCTGGAG
>JAJPHH010000180.1 GCA_021325385.1 Alphaproteobacteria bacterium
CATGGTGGAGGGGGCCGCGGCTCATCAGAATAGTCCCCAGACCGGCGGCCCCCCCCCCCCCCCCTTTTTGCGGGCCCCCCCCCCCCCCCCCCCGGGGGGGGGGGGGCGGCCCACCCCGCGCCCGCTTTTTTTTTTTTCTTTTACGCCGCGGGTGGGGGGGGGGGGGCGGGCGGGGGGGGGGGGGGGGGGGGCCCGCCGGTCTGGGGACTATTCTGATGAGCCGCGGCCCCCTCCACCATGCTTCGCATGGTCCCCCTCCCCCGCTTCGCGGGGGAGGAATGTCACGCCCATCTCGGAATACGTTTTCTTCGCGATCTTGAAGGCGCGGTTGGCGGCCGGGACGCCGGCGTAAACCGCGACATGCAGCAGCGCCTCGCGCACGTCCTCAGGGCTCGCGCCGGTATTGGTCGTGGCCCGGACATGCATGGCGACTTCTTCGTCATGGCCGAGCGCGGCGAGCAAGGCGAGCGTGATCAGCGAACGCTCGCGCTTCGACAGTTGCGGCCGCGACCAGACCGAGCCCCAGGCGCCTTCGGTGATGAGAGTCTGAAACGGCTCGTCGAACGGCGTCGTCGCGGCGACGGCGCGGTCGACATGGGCGTCGCCCAATACCGAGCGGCGGGTCGCCATGCCGGCCGCGAAGCGTTCGCTCTTCGCGCTTTCGTCGCTCATGACGAGACCTGTTTCAAATGCGCTTCGATCAGCGCGCGCGTCGCGGCCGGCTTCTCGATGCAGGGCAGATGGCCGGCGCCGGCGATGATTTCGAGCCTGGCGCCTGGAACGAGGCCGGCGAGTTCGCGCGCAAGGTCCGGCGGCGTCGATAAATCCTGATCGCCGACCAGCACGGTCGTCGGGACCCGGATCTGTTTCGCGCCTTCGGTGAGATCCGCGTCGCGAATGGCGCGGCAGGCGGCGAGATAGCCGTCCTTCGGCGTGCGGCTCAGCATCGCCTTCCAGCCGGCGATCATTTCCGGATAGCGCCGTCGATAATCCTCGGTGAACCAGCGCTCCATGACGCCGTCGGCGATCGCCGCGATCCCGCCGCGCTCGACAGTCTCGATGCGCCCCTTCCAGAATTCGTTCGAGCCGATCTTGTGACCAGTGTCGTTGAGGACGAGCGAGGCGACCAGATCGCGGCGCAGGCGATAAAGCTCCTGCGCGATCAAGCCGCCGATCGACAGGCCGACGATCGTCGCCGGGCCGGTACGCAGATGATCGAGCAGGCCGGCGAGATCAGCCGCGAAATCGGCGATGCTGGCCGCGGCGGCAGGGTGCGAGGACAGGCCATGGCCGCGCTTGTCGTAGCGGATCACGCGCCATTGGCCGACGAGCGGCTCGATCAGTTCGTCCCAGATGCGGAAATCCGTGCCGAGCGAATTGATGAAGACGAGGGGTCGGCCGGAGCGCGGCCCTTGATCCGCGCAATGCGCGATCCCGCCATTGGTCGGCACGAAATGCATTCGCCGCTCCTTCCGCTCGCCGCCCGCCAGCGCACAATGATTATCTTCTATAGCATTTCCCGCAAACGGGGAAACGCGTCGATGTTTAGGACGGCGGCTTGACCCGCAGCCTTGCGCAAGACCCGCTCGCATCCGTTGTTCGGATCTGCGCGACATCGCCGAATGCGGCCGCGGTTCGAACGCCACGCCGTCTTGGGGAGCCGCATGCTCACCGGCGGAGCTCGCCGGCGACCAAGCATGAAGCGGCCTGCAAACCAAAAATGATGCGACTTTTTGTTTTGCCGGATATCGACATAATCTTGCCGATGACCGAGGCGCCGGCGCGGCCGGCGTCAAGCAAGGAATTTCAGGCCCCGATGGCGAGCCCCTATCCCGAAAGCGTCCTGCTCGGCCTGATCGGCGCGCCGATCGCCCATTCAGCCTCCCCCGCCATGCACGAAGCGGCGGCTAAAATGCTCGGCCTGCGCTGCTTCTATCACCTGATCGAAGTCGCAGGCGCCGACGCCCGCCGCCTGCGCGTCATGCTCGACGGCCTCGTCGCGCTCAAATTCGCCGGCGTCAACGTGACTTACCCTTATAAGGAGGCGGTCGTACCTTTGCTCGACGATCTCGCGCCCTCGGCGCGCGAGGTCGGCGCGGTCAACCTGATCGCCGTTCGCGGCGGCCGCCTGGTCGGCTTCAACACGGATTGCAGCGGCTTCGCCAGCGGTCTGAAGCGCGTCGTCGGCGACATCGCCGGCCACAGCGTCGCATTGATCGGCGCTGGCGGCGTCGGCAAGGCGATCGGCGTCGCGCTCGGCGTCGCCGGCGCAAGCGACATCCGCATCGTCGATCGCGCGCCCGGCAAGGCGGCGGCGCTCGCCAAGGCCCTGGCGCCCGCCGGGCGCGCCTGCGACAGCGTGGCGCAGGCGCTTGACGGCGCCGACGGCCTGGTCAACGCCACGACCGCCGGCATGCTGCCGAACCGCGATTCGCCGGTCCCGCTCGCCTTGCTGCGCCGCGATCTCTGGGTCGCCGACGCGGTCTATCAGCCGCTATGGACGCCGCTCCTATCGGCGGCCAAGGAGAAGGGCGCGACCGTGATGACCGGACGCGAGCTCGCCCTCGACCAGGCGGTCGACGCGTTCGAGATTTTTACCGGCCGGAGCGCCGACCGCGAGGTCATGGCGGACGCTTTCGATCGGGTCATCGAGAGACGAGAAGCCGCGTTGACTTGAAGCCTCGCAGCCTTTTTGAGGAAGAATTCGGCGGCTGCGCCGGCAAGGGAGGAAAGGATGATCAAGCGTTCGGCGTCGTTCGGCGGCGCGCTTCTGTTGGGCCTGTTCGTCGCGGGCGGCGGCGCGGGAGCGGCCGAGACGATCAATCTCGCCGACGTCGCCGAACTGTCGGGCTCGGGCGCGACGGTCGGCACGAATTGGAAGAACGGCGTCGATCTGGCGGTCGAGGAAATCAACGCCCATGGCGGCGTTCTCGGCGCGAAGATCGTCGTCACCCACGCCGATTCGCAATCGAACGCCGGCATCGCCAAGGCGCAAGTGCAGAAGGCCCTCGACAGCGAGCCTTATGCGTTGCTCGGCCCCGGCTATTCCGGCTCGGTGAAGGTGTGCGAGCCGCTCGCGGCGGAAGCGGGAATCGCCGAGATCATGGGCGGCGAAGCGGCCGAGCTGACGCGGATGGGCAACAAATACGTGTTCCGCACCTCGTTCGGTCAGCAATCGAGCATGCCGAAAATCGGCAAATACATCGCCGAGACTCTCAAGGCCAAGACGGCGGCCGTGGTCTATGTCAACAACGATTTCGGCCGCGGCGGCCACGACATGATCCTGAAGGAGTTCGCGGCGCGCGGCGTCAAGGTCGTGCTCGACGATTCGACCGAAGCCGGCCAGGCCGATTTCGCCGCCGACGCGCTCAAGGTGAAGAACGCCAATCCGGACGTCGTGTTCATCTATCTCAACGAGGAAGAGAGCGCGCGGATTCTGAAGGAATTGCGCAAGGCCGACGTCAAGGCGCCGCTGGTCGGCGAGACGACGCTGATCGGGCAGAAGGTGATCGAGCTCGCAGGCGACGCCGCCAATGGCGCGATCGGCCATGTCGGCCTGACCACCGACGCGCCCGTGCCGGCGCTGAAAGCCTATCGCGATCGGTTCTACGCGAAATACCATTACGTGCCGGATCACAACGGCGTCAAAGGCTATCTCGGCGTCTACATGATCAAGGCGGCGACCGAGAAAATGGGCAAGCTCGACTCGAAGGGGCTCGCCGCGGCGCTGCACGGCCTGACCATCACGACCGCGATGGAGCCGAATATCCTGATGGATGTGACGATCGACGAGAACGGCGATCTCGATCGCGAGAGCTTCCTCGGCAAGGTCGTCGACGGCAAGCAAGTGATCACCGAAGTGCTGCCGAAGCTGAAGAATTGATCTTCGAATGATCTTGTCCCGGAAACGACGATGTCATTCCCGCGTAGGCGGGAATCCACAGAACCTCCGCGTCTCGGGAGCAGCCCAGCCTGGATTCCCGCTTGCGCGGGAATGACACGGAGTTTTTTCTGTAGGATAGTGGCGGGGGAGCGCCATGGCCAATTTCATCGCGCTGGTGATCGCCGGGCTCGCCACCGGCGCGCTCTATGCGCTGGTCGCGATCGGCTTCACGCTGCTCTGGCAAACCTCGCAGACGATCAATTTCGCCCAGGGCGAATTCGTCATGCTGCCGGCTTTCTTCATGCTGGCGGCGATGAATTTTCATCTGCCGTTCTGGGCGGCGATCCTGATCGGCCTGGCGCTGTCGATGACGATCCTTGGCTGCGCCTTCAAGAAGCTGCTCGTCGATCCGATGCTCAAGCACGGCGTGCTGCCGCTGGCGATCGCCACTATGGCGCTGTCGACCTTCCTCAAAGAATCGGTGAAGACTTTCTATTCCGCAGAGGCTTCGCCGTTTCCGTCGCTCGCGCCCGACGCCGATCTTCACATCCTCGGCGTCGCCGTCTCCTGGCAGAACCTCGCCGTCCTGGTCGTCGCGCTCGCCGCGATGGTCGCGCTGCAGGCGCTGCTCAATCGCACCCGGCTCGGCCGGCAAATGCAGGCGGCGGCGCAGAATCCGACGGCCGCGCGCATTCTTGGCGTGCCGGTCGAGCGGATGATCCTGTTGACGTTCTTGATCAACGGCGCGCTGGTCGCGCTCGCCTCCTTGCTCATCTCGCCGATCTATCTCGCCAAGTTCACCAATGGCGAGACGCTGGGCCTTGCCGCCTTCGTTGCGGCGATCGTCGGCGGCTATAACCAAATCCGCGGCGCCATTGTGGGCGGGCTGTTGCTCGGCGTCGTCGACAATCTCTCGGCGGCGTATGTCTCGACGCAATATCGCGGCGCGATCCCGATGGCCCTGCTCATCGCCATCATCTTGTTCAAGCCGAACGGCTTGCTCGGCCGAGCCGAGGAGCGGACGGTATGACCGCGAAAGGACGCAACTTTCTCGGCCTGCTCGGCCTTGCGGTCGCCGTCGCCTTTCTGATTTTCGCGCCGCTCTCGTTCCATCGCTACGGGATTTACATCCTGAGCCAATGGGCGGTGATGACGATCGCCGCGATCGGCCTCAATCTGACGCTCGGCTATGCCGGCCAGGTTTCGCTCGCGCAGGGCGCCTTTGTCGGCATCGGGGCCTATTCAGCGGCGATCCTGACGACTCACGGCTGGCCGCTGATCGCCGCGATCGTGCTCGCGCTGGCGCTCTGCTTTGCGATCGGCTGGCTGCTCGGCTATCCGGCCTTGCGCGTGCAGCATCATTATCTCGCTTTCGTCACCCTCGCCTTTTCGACTCTCGCCTTTCTGGTCTTTCGCAACGAATTGTGGCTGACCGGCGGCACGGAGGGGATCGACAGCGTGCCGCGCCCGTCAATCTTCGGTCTCTCGACGACGTCGCATCTGCGCTACTATTATTTCTGCCTGTTCGTTCTCGCGCTCGTCGCCCTGGCGGTTCTCGGCCTGGTGCGCTCGCCCTGGGGCCGCGCCTTCGTCGCCTTGCGCGAAAATCCGATCCGCGCGATGTCGCTCGGCGTTGATACAAGACGCTACGTCCTCATGGCCTTCGCCATCGGCTCGGCGCTTGGCGGTCTTTCCGGCGCGCTCTACGCGCCCCTGGTAGGGCTGGTCGAGCCGCCCGCCTTCGCTCTCACCTTGTCGTTCAATCTGCTGATGATGGTGATCGTCGGCGGCTCAGGCTATTTCGTCGGTCCGTTCGTCGGCGCGATGACCGCCGTGCTGCTGCCGGAATGGCTGCGCTTCCTCGAGAGCTATTATCTTATCCTGTACGCGCTGCTGGTGATGGCGCTGCTGATCTATTCGCCGACCGGCCTTGTCGGCATAATCGACCGCTTCCTTGTCCATCGTCGGACGAAAGCCGCATCCGCCGCCCGCGCCGCGCTCGGCGCCTCGATCGAAGCGAAGGCGCCATGACGGCCGTGCTGGAAGTCGCCAACCTCAGGAAGCGCTTCGGCGGCGTCGCGGCGGTCGACGGCGTCTCCTTCGAAGTGCGCGAGGGCGAGATCCTCGGCATTATCGGGCCGAACGGCTCCGGCAAGTCGACCTTGTTCAATTGCATTCTCGGCCAATTGCCGCCGAGCGAAGGCGAGGTGCGCCTCGACGGGCGGGTAACGACGCGCATGCGCCCTTGCGACCTCAACCGGCTCGGCGTCAGCCGCACGTTCCAGCTCCTCCAGATTTTCCCGAAGCTTTCGGTCCGAGACAACCTGATCCTCGCCGCGCAGGAGCATCAGGGTACGATGCTCTCCCGCCTGTTCGGCCGTCGCGACGCCGGCCTGACCGAAGCGGCCGATCAGATGGTCGCCTTCTTCAAGCTCGACCATCTCGCTGACGAACTCGCCGGCGGCCTCTCCTATGGCCAGCAGAAATTGCTCGACGCGGCCATGGCCTTCATGTCCGGGCCGCGCCTCGTTCTGCTCGACGAGCCGGCCGGCGGCGTCAACTTGACCATGCTCGCCAACTTGAAGGATCGGCTCAAAGCCTTCAACAAGGAGCGCGGCGCGACCTTCGTCGTCATCGAGCACAATATGGAATTCGTGATGTCGCTGTGCAGCCGCGTGCTGGTCCTTGCCGAAGGCAAGGTCCTCGCCGAGGGTCTGCCGGCAGAGCTGCGCGCCAATCCCGCCGTGATCGAGGCGTATCTTGGGCGCTGAGCCGATCGTCGAACTCGAGAACGTCGTCGCCGGCTACGGGCCGATGACCATCCTCAACGGGACGAGCTTCAAGATCGCGCGCGGCGCGATCACCACAATGATCGGGCCGAACGGCGCGGGCAAATCGACCGTGTTCAAGACGATTTTCGGTTTGCTCAGGCCGCGATCGGGGACGATCCGCGTCGATGGACGCGACGCTACGCGATGGTCGCAGCGCGAGCTGATCGCCGCCGGCGTTTGCTACATCCCGCAAGGTCGGAACATTTTCCCCGAATTGTCGGTGCGCCACAATGTCGAGCTCGGCGCAGTCGCGGCCGGGCCTTCGATCACGGACCTGCCGGCGCGGCTCGAAGCGGCGCTCGACCGCTTCCCGGCGCTGCGCCGCAAGGCCGACCGCCAGGCCTCGATCCTTTCCGGCGGCGAGCAAAAGCAGCTGGAAATCGTCCGCGGCCTGCTGCTCGACCCCAAGCTGATCTTGATCGACGAGCCGTCGATCGGCCTGTCGCCGTTGATGGCGCAGGAGACGTTCGCGCTTCTCGCGGAGCTGCGGCGGAAGGGCGTTTCGATCCTGATGATCGAACAGAACGCGCGTTCGGCGCTGCAGATATCGGATTACGGGCTCGTGCTGGAGCTCGGCCAGACCCGCATGCACGATCGGGCGGAGGCGATCCTCAACGATCCGCGCGTCGGCCAGCTGTTTCTCGGCGGCGCGAGCGCGGCGTAAGCCCGCTGGAGACGTCATTACGAGGAGCGAAGCGACGAAGCAATCATTCAAAGGGCTGAGTCTTACGAATGGATTGCTTCGCTTCGCTCGCAATGACGATCGGGTCTACCCCAAAAGCGCCTCGCGCTCATTCAGCGTTCGATGACCTTCCAATTTTTATAGTACACGAATTTGAAGCTCTTGGTCAGCAGCGCGATCGCCGAGACGACGAAGCGCATCACGGCCGGGAAGGGCGTCGGCCGGATAATGTCGACGAAGAGGCAATAACGCGTCTCGGACGTCTCGTTGACCGAGCGATGCAGCAGCGTGTCGTCGAAAATGTAGAGCTTTTCGTCGGCCCAATAATGGGTCGCGCCGTTGCATTGGATGAAGGCGGTGCGGTCGGTTATGTCGTTGAGATTGTAAAGCACGCGCAACGAGGCGCGGGTGAAGCCGAAATGCCAGGAGGTCGAGACCTTCTTGTTGAAGACCGACACGCCGATCGTCTGGATATAGCGCCAATCCTGATGAAAGGCGGGGATGTCGAGGAACGTGTCGAGATTGGCGCCGTACCAACGGAAGAAGATCATGGTGCGAGCGTTCTCGCGCGCCTTCTCCTCGAGCTTGGCGACGAGATCCTCGTCCCGCGCGATCTGGATCAAGCGCCGGACCTCGTCCTGATAGGCGGGCGGCAGGTCTTCGAGCTTGTGCACGCCCTTATTCACGTAAGGCAGCGAGAGAATGTCGAGCAGCGCGTTGAGCGGCGACAGGAGCCAGAGCAAGAAGCCGTTGCCGAAGAAGTAGCGTCTGACCGCCGCGAGCGTGAGGCCGCGATTGCGGGTCACGTCATAAGCGCCGGTCACGGCGTAGAGGAGCGCGACTTTGGGCAGGACATAGACAAACAGCGCGACGCCGACGAGGGGCGCCGCGACGCGGCGCAAGGCGATTTTCGCGAACCGGGCGAAGCGGTCTTTGCTCGTCCGCGCTTCGAGGGAAGTGCTGCTCAAGGGGTATTCTCTCCGCGGCCCGGCGACGGGCCGGCGGGGGTTTAGCATCGATCCGCGGCGATGGGGAGGGGCAATCCCCTGCGCACAGCGCAGGGCTGTCGGGGAAGGACTGCGCCTCGGCGGAGCTGATGACTTGCTTTCGACACCGCGGGGCCACGCCGCCCGATCGCCGTCAACCCGCCATGGCGCCTCGAAGGTACGCGCGAAGCGCAGCGGAGCGACCGGCGAAGCCGGCTTGGCCTTGAGGCGCGCCTGCCTCGATGGCGGCGCGGTTTTGGGATTTGCTTTCTTGAGCGCGCTCGTTTTGCGGGGCCGCGCTCCTGGCGGTTAAATTTACCCTCATTTCTCCGGACAGCCCTTCGCAAGGCGGGGAGAAGGGATTGCGCCAGCCTGCGTTTAATTCTGGCTGACCCGCAACTGGTAGAAAATATGATGCCCGATCTGGCCAACCCGTTTCAGCGTGCTCGCCCAATACGGCATTACGTAATTGGCATGGTAGTTCAGCGCCGAGCCGACTTTGGCGTTGTACAGTTTGCCGCTGGTCACGTCCTGGGCGATGCGCACCGCAGTCGCCCAGGGGCCCGGCTCCTCGACCCGCAGCGACTTGCCTTCGCAGGCGAAGGAGAATTGGCAGGCGAAGGGTCGGTTGCGATCCTGGTACACGACGCCGCAGACATTGGACGGATAGAGGCCGCTGCGGACGCGGTTGAGCACGACCTGCGCCACGGCGGCTTGGCCTTCCTCCGGTTCGCTGCGCGCCTCGAAATAGACCGCCTCGGCCAAACATCTTTGCTGGCGCGCCGAATCCTTCGGATCAATCAACGAGGCGTAGTCGGGTTGGCCATTGACCAGCGTCTTGCCGGGCTGGAGCGCGTCCGCCGGGGTTTCCGGCGTGGCGGCGACGGCGATCGGCGTGTCGTCGCTCGGCTGCGGGGTCGCCGAATTCAGCGCCACGTCGAGCGGCACCGCCGGCGTCGCGCCGTCGTCGAAGGTCAGCGCCTTGCGGCCCGCCGCGCTCCAGTCCGACCACGGCCCGCCTTCTTCGAAAGGCGGCTGCTCGATCGCGCCATAGGGATTGTCGAACGAGGGCTCTCCGCCCGGCGCGTCCCCTGTCCCGGGACGAGGATGGAGCCGCGCGTTGAATCCCGGGCGAAGGCCGATGAACGGATCGCCCTTCAAGCTGCGATCGACGCTCGGAAAGGCGACAAGCGGCCGCTTGAGATCGCCGCGCGGATCGATCTCGTCATCGACCGAAGCGAGGTCCTCCGGGCTGCCGAGCGTGAGGCTCGCTTCGATCGCCGCCGGCCGGTCGACGACGCTGTCGAGCGATCCGGCGGGAAGATGAAAAGTCGAGGTCAGCAAAGCCTGGCGGATCGGCGCCGCGCCGGCGCCGATGCCGGGATCTTGACCGGCTTGGGCCGTGATCGAGACCACGAGGCAGGCCGCGAGGCACCATGGCGCGATCGCATTGCAAGCCCAGCCTAACCGCGAACGCCCCATACGCGACCCAGCTTGGTTCCTTTAGCCCTTGATCAGGCGTCGCTGGAGCCGCCGGGCGGCGCGCATCGCCTCGTTCGGGGCGGCGGGCTGAAAGCCCGCTCGCTCAAATCCGAACGACCTTGTTTATCTCAGCTTAACGTTGCGAGGCCGTTACCGGCCCGGCCGCGGCGGCGTCCCGGAATGGCTCACGCATAAGGCGCGCGTGAAAATCAAAAACTCGGCGGCGTGCAGGCGGAGACCAGGACGAGTTCGCCGTCGCCGAGATTGCGGAAGGCGTGCGGCTTGCGGCTGTCGAAGAAATAAGCGTCGCCAGGCCCGAGTTCGTAACGTCGTCCTTCGACTTCGAGGCCGAGCCGGCCCTTGATGACGATTCCGGCCTCTTCGCCCTGATGGGAGAGCATTTTGGCGCCGGATTGCGCGCCAGGCCGATAGCGCTCATGCAGCATTTGCAGCGACCGGCCGTGCAGATGCGCGCCGACCTGCCGGTAAGAAACGGCGCCGCCGGCGATCTCGGTCAGTTCGTCGGCGCGGTAGACGATCTGTTCGCCCGCCGCCTCGGCCGGCGCAAAGAAATCAGCGATGGCGACATCCATCGCCGAAAGCACTTGCTTGAGCGCCGCCACCGAAGGGCTGACCTGATTGGCTTCGATCATGGAAATCGTGGCGTTCGAGACGCCGGCGCGCCGGGCCAGCTCGCGCTGCGATAGGCCGAGGCGCTGACGCAAGCGCCTAAGGCGTTGACCGACATCCGGATCATGCTTGCCGCTGTTCATGCGTTCAATATTTAGAACGATCTGAACAGCGGGACAAATGGACAAAGCAGGCCGCTGCTGTCACTGTTCAGAAAATCGATCAGCGCGCGCCAATGGCGGCGCGTCAACCGGCCTTGGGAGAAGAATATGTCCGCACTCGCCTCGCGCATCGAGCAGCCGAACGACCTCGAGGCGTTCTGGCTGCCGTTCACGCCGAACCGCGCCTTCAAAAAGCGGCCGCGGATGATCGCCCGCTCCAAGGACATGCACTACTACACGCCGGAGGGCCGGCCGATCCTCGACGCTTGCGCCGCGCTCTGGTGCTGCAACGCCGGCCATAACCGGCAGCCGATCGTCGAGGCGATCCAGCGTCAGGCGGCCGAGCTCGATTTCTCGCCGGCTTTCCAATTCGCCCATCCGCAGGCCTTCGCGCTCGCCGCTCGGCTCGCCGCGCTCGCGCCCGCCGATCTCGAGCATGTCTTCTTCGCCAATTCCGGCTCGGAAGCGGCGGACACGGCGCTGAAAATCGCGCTCGCTTATCACAATGTCCGCGGCCATGGCTCGCGCCAGCGCCTGATCGGCCGCGAGCGCGCTTATCACGGCGTCGGCTTCGGCGGCATCTCGGTCGGCGGAATGGTCAATAACCGCAAGTTCTTCGGCTCGCTCCTCGCCGGCGTCGACCATCTGCCGGCGACCTATAATCGCGAGCAGCAAGCCTTCACCAAGGGCGAGCCGGACTGGGGCGGCCATCTCGCCGACGATCTCGAGCGCATTGTCGCCTTGCACGACGCTTCGACCATCGCCGCCGTGATTGTGGAGCCGATGGCCGGCTCGACCGGCGTGCTGCCCGCCCCCAAGGGCTATCTGCAAAAGCTGCGCGCGATCTGCGACAAGCACGGCATCCTCTTGATCTTCGACGAGGTGATCACCGGCTTCGGCCGGCTTGGCGCGGCCTTCGCCGCCGAGCGCTACGGCGTCGTTCCGGACATCATCACCTTCGCCAAGGGCGTGACGTCTGGCACCGTGCCGATGGGCGGCGTGATCGTGCGCAAGCATGTCTACGACGCGTTCATGAACGGGCCGGAGCATGCGGTCGAGCTGTTCCACGGCTATACTTATTCCGCCCATCCGCTCGCCTGCGCCGCCTCGCTGGCGACGCTCGACGTCTATCGCGACGAGAAGCTGTTCGAACGCGCCAAGGCGCTCGAGCCGAAATGGTACGACGCGATCATGACGCTGAAGGGCCTGCCCAACGTGCTCGACATACGCTGCGTCGGCCTGACCGGCGCGATCGATCTCGCCGCGTCGAGCGGCGGCGCCGGCCGGCGCGGCTACGCTGCGGTGGAGCACGCCTTCCACGAGGAAGGGATCATGATCCGCATTTCCGGCGACACGATCGAACTGACTCCGCCTTTGATCATCAGCGAGGACCAGATCGGCGAGGTCATCGACAAGGTCGGCAAGACGATCAAGGCGGTGGCGTGATTTAGGTGGGACGCTGCGCCGCGGCGCAATGACTTGCCCCGGCGCCGAGGCCTCCTCTCCCCGCGAAGCGGGGAGAGGTACGGAGAGGGGCTGGTCGGAGGGACGCAATGCGGGGCGTTCGCATTCCCGAGACAAAACGCGCTCGTGCTCTCCGGCGCGACGCCAGCGATGCGGAACGCAAATTATGGCGCCCATTGCGAGCCCGCTCGCTGAATGGCTACAAATTTGTTCGTCAGGAGCGCATCGGTCCGTATTACGCGGATTTTGCTTGTCACGAAGCCAAACTTGTCGTCGAAATCGACGGCGCGACCCATTCGACAGATGCGGAACTCGCCAAGGACCGGACCCGCGCCGCCTTCATGGCTCGGCAAGGCTATCGCGTCATTCGCTTTACAAATCTCGAAGTCTACGAACAATTGGACCGAGTATGCGAAGCGATTCTGGCCGCTCTCCATGAACGTCGGAGCCTAGCCGACCGGCCCCTCTCCGTACCTCTCCCCGCTTTGCGGGGAGAGGGGTCCTAGGCGCCGCGCCAAAACTTCGAACGCCGAGGCGTCGTTGGCGCAATAGACTTGACGCGACCGTCGCGCTCGCTCAGTTTGCCGCCGCTCGCATGCAATCTCGGTGATGCTCCTCTACCTCCTGCAACGCGTTCTGCTGCTCGTCGCGACCTTGGCTTTCGCTTCGCTGGTCGTGTTCGGCGTGCTCGAAATTCTGCCTGGCGATGCGGCGCAGGTCATGCTCGGGGCGAGCGCGACGCCGCAGGCGGTGGCGGCGCTCGCGCATAAGCTCGGCCTCGACCAACCCTTCGCGACGCGCTATTTCGCCTGGCTCGCCGGCATCGCGCGCGGCGATTTCGGCCTCTCTTACGCTTATGATTCGCCGATCGGCGCGTTGATCTCCGACCGTCTCGCGGTCAGCGCGCCGCTGGCGCTCATCGCCATGGCGCTGACTGCGGTCATCGCGCTGTCCGCCGGGCTCTTCGCCGCGCAACGGCGCGGCAAGCGGGGCGATTTCGCGGTGATGGCGGCAAGCCAGATCGGCCTCGCCGTGCCGAATTTCTGGTTCGCGATACTCCTGGTCCTGGTCTTCGCGGTGAAGCTGCGCCTGGCGCCGTCAGGCGGCTTTCCCGGCTGGAGCGCCGGCTTCGCCCCGGCCTTCGGCGCCTTGATCCTGCCGGCGATCTCGCTCGGTCTGGTGCAGGCGGCGATTTTGACCCGCGTCACCCGCTCGGCGCTGCTCGACGTGCTCGGCGAAGATTTCATCCGCACCGCGCGCGCCAAAGGCCTGTCGCGCCGCGCCGTGCTCTGGCGCCACGCGCTGCCCAACGCCTTGACGCCGATCCTGACCATTATGGGCCTGCAATTCGCCAATCTGATCGCCGGCGCGATCATCGTCGAGAACGTCTTCGTCCTGCCGGGCGTCGGACAGTTGATTTTTCAGGCGATCGCCAATCGCGACATCCTCGTCGTCGAAGACTGCGTCATGCTGCTCGCCGCGATCGTCATCATCGTCAATTTCATCGTCGACGTCGCTTGCGCGGCGATCGATCCGCGCCTCAGGCGGCGGGCGGCATGAGCAAAGACGGCTTCTTTGCTCGCGCCAGGCGCAATCCAAGCTTTCTTGTCGGCGCGGCTCTGGTCCTGCTTGTCGCCGGCGCGGCCGCTCTGTCGCTCGTCTGGACGCCGTATCCGCCGGCCGCGATCGACGTGCCGCACAAATTGCTCGAACCTTCGGCCGGGCATTGGCTTGGCACCGATTCGCTCGGCCGCGACGTCGCCTCGGAAATCCTCGCCGGCGCGCGCATTTCGATCCTGGTCGGCGTCATCGCCGTCGGCATCGGCGTTATTTTCGGCGTCGCGCTCGGCCTTGTCGCCGCGTCGGCCAAAGGCGTCGTCGAAGACTTGATCATGCGCCTCAGCGATTTCGCCTTCGCGTTTCCGGCCTTGCTGATGGCGATCATGCTGACGGCGACGTTCGGCGCCGGCGTCGTCAACGCGATCATCGCGATCGGCGTCTTCAACGTGCCGCTCTTCGCCCGCGTCACCCGCGCCTCGGCCAACGCCGTCATGGCGCGCGAATTCATCCTCGCCGCGCGCGCCTCCGGCAAGGGTCCGGTCGCCATCGCCTTCGAACATGTCCTGCCCAATGTCGCGCCGGTGCTGATCGTGCAAGCGACGATCCAATTCGCCATCGCGGTGCTGGCCGAAGCGGCGCTCTCCTATCTCGGTCTCGGCGCGCAGCCGCCGCAGACGTCGTGGGGCCGGATGCTGAGCGAGGCGCAGAACCTCCTGTACCAAGCGCCGCGCCTGGCGGTCTTTCCAGGCCTCGCGATCATGATCGCCGTGCTCGGCCTCAACCTTCTCGGCGACGGCTTGCGCGATCTGCTCGATCCGCGCCTGCGCGCGAGGCGCTGAACATGCTGCTCGACGTCGCCGGCCTGAACATCGATCTGCCGACGCCGGACGGCGCGCGGCGCATCGTCCGCGACGTCTCCTTCGCGCTCGACCGCGGCGAGACGCTCGGCGTAGTCGGCGAATCGGGCTCGGGCAAGACCATGACCGCCCTGGCCCTGATGGGCCTGTCGCCCGAAGGCGCAGCGATTTCCGGCGCGATCCGCTTCGACGGAAAGGACTTGGCCAAGCTCGACGACGCCGCGTGGCGAGCCTTACGCGGCGACCGCATCGCGATGATCTTCCAGGAGCCGATGACCGCGCTCAATCCGCTGCATACGATCGGCCGGCAAATCGCCGAGCCTCTGATCGTGCATCGCGGCCTGTCGCGGCGCGCGGCCATGGCCGAAGCGGTGAAGCTGCTGGCGCGAGTCGGTCTGCCCGATCCGCGCCGGGCTCGCGCCTATCCGCACCAGCTCTCCGGCGGGCAGCGCCAGCGCGCGATGATCGCGATGGCGCTGAGCTGCGGCCCGAGCCTCGTCATCGCCGACGAGCCGACGACTGCGCTCGACGTCACCGTGCAAGCGCAGATCCTGGCGCTGCTCGCCGAATTGGGCCGGCAGGCGGATATGGCGATGATCCTGGTCAGCCACGACCTCGCCGTCATCGCCCAGAATTGCAAGCGCGTCGTCGTCATGTATGGCGGCATGGTGATGGAGAGCGGGACGACGGCCGCCGTGCTCGAACGTCCCGCCCATCCTTACACGCGCGCATTGCTGCAAGCGCGGCCGCGGCTCGGCGCGACGCGCGGCCAAAGGCTGCGCGTCATCCCGGGCTCGGCGCCGAGCGCGGGCGAAGCCCCGCCCGGCTGTCCCTTCGCCGGCCGCTGTCCGCTGACTGTCCCGGCCTGCTCGGCGGCGCCGCCGCCGGCCGCGCCCTGGCGCGGCGATCGGATCGCGCGCTGCATCCGCCTCGAGGAAGCGGAGAACGTCGCGTGAGCGCGCCGCTGCTTCAGCTCGTCGATCTCGCCAAGACGTACCGTCTGGCGAGCGACAAGCCGTTTGGTCCCAAAACATTGCTGCGCGCGGTCGACGGCGTCAATCTCGCGCTGACTGCGGGCCGGTCTTTCGGCATTGTCGGCGAATCCGGCTCCGGCAAATCGACTTTGGCGCGCTGCGCCATCGCTCTCGAAAAGCCGAGTTCGGGCGACTCGCTTCTCATGGGCCGCTCGCTCAGCCAAGCCTCGCGCCGCGAATTGCGGGCCATGCGCGCCCATATGCAGATGATCTTCCAGGACCCGTATGGTTCGCTCGACCCGCGCCAGAAGATCGCCAAGGTCATCGCCGAGCCGCTGGCTCTGATCGACGGCGTCTCGCGCGCTGAAAGGGTCAGGCGCGTGGCGGAATCGCTCGAGGCGGTCGGCCTGAACGCCGCGGACGGGAGAAAATATCCGCACGAATTTTCCGGCGGCCAGCGTCAGCGCATCGCGATCGCGCGGGCCCTGATCACCCGGCCGAAGCTCGTCGTCGCCGACGAGCCCGTTTCGGCGCTCGACGTTTCGGTGCAGGCGCAGGTGCTCAACCTGATGGCGGACCTGCAGCAGAGCGCCGGCGTGACCTATCTTTTGATCAGTCATGACCTCGCCGTGGTCGAGCATATCTGCGACGAGATCGCGGTGATTTATCGCGGCCGCTTCGTCGAGACCGGGCCGACAGAGAAATTGCTCGCCGCGCCGGCTCACCCTTACACGCGCGCGCTGCTCGACGCCGCGCCGAAACTCCGGGCCGAGCGCCCGCAAACCGCGCCGCCCGAGACCTCTGCGCCGTCCCCCGGGGCCGCCGCGGGATGCGCCTATGCGGAGCGCTGCCCGTTCGCAAAAGAGCGCTGCCGAAATGAAGCGCCCAGGCTCGAGCCGCGTACGGACGGACATCGGGCGGCCTGCCACTTCCCTTTGAATTGACGAAGTTATCCCTGTCATTCCCGCGCAAGCGGGAATCCAGCATGGTCTATCCTGTGGGCGCGGAGGCTTCCTGGATTCCCGCTTGCGCGGGAATGACACGGAGGGGCCGGAAGCAGCGATTCCGGAATAATTTCGCGCCGCCCTCTTGCGGACGCCTTTTTCGAACCAAATGTCTTTGCGCGTTTGGTTTGCCGTTATCCGCCGTCGCGCCTGTCGCGCGGAGGCGGGCGCGGCGTCTTACGGGAGGCTCTTCATGAGCACGGTTTACGGCGCCGCAGCCGGCGGTTCCGGTTCTTCCCAGGAATGGGTCTCGAACGATTGGCGCAACGGGCGCAGCCATCGCTGCGGCTTCGCGCGCTGGACGCCGATCGAGCTCCTGGCGATGATTCTCGGCTTCATCGTCTTCTGGCCGGTCGGCCTCGCCGTCCTCGCCTTCAAAATCTGGCAGAACAAGTCCGGCTACCGCGGCGATCTCGGGACGGCGGCGCAGGAGAAGTGGCGCGAGGCGCGCAGCGCCTTTTCAGGCCCTTGGGGCGGACGCGGCCCATGGCGATCGAGCGGCAATCTGGCGTTTGATGAATGGCGCGCCGCCGAGATCGCCAGGCTCGAAGAAGAGCGCCGCAAGCTCGAACAGGCGCATAAGGAATTCGCCGAGTTCGTCGAGAATATCCGCCGCGCCAAGGACCGCGAGGAGTTCGAGCGGTTCATGAACGAGCGGCGCAACCGTCCGGAGCAGCCGGGCCCGACCGCGTGACGCTTGCGCCGCTCCTTCAGAGCCCGCCGCATATCGTCATCCACGCATTTGCTGCGACCGCGGCGCTGATCATCGGCGCCGCGGTTCTTTTTTTGAAGAAAGGGACGACGCTTCACAAGGCGCTCGGCCGCGTGTGGGCCGCGCTGATGATGATCGTCGCCGCCCTGTCCTTCGCCATTACCGGCCTCGATCCCGGCCATTTCAGCCCGATTCACATCTTGTCGGTCGTCACGCTGACGACGATTCCTTATGCGATCTGGCGGCGCAGAATGGGCGACATCCGCGCCCATGCGACGGCCATGGTCGCCAATTATTGCGGCCTATTCGTCGCCGGCGCGTTCACGCTCATGCCGGGCCGCATCATGCACGCCGTTTTCTTCGGGTGAGCCGCCGCTGTTCAGCGCCACACCGCAAGCAGCGCGCCCATCAGGATCAGCGCGATAAAATTGTAGCCGGTATTGATCGCGAAAAACCGCAGCGGCCGATCCTCGTGCATCGTCTCGCTCAATTGCACGACGGCGATGAAGCCGAGCCAGTTGAAGAAGCCGACCGCCGCGCCCTGGCCGAGCGTCGCCGCGCCGGCGTAAACGACGGCGTGGACGAGGACGAAGGCCATGATCAGCGAGCCGACGACGTCGAGCGCGATCGAACGCGGCATGGCCGCGTTCATCGTCTTCTCGTCAATGTCGACGACTTTGCGCCAGCTTTCGACGAAAGCGAACGGCGAAAACCATAAAGCGGCGACGACGAGGCGAATCAAGGCCGCGACGGCCAGCGCCCAATAGTTGATCGCGATGTCTTGCACGAGCCCCTCCCAAAATCCGGCCGGCGCGCGTTCCGCGCCGTCGACGCGATCCTGCGCCGCGTCGAGCCTGCGCGCAATCTTTCGGCCTTTTCTGTGGCGCTTGACGGCGCGCGCCCGCTGGGATTGCTATAGCCGGCTGTTGAAAAGATGCGGGGCTTCAGGAGATCCGATGCGTAAGTCGTTTCGTCTCATCATCGCGGCCGGCGCCGCGCTCTTCGCCGCTTCGGCGCTCGCCGCCCCGAAGGACAGCGTCACCATCGGCATGATTCTCGAGCCGCCGGGCCTCGATCCAACGACCGGCGCCGCGGCGGCGATCGGCGAGATCACGCATTACAACATTTACGAGGGCCTGACGAAGATCAACGAAGATTTCTCGGTCACGCCCCTGCTCGCGGACAGTTGGACGCTGTCGCCCGACCTCAAGACGCTCACCTTCAAGCTGAAGTCCGGCGTCAAATTCCAAGACGGCGAGCCTTTCTCCTCGAAGGACGTCAGCTTCTCTTTTGAGCGCGCCGCCGCGAAGGATTCGACCAACAAGGATAAGGCTTTCTTCGCCTCGATCGAGAAGATCGACACGCCTGACCCGCAGACGGTCACGCTCACCTTCAAACAGCCCAGCTTCGAGGCCCTGTTCCACCTCGGCATGAACACGGCCGTCATTGTCGACGAGAAGAGCGCCGCCACCAACGCCACCAATCCCATCGGCACCGGCCCTTACAAGATGACCAATTGGAACAAGGGCTCGTCCGTCACTCTGGAGAAATGGGACGGCTATCGCGACCCGAGCAAGATCGCCATCGCCAAGGCGACGTTCCGCATCATCAATGATCCGGCCGCGCAGGTCGCGGCGCTGCTCGCGGGCGATGTCGACGCCTTCCCGCGCTTCGGCAATTTCCAGGCTGTCGACCAGTTCAAGAACGATCCGCGCTTCCAGGTGACGATCGGCGGCACCGAGGGCAAGACGATCCTCGCCATCAACAATCGAAAAAAGCCGCTCGACGATGTCCGGGTTCGGCGGGCGCTCGCTTACGCGATCGACCGCAAGGCGATCATCGATGGCGCGCAGAACGGCTATGGCGCGCCGATCGGTTCGCACCTCACGCCGAACGATCCCGGCTATATCGATCTGACTGGCGAATATCCGCATGATCCGGAAAAGGCCAAAGCCTTGTTGAAAGAAGCCGGCGTGACGACGCCTTTGAGTCTTTCGCTGATCCTGCCGCCGCCGCCCTATGCGCGGCAGGGCGGCGAAATCATCGCCGCTCAGCTCGCCGAAATCGGCATCCAGGCGAAGATCGAGAACGTCGAATGGGCGCAGTGGCTGTCGAGCGTGTTCAAGGGCCACAATTTCGACCTGACCATCATCAGCCATGTCGAGCCGCTCGACATCGATATCTACGCCAACCCCGATTACTATTTCGGCTACGACAACAAGGACTTCCAGGAGATCATCGCCAAGATGAACGCCGCGCCCGACCTTGCGACGTTCAAGAAATATATCGGCGAAGCGCAGAAGAAGATCGCCGACGACAGCGTCAACGTCTTCCTGTTCCAGCTTCAGCAGATCACGGTGGCCAACGCGAAGCTGCAGGGCCTATGGAAGAATTCGCCGATCTTCGCCAATGATCTTTCGGCCATGTCCTGGAAGGAGTGAGCCCAACATTCGCCCCCTGCGTCGCATCGCGCGACGCAGGACTTGCTGCGTGCAACGTACCTGTCGTTCCCGCGAAAGCGGGAATCCAGCGCGGTGTTCCAACGGGCGCGGCGGCCTCCGGCTTCTCGCTTTCGCGGGAATGACACAAGCGTCAAGGCTAGGCTCTCTTAAAGAATGACCCCGCACCAATTCTCCGCCGTCGAACTTCTCGCCGCTTACAAGACCCGCAAGCTCTCTCCCGTCGAAACGATGAAGGACGTGCTCGATCGCGTCGGGCGCTTCGAGCCGCATATCAAAGCGACCTATCTGCTCAATCCCGAGCGCGCGCTCGCCGCGGCCAGGGCGTCGGAAGCGCGCTGGCTGCGCGGCGCGCCGATCGGCCCGCTCGACGGCGTTCCGGCCACGATCAAGGACAATATCGCCACCAAGGGCGAACCGACGCCGCTCGGCACGGCGGCGAGCGAGCTCATTCCCGCCGCCGAGGACGCGCCGCCGGCGGCGCGGCTCAAAGAGGCGGGCGCGATCGTCTTCTCCAAGACGACGATGCCGGATTACGGCATGCTGTCCTCGGGCCTGTCGAGCTTTCATCCGCTGGCGCGCAATCCCTGGAATTTGAGCCGCAATCCGGGCGGCTCGTCGGCCGGCGCCGGCGCCGCGGCCGCCGCCGGCTATGGGCCGCTGCATCTCGGCACGGATATTGGCGGCTCGGTCCGCCTGCCGGCCGGCTGGTGCGGCATTTTCGCGCTCAAGCCGAGCCTCGGCCGCGTCCCGATCGATCCGCCCTATCTCGGCCGAGTGGCCGGGCCGATGACCCGCCTGGTCGAAGACTCGGCCTTGATGATGAGCGTTCTGTCGCTGCCTGACGACCGCGACTTCATGAGCCTGCCGCCGCAAGCGCTCGATTGGCGCGTGGAGCCAGTCGAAATCCGCGGCCTGAAGATCGGTCTATTGCTGGAGACCGGCTGCGGCGCGGCGCCCGACCCCGAAACGCGCGCGGCCGTCGAACAGGCGGCGCGCGACCTCGCCGGCGCCGGCGCGATCGTCGAGCCTCTGGCGCCCTTCCTCGCCCAGGAGACGCTTGACGGTTGGGATCGCTTCTTCCGCATGCGCTCGCATCTCGACATCGCCGCCTTGCCGGCGGAGCGGCGGGCGAAAATACTGCCTTTCATTCTCGCTTGGGCCGAATCGGCGGCGCCGCTGACCGGCGAGGATGTCGGCCGCGGCTATGCCGAGATCATGGCGATGCGGCGGGCGACGATCGCGGCGACCCTGCCCTTCGATTTCGTGATTTCGCCGACCGCGCCGATGGTCGCCTTTCGGGCCGAGGACCCCTCGCCGAGCAACGATCCGCTCCATCCTTTTCCTCATATCGGCTTCACGCTGCCGTTCAGCGTGTCGGAACAGCCGGCCGCCTCGATCAATTGCGGCTATTCGTCGGACGGCCTGCCGATCGGGTTGCAGATTATCGGCCGCCGCTTCGACGACGTCGGGGTGCTCGGCTTTGCGCGCGCCTTCGAGGAGATGCGCAAGGCAAACGCCAGACCGTGGCCGGAGCCGCCGGCGTAACCCTTATGTCGAGGGAGACCTCTGTTAAGCACACGCGGTGTCCTTTGTGCTTCCTTCGCGACCTTAGTGTTTGACATCTTTCAACACAAAGGTCGCCAAGGAAGCACAAAGATCACAAGGGCGCATGATCAGACCTATTTTGCAGAGGTCTTCGAAGGGAGGCGGTACGCCGAAGGACGAAGTACGTCGCTCGATTAGGCGGCGTCCTTCACCGCCGACCCGTCTCCCTTCGGGAGAGGGAGTTACGCCGCGGCAGCGAGGCGCGTATCGACCACTTTACGAAGCGACGCCAGATCGTGCGCGAAAATCCGGATCCCTTCGGCGAGCTTTTCCGAGGCCATGGCGTCTTCGTTCATCATCCAGCGGAACAGCTTCTCGTCGATATCGAACTTGGCCGGAGCGTTTCTGACCGAATCGGGCGACAATTTGCGCTCGAGCGCGCCCTCGTCTTGCGAGAGCTGCTCGAGCAGATGCGGCGAAATCGTCAGCCGGTCGCAGCCGGCGAGCGCTTCGATCTCGCCGGTGTTGCGGAACGAAGCGCCCATCACCACCGTCTTGATCCCATAGGCTTTGTAATAAGCGTAGATCTGCCGCACAGAGAGCACGCCCGGATCGGTTTCCGGCGTATAGGGCCCGCCGCCATTCTTCACATGCCAATCGAGAATGCGGCCGACGAAGGGCGAGATGAGGAAAGCGCCGGCCTGGGCGCAGGCGACCGCCTGGGCAAGCGAGAACATCAGCGTCATGTTGCAGTCGATGCCCTCCTTCTGCAGCACGGTCGCCGCCTGGACGCCCTCCCAAGTCGAGGCGAGCTTGATCAAGATGCGGTCGCGCGAAACGCCGCGGGCTTCATAATCGGCGATCAGCGATCGGGCTTTGGCGATCGAGCCCTGAACGTCGAAAGAGAGATCGGCGTCGACTTCGGTCGAGACCCGGCCTGGCACGATCTTGGTCAGTTCGACGCCGAAATTGACCGCGAGCCGATCGGTGACGGCTTTGGGCGGCGCGCCGCGCCGGCTGCCCCATTGCACCGCCTCGTCGACAAGATGAGCGTAGGCCGGCATCTGCGTCGCCTTGAGGATCAAGCTCGGATTGGTCGTCGAATCGGTCGGCTTAAAGGCGCGGATCGCTTCCATATCGCCGGTATCGGCGACCACAATGCTCATCGCCCGCAGCTGTTCGAGCTTCGATGTCATGACGCAATCTCCTGTGTCGGCCTGAATTTGGGCTGCGGCGGGCGCCGATGCAAGGCCCTCGGCCGGAACGGCTTTAAATGCGGCGCACAAGGCTCCAGCCGGCCCGGGAGCCGTCGAAGGAATGAGCGCGCCCCGTACGCTCGAACCGCCGGCGGGCATGACGGTTCGGCGCCGTTGCGAGAAATTCGTCGCGACGGGCGCGACCCGAGGGAACAAATCGCTATTGTCTCTAAACGTCGCGACTTTTCGGCCACGGCCGCCGCGAATCTCATTTTGTCGCGTTGACGGCGGATCAACCGCGCTTATGATGCCCGTTCTTCGGGCGCTGGCGGGCGTGATCGTCAACAAGCAAGGAAGGGGACGCGGCGATGGCGGGGGCTTCGCGCGCGCATGCGATGAGAAAGCGGAAATTCGCCGCGCGCGGCGGCGCAGAACTGCAATTCACCGAGCTTGGCTTCGGGGCCGCGCCCCTCGGCAACATGTACCGGCCTCTGACCGAGAAGGAAGCGCGCGCGACCCTGGATACCGCCTGGAATATCGGTTGCCGGTATTACGACACCGCTCCGCTCTACGGCCTCGGCCTATCCGAGACTCGCCTCAACGGGTTCCTGCGCGCCAAGCCGCGCGATTCCTATCTGATTTCGACCAAGGTCGGCCGGCTGCTCGAATTATCGACGCCCGAGCAGCGGACGCGCCGGGATCAGTTTTTCGAAGTGCCCGCCCGAACCGAACGATTTGACTATTCTTACGACGGGGTGATGCGCTCGCTTGAATTTTCGCTCGAGCGACTCGGCCTCGATCATATCGACATCGTCTACGCCCATGACGTCGACACGTTCACTCACGGCAGCAAGGAAGCGGCGGACCAGCGCATCAAGGAACTGATGTCGGGCGGCTACAAGGCGCTGCTCAAATTGCGCGACAGCGGCGCGATCAAAGCGTTCGGCGCCGGCGTCAACGAATGGGAGATCGCCGAGCAATTGGCGCGGGCCGGCGATTTCGACGTCTTCCTTCTCGCCGGCCGCTATACGCTGCTCGAGCAGGAGGCGCTCGAGAGCTTCCTGCCTTACTGCGTCGAGAAGAAGATCGGCGTCGTCATCGGCGGGCCGTTCAATTCCGGCATTCTCGCGACCGGCCCCCGGCCGGGCGCCTATTACAATTACAAGCCGGCGCCCAAGACGATCCTCGACCGCGTCGCCAATATTCAAGCGATCTGCGTCAAGCACAAGGTGAAGCTCGCCGAGGCCGCGCTTCGCTTCGCCGTCAGCCATCCGGCGATCGTCTCGGTCATACCCGGCGGCCAGAAGCCGAGCGAGGTGCGCCGCAACGGCGAAATGCTCAGCGTCAAAATCCCGGCCGCGCTGTGGCGCGATCTGAAAGCCGCAGGGCTGATGCGGGCGGACGCGCCAACGCCGCGGTGATGTTGAAGCCCCGTCATTGCGAGGAGCGAAGCGACGCAATCCATTCGCAGAACTCAGCCCTGTGAATGGATTGCTTCGCTTCGCTCGCAATGACGGAGGCGCAATTCAAAAAGTAGACATCCTTCCTCCCAAAGGCTTCGCCTGCCATGCTCAAAGGTCTCGATCCGCTTCTGTCGCCCGATTTGATCTACGCGCTGCGCGCCATGGGGCATGGCGACGAACTGACTGTCGTCGACGCCAATTATCCGGCGAGTTCGGCCGGGCCTGACGTGATCCGGCTCGACGCGGTCAGCGCCACGACGGCTCTCGATGCGATCCTGTCAGTCATGCCGCTCGACGATTTCGTCCCGGAAGCGTGCTGGGTGATGAATCCGGTCGAGAAGGGCGCCAAGGAGCCGCCGATTTTCGATGAATTCCGCAGCGTGATTGAAAAGCGGGAAGGCCCGAAATTCAGGCTCGCGGCGCTGGAGCGATTCAAATTCTATGAGCGCGCGCGAGAGTCTTTCGCGATCGTCGCTACGGGCGAAAGGCGGCTCTACGGCAATATCATTCTCAAGAAGGGGATCATTCGCCCCCAATAGGCAAGAGCCTCATGGCCGCGACCCGACGAACTCTCAGCGCCAACGGCCTCGACATCGCCTTCGTCGAGGAGGGCGCCGGTCCGCTCGTTCTTCTCTGCCACGGCTGGCCGGAGCTATCCTATTCCTGGCGCCGGCAGATTCCGGTCCTCGCCGCGGCCGGCTATCGCGTCGTCGCGCCGGATATGCGCGGCTACGGCGCGACCAGCGCGCCCGAGGCGATCGACGCCTACTCGATTTTCGATCTCGTCGGCGACATGGTCGCGCTCATCGGCGCGCTCGGCGAGCGCCAAGCGATCGTCGTCGGCCATGATTGGGGCGCCAATGTCGCTTGGCATTGCGCTCTGTTCCGCCCGGATCTGTTCCAAGCCGTGGCGGGATTGAGCGTGCCGTACAGGCGGCGCGGCCCGGCGCCGCCGCTCGACATTCTCCGGCGCAAGGGTCTCGAGACGTTCTACTGGCTCTATTTCCAGCCGCCCGGCCAGGCGGAGGCCGAGTTCGAGCGCGACGTCGAACGAACGATGCGCGCCGCTTTCTACGGCCGCGGCCTGTCGCTGATCATGAAGCCGGGCAAGGGCTTTCTCGAAGACGCGCAAATCGCCGACGCCCCGCCCGCGTGGCTGAGCGAAGCCGAGATCGCTCATTACGCCGATATTTTCCGGCGGACCGGCTTTCGCGGCGGGCTCAATTGGTACCGCAACATCGATCGCAATTGGACGCTGACCGCGCCCTGGCGGGACGCCAAGATCGCGCAGCCCGCGCTGTTCATCGCCGGTTCGCGCGACGGCGTCATTTCCGGGCCGCTCGGCGAAGCGCAGCTGAAAGACATGGACGATCTGCTCGCCGATTTGCGCGGCAAGCTGATCATCGAGGGCGCCGGCCATTGGATACAGCAGGAGCGCTCCGACGAGGTCAATGCGGCGCTGCTGGAGTTTCTGGCGGGCCTATGAAACGCGACGCCTTTCTCCCGACGAAGACCTTTGCAAAATAGCTCTGATCATGCGTCTTTGTGATCTTTGTGCTTCCTTGGCGACCTTTGTGTTGAAAGATGTCAAACACTAAGGTCACGAAGGAAGCGCAAAGGACACCGCGTGTCCTTGACGCCTATTTTGCGGAGGTCTCCGATGGAAGGAAGTATTAGGAGCACTGTACCTTTTCTCCCGACTCCGTACCCTCACTCGCCCGCGCGCAAGCGATCCGCGCCCAGCGCGGCGCGGCGCGCGGCAAGGTCGGTGACGGAGGCCGCGCGCTGCGCGGCGCGCTTATAGCTCGGAATCGCCTCGGCGAAGACCCGTTCGGCGCCGGCGCGATCGCCGGATTGCGCCGCGCTCGCCAGCTCTGCGAGCCAGCGGGCCATGGCGGCGCGGTCGACCCGCGGCGTCTGAGCCGCAGTGACGCCGTCCACGCCGATATCGACCATCGGCTCGTCGGCCGAGAATAGAATTTCGTTGAGGCGCTCGCCGTGGCGCACCCCGGTGAAGACGATCTCGATGTCGACGCCGGGCTCATAGCCGGCGAGGCGGATCATGCGCTCGGCGAGATCGACGATGCGCGCCGGCTGGCCCATTTTGAGGACATAGACGGAGGCCCGCTCGTCGCCGCCGACGCCCGAAGCGGCGTGAGAAGCGGCGGAAATGACGAGGTCGACCGCTTCGCGCACGGTCATGAAGTAGCGCACCATGTCGGGATGGGTGACGGTGACCGGTCCGCCGCGCTCGATTTGCGCCTTGAATTTCGGCACGACCGAGCCGACCGAGCCGAGCACGTTGCCGAAGCGAACCGAAATGATGCGCGGCGCGCCGGCGCGGCCGCCGTCGACGAGCTGACCGTACATTTCGGAGAGCCGCTTGGTCGCGCCGAGAACCGAGACCGGATCGACCGCCTTGTCGGTCGAGATCAGCACGGCCGCCGCGCCGATTGCGACGGCGGCGTCGACCACGTTGGCCGTGCCGAGCACATTGGTCTTCACGCCTTCGGCCCAGTCGATCTCCAGCTGCGGCAATTGCTTCAGCGCCGCCGCGTGAAAAACGAGATCGGGCTTGAACTCGTTGAAGAGCGCTTCGATGCGCGAACGATCGCGCACGTCGGCGACGGTCAGGCGGAGCTTGGCCGCAAGGTTGCGCGCGCCGAGCGTTTCGCCGACGGCGAACAAAGCCGGTTCGGAATTGTCGACGACGAGAAGTTCGGCCGCGCCGAGAGCGGCGACGCAGGCGCAAATCTCCGAGCCGATCGAGCCGCCGCCGCCGGTGACGAGGATGCGCCGGCCCTTGACGAAGAGGGCGAGCCGGTCGCGATCGGTCTCGACCGAGCGGCGAAACAAAAGGTCCTCGATCTCGATCGGCGTCAGAGCCGAGCCGCCGAATTCGACGGTTTGCAGCCGCGACAAAGCCAGGCCGAGGCGCCGGGCGGTGGCGACGACGCGCTCGGATTCCGCGCTCGACGTGAATTCGCTCGGCGCGAAGACCAACCGGGCGATCGGCCGGCCGTCGTCATTGGCGTCGCCGACGATGCGCTCCAATTCGTCATAGCCGCCGAGCACCGGCACGCCACGGATCCTTGCGCCGCGATCCGAGGCGCGCGGCGAAAGCACGCCGCGCGGCAGAAAGCGGCGGCGCATGCCCTCCTCCAGCGAGCGCAGCACGATCTCCGCCTCGTTCGCCCGGCCGAGCACCAGGATCGACGGCGCGCGCTCGCGCCGCCCCACGCGCCGCGCCTGCGCATAGCGCCAATAACGATAGGCGATGCGCGGACCGCCAAGCAGAACCAATTGCAGGATCCAGTAGAGGAAGCACACTTTCTCGCCGAAGACGAAGCCGGCGACGGCGCCGCGCGCGACCAGAGCGAGGTCGACGATTGTCAGCGTGATCGCCAGCGTGCTTGCGGCGCGGAAGATGTTGAAGAGGTCCGGCAGCGAAGCGAAGCGCCATTTGGCTTCGTAAAGCCGGAAAAAACGGAAAATCGCGCCGGCGTAAACGGTGAAGAGCGGAACGATCCAGGCCAAAGCCTCGACTTGAAGCTTCGCCGTCTCCGGAAAGCTCAAGTAAAGCGCCAAGCCGATCGCCACCGGCGTCGTCGCAAGGTCATGCGCCATGACGGCGAGGCGCTTGGCGCGATTAAGCAGAGAATGCACGTCCATCGCACCGCCCCTTGAGCGCCGCGCGAGCCCCCCTTGCTCGGCGCGGGCCGATCTATAGCCAATCCCTGTCTGCGAAGCGAGGCGCGCCTTCGGTTTGAGCCGAACAGAGATTAGGACAGGCCTTCGACCACCCCGTTACGTAAGCCGATCCGCTCCGCAGCCGGCCGGCGCGGCAGGCCGGGCATGGTCATGATGTCGCCGACAATCGCCACCACGAAGCCGGCCCCGGCGCGAAGGCGCAATTCGCGGATCGGCGGAACGTGACCGCTCGGCGCGCCGAGCAGGCTCGGATCGGCTGAAAACGAATAGGGCGTCTTGGCGACGCAAATCGGCAAGGCGCCGTAACCGGCGGCCTCGAGGTCGACGAATTGCCGCCGCGCTGCGGCGCTGGCCGAAATGTCGCTCGCGCCATAGATCTCGGTCGCGATCATTTTGACCTTGTCCCAAAGCGGCAGGTCGTCCGGATAGAGCGGCTTGAAGCGGGCCGCGCCGCTCTCGGCGAGTTCGACGACGCGGCGGGCGAGGTCCTCGGCGCCGCGAGCGCCGTCGGCCCAGTGGCGGCAGACGATCGCCTCGACGCCGAACTTCTCCTGCGCGGTTCTGATGAGCAAGGCGAGTTCGGCTTGCGTATCGGTCGCGAAATGATTGATCGCCACGGCGATCGGCACGCCGAACTTTCGCATATTGGCGACATGGCGGCCGAGATTGGCCAGCCCGGCTTCGAGCGCGCCGAGATTCTCGATTGCCAAGGCGTCGCGGCCGACGCCGCCGTTCATTTTCAGCGCGCGCACGGTGGCGACGATGACCGCCGCCGACGGCGTCAAACCCGCTTGCCGGCATTTGATGTCAAAGAACTTTTCTGCGCCGAGATCGGCGCCGAAACCGGCTTCGGTCACCACGTAATCGGCGAGTTTGAGGCCTGCTTGGGTGGCGATCACCGAATTGCAGCCATGCGCGATGTTGGCGAAGGGCCCGCCATGGACCAAAGCGGGCGAGCCTTCCAAGGTCTGGACCAGGTTCGGCCTGAGCGCCTTCTCGAGCAGGACGGTCATCGCGCCGGTCGCCTTGAGATCGTCGGCCGTGATCGGCTGTTTCTCCCGCGTATAGGCGACGACCATGCGGCCAAGGCGGTTTTGCAAGTCGTCGATGTCCCGCGCCAGGCAAAAGACCGCCATCACCTCGGAGGCGACGACGATGTCGAAGCCGTCCTCGCGCGGATAGCCGTTGGCCGCGCCGCCGAGCGCGACGACGGTTTGGCGCAGCGCGCGATCGTTGGCGTCCAAAGCGCGTCGCCAGACGACGCGGCGCGGATCGACGCCGCGCTCATTGCCCCAATGGACGTGATTGTCGATCATCGCGGCGAGGAGATTGTTTGCCGCCGCGACGGCGTGGAAGTCGCCGGTGAAATGCAGATTGATGTCGACCATTGGCGCGACCTGCGCTCGGCCGCCGCCGGTCGCGCCGCCTTTCTGGCCGAAGACCGGCCCCATCGACGGCTCACGCAGGCAAATGATTGCGCGCTTGCCGATCAGGTTCAACGCGTCGCCGAGGCCGATCGTGGTCGTGGTCTTGCCTTCGCCGGCAGGGGTCGGATTGATCGCCGTGACCAGGATCAGCTTGCCGTCGCGACGCTGGTCGAGCCCGGCAAGAAAATCGGGATCGATCTTGGCGATGTGGCGGCCATAAGGGTGGAGCGCCGCTTCGGGGAGGCCGAGCTTGGCCGCGATCGCCGCGATCGCCTCGAGCTTCGCCGCCCGGGCGATTTCTAGGTCCGTGTGCATCCGGCTCCGGCTCCGCCGAGCTCCATAGGGCTGTTCGCCACCTTCCTATGGCCGCGCCCGCCGCGCAACCGCATGCCGTCTTGACCTTGCAAGGGGCGGCGGGCAGATGAGCGCCCGGGCCGCCGCGGCGGCCGCAACGCCGATGGGACGCCTTGGATGATTCGCTCCGCTCTGATGAATGTGATGACCAGCGCGGCGATCAAGGCGGGGCGCGGGTTGAAGCGCGATTTCGGCGAGATCGCCAATCTGCAGGTGTCGATGAAAGGGCCGGGCGATTTCGTCAGCCTCGCCGACAAGCGGGCGGAAAAGGTTCTGTTTGAGGAATTATCCAAGGCGCGGCCCGGCTACGGCTTCGTCATGGAGGAGAGCGGCCGCGTCGAGGGCTCGGACAAAACGCATACCTGGCATATCGACCCGCTCGACGCGACGACCAATTTCCTGCACGCCATTCCAATGTTCGCCGTCTCGATCGCGCTCGAGCGCGACGGCCAGATCGTCGCCGGCGTCATTTACAATCCCGCCACCGACGAAATGTACGTCACGGAAAAGGGCCAAGGCGCTTTTGGCGAAAACCGCCGCTTGCGGGTCGCGGCGCGCCGCGATTTGTCGCAGGCCCTGATCGGCTGCGGCGTGCCGCATCTCGGCAAGGCCGCGCAGCATCCCCGCTTCAAGGCCGAACTCGCCGCGGTCATCAGCAAGGTCGTCAATGTGCGGCGCATGGGCTGCGCGGCGCTCGACCTCGCCTATGTCGCCGCCGGCCGCTTCGACGCGTTTTGGGAGCGCGGCCTCAATTCCTGGGATATGGCCGCCGGCGCCCTGCTCATCCGCGAGGCGGGCGGGTTCGTCACCGGCGCGGACGGCGAAGAGAATTTTCTCGAGACCGGCACGATCTGCGCCGGCAACGAGGCGATGCACCGCGAAATGCTGGCGCTGCTCAGGGCGGGATGAGCGAGGTCGGCCACATTCGTTTAGCCACAATTCGGCGACAAGTTATGGCCATAGAGCGGCCGATGGTCAGAATTACCCGAGCGCCGCGGCTTGCCGAATTGACGGCGCGCGGCGCGCCGACGCAAGCTTCCTATTCCCCGACGCGCCCGCCGGCGTTCCCGCTTCGGGCGCGTGGCGCCTCCGGCGCGATTTCTGGTAGGGTGCGGCGCGCATGTTGATGCGACACGGCCCTCACCGCATGGCGACCGAAACCGATATCCGCCCCTTGACCTCGCCCCGCATATTCCTGGTCGGGATGGCGGCGTTCTTGATCATCGTCGCCTTTGTCGTCCTCATTCTGTGGCGGCAGATCGAATCGGCCTTTTACGCCAATCCCGGGCTCAACGGCTTCATTATCGGCGTTCTCCTGCTGGGCGCGCTGTTTACGTTCCGCCAGGTCATTCGGCTCTTTCGCGAGATCGGCTGGGTCAATTCCCTGATCGGCGCGAAGCCCTGGCGGGAGAACAAGGGGCCGCGCTTGCTCGGGCCGATGGCGACGCTGCTCAACGCCGGCGTCGGCGCGCGCGGCCTGTCGACCGCCACCTCGCGCGCCATTCTCGATTCGGTCGGCACCCGCCTCGACGAAGGCCGCGAACTCAACCGGTATCTGATCGGGCTCCTCGTCTTTCTCGGCCTGCTCGGCACGTTCTGGGGTTTGCTGGAGACCGTCCGGTCGATCGGCGGCGTCATCGCCGCGATGCAGACGAATGCCGACGCCGGCGCCATGTTCGATGACCTCAAGTCCGGCCTTTCGAAGCCGATCGCCGGCATGAGCATCTCCTTCACCTCGTCGCTGTTCGGCTTGGCCGGGTCGCTGATCCTCGGCTTCCTCGATTTGCAGGCCGGCCAGGCGCAGAACCGGTTTTATACCGAGCTCGAGGACTTCCTCGCCGGCCATGTCGAGACCGCCGCAGCGCCGCCGCCGCCGGTCGAGATGATCCCGGACAAGCTGCCGGTCGCCTTCGACCCGACCGAACAACGCAAGAGCGCCGCCGCCATGGCCAATCTCGCCGAGGGCATCCAGGGCCTGGTCAATCATATGCGCCAGGAGCAGCAGCTCATTCGCGACTGGGTCGAGGCTCAGGCGGCGCAACAAGAGGAAGTCGGCAAGCTGCTGCGACGGCTCGCCGGCGAGAGCGAAACGCATGGGACGTGATCGCGCGACCGCATACCCGGCCGCCGTTAGCGCGACAGCGGGAATCCCCGCTGAGCCAACGCTCAAACGTGGCGGTTCTCTGGATCCCCGCCTACGCTCAGGGCTGTCCGGGGAAATTGAGGGCGAGTTGAACCGCCAGGAGCGCGGACCTCGAAAAAACAACGAGACATCAAGAGTTTTTCGCCGGCTTTTGATTGTCGAGACTCAGAAACGAGCGCGCAAATCCCAAACACCGCGCTGCCATCGAGGCGGGCGCGCCTCAAGGCCGAGCCGGCTTCGCCGGTCGCTCCGCTGCGCTTCGCGAGCCTTGATCCGCGCCCGCCTCGACGGCCTTGTGCAACCAAGACGTTTTGCTGACCGAAACGGCCGAACGGCCGGTTTCGGCAGCAAAACGTCTTGGTCGCCAATAGCCACGCCGAGCGATCGCCGTCACCCGCAGGGG